>JASJCY010000029.1 GCA_030065825.1 Nostocaceae cyanobacterium | reverse complement strand
CTTATAGCGCTTCCTAATCTGCTGAAGTACAAAAGGGCAGGCAAGGATGCCCCGCAGTCGCTACAACGGGGGGTAGACGACGGTCGGGAGGCTTCACTCTCAAAAGAAGCCGCACTCTCAAAAGAAGCCGAGTGACCCTCGTCTACCGCGTCTACGGAGAGTACCCCAACGCCAGTTCACTCAACGCTCTTAACCCGCGCACGTGACTGGCTCCGCAACGCGCTGCTCTCTACCCCACAATAATTTTAGTAATTTCATCTGTACTTCACCAGACTGAGAAAGGCTATATAACAACTCAATTGGATTCAAGTTAAGCGTCGTAAAAGACGGGAAAACTTACTTTAGGAATTGTTATTTTATGTTCTTTTATATACTTCACTAGCTTCGTATATCTTACCAGCATTAACTAAATTATGGAGAAACTTTTCTATATCTGCTTTTTGCAGTTCAGAATTAGCCAAAATCAAACGAATGATAATCTTACCTTGATGATGAGCATAGTTAACAAAAGTTTCTCCTGAGTTAATTAATATTTGACGTATTTCTAAATTAAGCTTGTCTAATGCACTATCATCAAGCTTTATTTTTGTAGGAATATAACGAAAACAAATATTCAAATATTTTGGTTCAGCTATCAATTCTAAATTGTCACAACTGCGGATATACTCTGTTGCATAATTAGCAAGCTCAAATAAACTATCTATCTGTTTTTCATAACCTTTTTTACCGTAGTATTTCCAACACAGCCATAATTTTAGTGCATCTACTTTCCGACCACATTGTAATGAAATCTGACCCAAATTATAGGACTCATTTTCATTATCATGAAATAAATAATCTGTACCTCCTCCAGAACAAACATTTTTCAATATTCCTTTATTTTTGACTAAAATAGCTGAACAAATTAAAGGAACTCCCATTAACTTATGGGCATCCCAAGTAAAAGAATCAACTAATTCACTTCCTGCTAATAAATCCTTGTATTTTTCACTAAATAAAACAGGACCTCCCCAAGCACCATCTACATGCAGCCACAATCTATATTTCTGGGTAATTTCTGCAATAGCAGGTAAAGGATCGAAAGCTCCTAAAACAGTAGTTCCCGCAGTTGCACCAACAAAAAAAGGTGTTTTATCCTCTGATAAACTCTGTTGAATTCCAGCTTCTAATTCTTCTGGAATCATCCTCCCATCAACATCAGACTTAATTTTAACTAAATTTTCGATTCCGATTCCTAACAAATTAGCAGCTTTGGAATAAGAATAATGAGCCTGTTCGGAAACAAATGCTACTAACTGATGATTACCCAACCCCTTAAATTTAGCTTCAGGTAAAACTTGATGTCGTCCACAAAGCATTCCGATCAGATTAGCATTACTTCCCCCCGTCACCATCAAACCTTCACCTTGATTAAACCCCACTAAACTGTTCAAATGTTTAATCAATTCCATTTCCATCAGAGTAGCTACTGGTGCAACATCATAGGTGTGCATTGTCGTATTAGTTGCACTTGTCACCATTTCTGCTAATATTCCCGGAATACTATATCCACTAAAAAGTAAATTGAAAAATTGAGTGCTACCTGTTCTGACACTATATTGAAGGTAAGATTCTATTACAGGAATTAACTCTTCTAAACTAACCCCATCATCTGGTAAAGTTAAATCGAGTTTTTCCTTAAGAACATTAGCAGTTTGATAATTAACGACTTTTGTATCTGGATGCAAATTACTTTCTAAATATTTGAGAATTAGGACAACTGCTTTATTCAGTATTATTTCTGTATCTTTCATAATATTTTTATGTTTTGCTTAAGATTTCAATTGTCTAAACTACTAAATCAAGTTGTTAATTATCAAAAAAAACATAGGAAAAATCATAATTGTTGTGTAAAAGTAATACCATAATGGGGCGCTAAATAGCAATGTTACTATACACATAAAACCTACATGAGCTAAAGGGTAAACACATATAGCATTTTGCAAGTAAATGAGGTACAAAAATAAATTGTAAAACTATTGTAGAACGGGCATCCTTGCCCGTCCGACTGTACCTCATAAAGATAAAATATGCTGTAATTTTGAGCAAGTGATAAGTAGAGGTGTACTCCAAGCAATGCTAATAAACTATATAGCTATCTAAATAGACATCTGGTGGAAAAGAATGTTCGGTGACGTTGCAATGCAACGTCACCGAACAAGGGTTTTGGACAATGCATATTTAATTTTCACGCCTATGTCTAATGATTGGAGTAGGAATTGGTTGAAAATGTATCATTATTATGCAGATTTATTTCTATACCTGGAGGTATTGACAAAATTCACTCCTTTTTAACTTGTTACGAATAGGTAGTCTTTGATTTAATGGCACGATAAAATAAAAGCAAGACAAGGGAGATAATAGATAACTATTGATTGTTAACTGATATCAAATGGTTTCTCCCCGTCAATTAGCTTTTATTGCCTTGCGAAATGTTCACAAGGGGGCTTATGTAGATGTAGCCTTAGACAGAGTACTGCAAAAATTTGATTTGGCTGATAGCGATCGCCGTCTGGTGACAGAATTGGTTTATGGGTGTACGAGAAGACAGCGCACCCTTGACGCAATCATCGACCAATTAGCTAAAAAGAAATCCCACCAGCAACCAAAAGATTTACGGACAATTCTCCATCTCGGTTTATACCAACTCTGTTTTCAAGCCAGAATTCCCCCCAGTGCTGCTGTCAATACCACGGTGGAACTAGCGAAAGAAAATGGCTTTTCGGGACTAACGGGTTTTGTCAATGGCTTATTGCGTCAGTATGTCCGACTGGTGGAAGAGGAGAGGGGGAGAGGGGGAGATAAGGGAGAGGGGGGAGATAAGGGAGAGGGGGGAGATAGGGGAGAGGGGGGAGATAGGGGAGAGGGGGGAGATAGGGGAGAGGGGGAGGAAATATGCAATTCCCCAGTCCCTAGTCTCCAATCCTCAATCTCGTTGAAACTACCGGAAAACCCGGTGGAATGTTTGGGTATTTTACATAGTTTCCCGGACTGGATTATTGAAGTGTGGTTGGAACAGTGGGGTTTTGCACAGACGGAACAATTGTGTGCATGGATGAATCAAACCCCAGCCATTGATTTACGGATTAACCCTTTGCGTGCTTCGGTTGAACAAGTCCAGAAGGCTTTGCAAGCTGCTGGTGTGGAATGTAAACCTCTTCCCCATCTGCCCCAAGCTTTGCGATTACTTGGTAGTCCCGGTGCAATTAAAAATTTACCTGGTTTTAGTGATGGTTGGTGGACTGTACAAGATAGTAGTGCCCAACTTGTGGGTTATTTACTCGATCCTCAACCGGGAGAAGTGGTGATTGATGTTTGTGCTGCACCGGGAGGGAAAACTACCCATATCGCGGAATTAATGGGGGATACAGGGACAATTTGGGGGTGCGATCGCACGGCTTCCCGACTGCGTAAACTCCAGCAAAATGCCCAACGCTTGCATTTACAGTCTATTCAAATTTACACTGGTGATAGTCGCAATTTACCCCAATTTGAGAATACAGCCGACCGGGTGTTATTAGATGCACCCTGTTCGGGATTGGGAACTCTCCACCGTCACGCTGATGCACGTTGGCGACAAACACCAGCAAATGTCCACGAATTATCATTATTGCAACAACAATTATTATCACATACGTCAACTTTTGTCAAGAATGGAGGTGTGTTGGTGTATGCAACCTGTACTCTACATCCAGCAGAAAATGAAGCTGTGATTGCCAAATTTTTGGCTGAAAATCCAACTTGGCAAATTGAACCTCCTAGGCTGGATTCCCCTGTGGCTTTTTATTCTACTTCCCCAGGCTGGATCAAAGTTTTACCCCATCAACGGGATATGGATGGTTTTTTTATGGTGCGGTTAAGAAAAACCAATCATTAATGGTTCAGAATATATGTGATTGTAGAATTAGTTACGTAATTGGTAATTGGTAATTAGTAATTGGTAATTACCAAAATTTACTCTATTACCAATTTGGAATTTTAGTCATTAATCATTAAAAAATGAAAAAATGATTTTCTCAAAATTGCAAAAACAAATCAAAAAGGACAAAAAAATGGTTAATAGTTCTCACGTCAAAAACTTAGTAAAAATCTTAATTGGAGCTGCTTGGCTGGATGGTAAAATTCAAGTAGAAGAAAGGGAATATCTACGTAAAATAGCCGAGGAACAAGGCTTGAATGATGACCCAGAGATTAAGCCTTGGCTTTATGAATTGCGAGTTGTTAAGCCAGAACAATGCTATCAGTGGGTAAATGAATATTTAGGAAATAAGCCCACAGAGGAAGATTACCAACAATTAATTCAAGCTATTAGCGGCTTAATTTACAGTGATGGTGAAGTAGCTATGGAAGAAGCAAAATTGTTAACGAAGTTGCAAGAATTATCTCACGAAAAAGAGTCAAGCCACTCTGGTTTGAATTCTTTATTGAAAAGGATTCAAAAGCTATACCGTCGTTGGATTGAGGTGCAAAATTAGTTAGGACTGGGGTGATGGGGAGAGTGGGGAGATGGAAAGATGGGGAGAGTGGGGAGATGGAAAGATGGGGAGAGTGGGGAGATGGAAAGATGGGGAGAGTGGGGAGAGTGGGGAGAGTGGGGAGATGGGGGAGTAGGAGGACAAGGAAGACAAGGAAGACAAGGAAGACAAGGTGGGATTAACAATTCATCAGTTCTAATTCCTAATTCCTAACTCCTAATTCCAAACTCCAAACTCCTAATTCCTAATTCCTAATTCCAAACTCCTAATTCCAAACTCCTAATTCCAAACTCCTAATTCCAAACTCCTAATTCCAAACTCCAAACTCCAAACTCCAAACTCCAAACTCCTAATTCCTAACTCCTAATTCCAAACTCCAAACTTCTAATTCCTAATTCCAAACTTCTAATTCCTAATTCCAAACTCCTAATTTCAAACTCCTAACTCCAAACTCCAAACTCCTAATTTCAAACTCCTAATTTCAAACTCCAAACTCCAAACTCCAAACTCCTAATTTCAAACTCCAAACTCCTACCTCCAAACTCCAAACTCCTAACTCCAAACTCCTAACTATTCCTGATTTTTTTCTTCGTCGAGTCCAGGAATAAAGTTGGGACGATCTTTATTTTCCCAACCGGGGGGACGTTTGGAGTTGTACCAAGCAATCGAACCAATAGTCACAGCTGCAATAAAACCCACCACATAGACCAATGTAAAAGCTAAAGGAAATTGGTTCCCCGCTGCTGTCACCCCTGCTTCCATTAATAAAAACATGAGTATATTCTCCTAGTGTAACCAACACTTATTAGAACAGTATTACAAAAATTTACTCATTTGAGAGAGAAATACTATGAATCTATCTAATTAGGACTGTTTGAGTTTGCGCTTAAGAATTGAATTTGTGCCTAAAATACCAAAGGCTAGCAGACCGATGGTAGAAGAAGAATCGGGTACTCTCACCAAGCTAAGTTTGTTAATGGCAAATGTTTTTTCCGGTTCAGAGGAACTATAGACTAGAGTTTTAATGTTGGAAGTGTGACTCACAACCCCTAGAAATATTGCGGAATTATCTAGTTCTAGGGAAGAGGTTCCAGGCTGTGCAAAAGTTCCTAAAAGATGATTATTTTCGTCAAAAGCTGAGATAAAAACAGTAAAATTGGCAGTGTCGTCTACAGCTATCTGAGTTCCCGCACCAGTAACAGGAGTATCAAATGTAATCGTTAAAGGACTTGCATTCCCCAAAACTGGAAAAGTTGTGGGAAAAAAAGCAACATTTAACTTGCTTGAGAAACCAGGTTTATTAAATCAAAAATTAGGCTGTTTGCAGTTAACTATTTTCAATAAACCCGGTTTCTGTGTTCTTGTTGAGGTGAATTTATATCTGAATGGAGAAGTATGTGTGATAATATTTACTTTATTAGTTTATTTTATTTGCCAAAAAATTATAGGATGAAAGGGAGATTATCTTGCTAACAACTGGGAACAAGGCTGATTGACTGACAAATCGTTTTGATGTAGCTTGGGTTTGATGCTTCAACCCAACAACCGCAACCGATTGCGTTGGGTGGAGGGACGACACCCAACCTACGAAATTTCAACACTTCCAAGACTTTTGTCAGTCAACCAGGGAAGGTATATTTACACAATTGAATAAACTATTATTTTACAATCTAAACACTCTCTAAGATTATGGCTTGTTCTGCCACCCTCAACCAACTAATTGACGTTCTCAATGCCAAGGCTGCAAACTTATCAACAGCAGCCTTAGGACAATTAAGTCAAGGTATCCAAACAGATACCCGTATCATCAAGCCAGGAGAAGTGTTTGTGGCTTTACGGGGGGAGAAGTTTGATGGACATGAGTTTGTCTGTTCTGCCATTGCTAAGGGTGCTTTAGCAGCAATTGTTGATTTTGATTATCAAGATCCACAATACCCAATTTTGCAGGTAAAGGATACTCTCAAAGCGTATCAACAAATTGGCAGATGGTGGCGTGATCGCTTTAATATACCAGTAATCGGGGTAACAGGTTCTGTCGGTAAAACTACTACTAAGGAACTAATCGCCGCTGTTTTGGCAACCCAAGGACGAGTCCACAAAACTCATGCTAATTTTAACAATGAAATCGGTGTCCCCAAAACTCTCCTAGAACTATCTACAGACCATGATTTTGCTGTCATTGAAATGGCGATGCGGGGAGTCGGACAAATTGCAGAATTAACACAAATAGCACATCCAAATATTGGTGTAATTACTAATGTAGGTACAGCACACATCGAATTATTGGGTTCGGAAACTGCAATTGCTGCCGCAAAATGCGAACTCTTGGAAGAAATGCCTACCGATGGCGTAGCAATTCTCAATTATGACAACCCCTTGTTGATGGAAACGGCAGCTAAAGTTTGGCAAGGTCAAGTTATAAGTTTCGGCTTTACTGGGGGCGATATCCACGGTAAATTAATTGATAACCACACTCTGGAAGTTGCAGGAATGCGCTTACCTCTGCCCATGCCGGGACGTCACATTGGCGCTAATTATATGGCTGCTTTGGCTGTGGCGCAAATATTGGGTATTGATTGGTCATGTTTGCAATCAGGGGTAACTGTGGATATGCCAGGAGGGCGATCGCAATGTTTTACTTTGCCCAATGATGTGGTACTGTTAGATGAGACTTATAATGCTGCACCAGAAGCTATGGTAGCAGCTTTAAATTTGTTAGCACAAACCCCAGGAAAGCGACGAATTGCTGTTTTGGGAGCGATGAAAGAATTGGGAGAGAAGTCTGGGCAATTACACAAGCAAGTCGGGGAAGCAGTACGGAAGTTAAATTTAGATGCTTTGCTGGTTTTGGCTGACTGCGCTGATGCTCAATTAATAGCTGAGAGTGCTTCAGGTATCCCCACAGAATGCTTTACTAGCCATGCAGAGTTAGTGACAGGGTTGAAGAAGTCTGTGAAAGCAGGCGATCGCATTTTGTTTAAAGCAGCGCACTCTGTAGGATTGGATCAGGTTGTGAATCAGTTACGGGCTGAAGCAAGCTAATTCAGGGACTTGCAAATAAAAATATCCCAAAATTTGATAGTGGTATAGGCATCTTTGCCTGTGTGTGAGGGCAGGCAAGGATGCCTACCCCACAATATGAGATAATTTATTTCTTGCTATTCCCCCACAGGTAATGGTAACGCCGTTTGATTAGGCAAGAATAAATAAGCCTAAAATGGTACATAACGACATAAATTGGACAAGTTATGTACCTTACTCCGATTGAAGCGCAAAAACGTTATGGATATCATCGTCGAACTTTGAGCAGGTGGGCTGACGATGGGAAAATTGATTTCATCAAGTCACCTGGGGGACACCGCAGATATTCCGTTAAATCGCTGGAACGCGTCATATCTCAAGAAGATATTCGACCTGTTATTTTATACGCCAGAGTGTCAACCAAAACCCAACAAGATGATTTAGAATCGCAGATTAAATACTTAGCTAAAAATTATCCAAACTGCCGATGTTTCTCAGAATATGGTTCTGGAATGAATTTTAAGCGCAAAAAATTTATCAGTATTATGGAGCGCGTTGCCAAGTCACAGATAAAGACAATTGTTGTAGCCCACAAAGACAGGTTATGCAGGTTTGGCTTTGACTTTGTAGAGTGGTTTTGCAACCTCAATCGATGCAAAATTGTGGTTCTTAACAATGCTTATAAAACGCCACACCAAGAAATGATGGATGATTTTTTAGCGATTATGCATTCATTTAGCTCTAAGTTATATTTTTTGCGTCGCTACGAAAAAGAAATTAAACGCCATATTACGGAAACGGACAAAAAGGACAAGTAGCGATATAATATACAAAAAGTATTGGAGGTCGAGCAATGCCTAAACGCAACAAAAAAACAGACAAAATATCAACTCAAATATTACTTGTAACTAGTATGCCAGATTATGTTAAAGCTGAGTTACTGGCTACGATGCAGCGTCTAGGTGTTGTTCGCTCTGAGACTTATAACAAGCTTGGAAGTGTTAACTATTGGGGTTTAGACTGGAGAAAGGCTTACCCGCTAGTAAGGGCTTTTCGGACTCCAGAATCATTAGGACTGCCGTCAAAACTAATGGAATGGACAGTATCAGATGTTTCTAAAGCTATTAACGCTCAACAAGCTGCATGTATTGAAGCTTTGCGTAGTAACATATGGCATCGCTATCCGGGTAATGAGAACGAAAGTAAACGCAAAGACTGCTATAAAAAGCTTTCTAGTACTGAGTTTTTGACTGATTCTTTTTTGCATCGTATTGTCAGGAAACAATATCAGCGCGGTCATTCTTGGGCAAGAAATCAAATTGTTTACCAACAAGGTGGTTATACATGCAAACGTATTGACCGTTATATTTACCAATTAGAGCTAGCGGGTTTGCAGCGTGGTAAAAGGAATAGAATCATTGTTCGTTCTAACCGTAAAATTAAAGGTCAAATTCGTTTAATCCACAATCAGGATTTAGATCGTTTTGAGATTCACATGCTAGTTAATTACGGTACCGTGAGCGTCCCTAAAGAATTAAAGACAATTGGAATCGACAAAGGCTATACAGAAGCTTACTACGATTCTGACGGCAATGTTCACGGTGCAGGGTTAGGCAAGCTTGCTTCAAGAAAATCTTTAAGCATAACCGCTAAAAACCGTAACAGAGGGAAGCTCTGGGCATTGAGTCGTAAGCATAAGACAACAGACCCTGCTAAATCTGCCAGGATCTTAGAAAATAATTTAACTAGAAAAACTGAAAATCGACGCTACAGACGAGATCAGGCAGAAATCACTTCGTTAATTGGCAGTGCTTCCAGGTCTTTGTTCTCAGGACAAGTAAAAGTTTTTGCAGAAGATTTGACCAAACCTATTAAAGGTAAGCGTCAATCAAAAGCAATGTCCCGCAAGTTAAACGCATGGATGAAAGGCTACATGCGGGACTCATTACAAAAATGGGCTAACTGGACTGGTTCAGTTATCACAGAGGTTCAACCAAGTTATACATCGCAAGTTGACTCCGTAACTGGCACCTTGTTAGGAGCGAGGAAAGGAGACAATTTTATCAGGTTTACTGGGGGTGTATTACAGGCTGACCTAAATGCTGCTAGGAACATCCTTGTTCGTGGTGCTGATAAGGATATTACGCGCTTTATGCGTAAAGAGGAAGTACAAGCAGTATTAATACGCCGCACCGCGTGTTTTTTGAAAGGATTGGGGTTTACTTTGGTAGAAGCTGTTGAGCTTGGATGGCTTGATTCTAAGCATACCAAAAGTAAGGCTTTCAAAAAGCTGGCTAGTGGGAGCTAACCAACGTCTAGAAAGATGGGTGGGAGGTTCAACTCCTATTACCGTTTACCACCCCTCACTCAGACAACAATTTTGTACCGTTTTATGCATTTTTATCGCATTTTACGAGTCTCCCAAATAGCTGAAGTAAACCAAGACTTGACTCTGGGTAGACGCTGTTAGCGTCTGCCTCGGTTTCTCCATGTTTGTTGAGAATGGTGCAAGATATGACATGCCCATCCCACACAAGATTGTATTTGATCAAAAGTGAAAAGCTTTATAAAGAATCAACAAAAGCGCTTATACCAAATAAACAAACCCAGTTTCTACACCCTCCAGAGAGTTTTATATCTATTTTTGAAACACCCGGTTTCTTTATAAGAGTTCAAAATGTCATGAAACAATAATTTCACTATGTCACGAAACCTTGATATAAAAAATGGCAGGAAAAGACAACGGATAGCATCATTATAGCATAAAATAGGTTGCTGTAAACCCTAAAATCTCGTTCCCTGACGATGGAGAACAGTTCTTTCAAATAGCCAGATTGGCAAGAAAAGTATGATTTTGGAAATTTTAACAAAATTTTACAATTAAAGGGGAGAATGAAAATTTTTCTGATATCAAGTCCGACTAATTACCCATTATATGAACTGGTGTGTTTTGGGCTGGTTGACTGACAAAAGTCTTGGAAGTGTTGAAATTTCCTAGCCCCTCCACCCAACGCAATCGGTTGCGGTTGTTGGGTTGTAGCTTGCTTCCCCGGAGGGGTAGCATGTAGACGCGCAAGACAGGTCGTGGCTTCTCTTTGAGTGCGGCTTCTCGCAGAGTAACCCAACCTACATCTAATTACCCATTATATGAACTGGTGTGTTTTGGGAAAGATAAACTCAGTATCGTTTTATTTTCACCTTTTAGCATTTATCCTTTACCATTTACCAGCAAGTGCTAATTATATAAGTAATCAGTCGAATTTGATATCACCAAAAAGTTTTACTTATAATCGTTCTATTGTCCAAAAGTAGGGTTATTTAGGTAGTGTTTGTGATAGAAGATTGCTCCTAAATTAATTAAAACGCAGGTGATTGCTAGGGATAGCAAAATATATGTGGGAAGCATGACTACACCAATTGCAAACCAGCTGTAGACATGTAACATCATCACAAAAGCAAAAAAGCTAGCGATGACTGCGGCTTGCCAGATTTGATATAATGGACGACAAATTCCAGTTAGAATCATCGTTAATAGTGTAGCAAGTAAATTAGCTGGTACCAGGAATGCACAAATAGCAACGCAGTTGGTACGGGAAAACTCAGCTAAGTAATTTAAGTCTAGCATTACGTAATTTGATAACTTAAATATATTATAATTTTTATTTTAGTCTTTAAACAAATTGAGATAAATTATCAATCTTGAACCAGGAAGTTATTAATAATTTATATGAATAAGTAGGTAGGTACAAATAAAGCGAACGCTTTTAGGGTCGTCATTTGTCACACTCGCAATCATGCGAGAAGCAAGCTATGTCATTGGTAAAGGTTTCAGGGTTATTTACGTTTCCTGACATCTTGCACCAGTTGCAACAAGCGCAGAGAAACCGGGTTTATCAACCAAAAATTAAGGTTTTTCAGTTAGTGATTATCAATAAACCCGGTTTCTTAGGGTGGTGCAAGATATGACTTTCCTAATATAGTTGTGTTTATTTCCGCATGTAATTTAACGGAGGTATATCAAGTTGTTTTAGTATAAGGGTAAAAAATTATTATACTTTATTGTTGAAATCTTTTGTTTTGGTTATGTCTAATTACAAATATGCAATTTTAGGAACTGGTGCTTTAGGTGGTTTCTACGGTGCGAAGTTGCAAAAAGGGGGATTTGATGTTCATTTTTTACTACGTCGTGATTATGAACATGTAACTAAAAATGGTTTAATTATTGACTCGAAAGATGGTGATTTTACCCTTCCCAAAGTTAAGGCTTACTGTGATGTGGCGAAAATGCCAAAATGTGATGTGGTGATAGTCGCATTCAAGACGACACAAAACGATTTACTACCGCAAATGTTACCGTCTGTGGTTAAGGATGATGGGGTGGTATTGGTATTACAAAATGGACTAGGAATTGAGGAAGAAGTTGCGAATATTGTTGGTAGTAATCGCGTCATGGGTGGGTTGTGTTTTTTGTGTTCTAATAAAGTAGGATTAGGACATATTCGCCATTTAGACTATGGACAAATTACTTTGGGAGAATATGCTGTTGATTATTATCCCGTGGGAATTACCCAAAGAATGCAGCAAATACAAAAGGACTTTGAAACTGCGGGGGTTAGGATAGAATTAGCTGAGGATTTACTATTAGGACGTTGGCAAAAGTTAGTGTGGAATATTCCCTACAATGGGTTATCTGTAATTCTTGACGCTACAACAGATGAGTTAATGGCAGATGTTCACACTCGTGAATTAGTGGAACAGTTAATGTATGAAGTTGCGTTAGGTGCAAAAAGTGGGGGACGTATTATCTCTGTTGGTTTCATTGAAATGATGCTTGATTACACTGTAAAAATGAAGCCTTACCGCACCAGTATGAAAATTGATTATGACGAACACCGTCCCTTGGAAGTCGAAGCAATTGTGGGTAATCCTTTGAGAAAAGCGCAAGCAGCAGGTGTCAATTTACCGTTGATTGGTTGTTTGTATAGACAGTTGAAATTTTTAGATGGGAGAAATCGCTGGAAATAATCTTTTCTAGCAATTATATAAGAAACTAGGTTTCTATTAGTTGGGTATCTTTGAGTCTTAAATTTCAAAGAAACGCGGTTTCTTTTGCATAGTCAAGCACTATTACAAAGTGTAAACTAATGGAGGTGAACAAGATAAATTATCCAATATGAACACCCCCAGTCACGCTATCCTTAACCTGGCGATTTTGACAGCACAACAGCATCCGACAGCTACTTTACCTATAGTTGTCGGTGCATTGTTACCAGATATGCCGATGTTTGTGATGTATTTTTGGGCAAAATTCATCTGTCGTCAACCGGAACAGAAAATTTGGTCTAATATTTACTATCATCCATTTTGGCAAAATATTACCCATGGTTTTCACTCGATTCCATTAGCTTTGATTGGCATTTTGATTACTCATTATTTGGGTTATTGGTATTTAGAAATTATTGGGATTAGTGCCTTAGTGCATTCTGTATTTGATTTTCCTGTACATAATGACGATGCACATAGACATTTTTTCCCCTTTAGTCATTATCGTTTTATTAGTCCGATTTCCTATTGGAATCCCAAATATCATGGTAGGGTTGTGTCTTTAATTGAAAAGCTGTTGGTTTTAGTTGCAACTCTTTATGTATTTCCCCTACAGCAATCTTGGATTACTAAAGGATTATTGATAGCAGTTAATTTTGTTTATTTAACGGGGTATTTTTATATGCGACTGTTCCGTCCTTGTCAACAAATAACAGTAGAAAATAGTTGAAGGTTTAATTTTACATAATTAAATCAGCAATAAAATTCAACCTACTAAAAGTAACGTACATTTATATAACTAAAGTTATAATTCAAGGTGCGTTAACAAAAGGTTCTCCAGCATCAATATTTCTACGAGCAAAATAATCAATAATCTCCTATAAATCTTGACTACTCCCTTCTCGTTCTAAGATTACCTATAAAAATTTCTCCCCCTCTTGCCCCTCTTCCCCCTCTTGTTAGTCTCACTCAATTCGGTAATCTTCTAGCGGGAGGGGAGTAGCTTCAGGAGATATAATATGTTGCTTCATCCTGGGTAACGATTTCGCTTCAGTTTTTTGTTTTTTTTCCCTGAACCTGAAGCCGAAACAGAAAATTTGTGCTATTATATGGCAGTTTTTCCCTAATTATTGGGGTAATTATTTCAGATTTAAACTTTACTAAGGTTATAAAAAATATGGAAGAAATATTAAAATAATATTGTAAACAATATAATTCTGGACTCCTTCTCCTGAGTATGCCTACTGGTTTTGGAAAAACATATAATGTCATCAAATTTATCTATTCTAATTACCGGGAATTTGCTGCTCAAAAAAGAAAGATTATTGTTCTGACCAATCTCAAGAAAAATTTGCCGATTGATGAGTTAAGGAACCACTTTATTGCTGATGGTAATGAAGATGCTTTTGAAAAACATGTACTTTTTATTAATTCTAATTATGAGAATGTTGTTAAGCAATTACTGGCAGTAGATGATGAAATTCCAGAATATTTTCAGACAGAAGTTTATTCCCAATTAAAATCTTATATAGAAATTGTCGAAAATAGTCAAATTCCAAAAACATTGAGAGATAAGATTGAAACGGAAATTCGGGAAAATCTTGAACCAACATTCCGAAAATCTATCAAAAAAGTATTAGACGAAAATTTTCAAACGAAAAAAGACCGTCTGTCAGCCATAAAGACTAATCAAGAGTATCAATGGATTGGAAAACTCTATCCCGCAGTATTTACAGATGAGAAAACCGTTTTGTTTCTGAGTATAGATAAGTTCGTGGCTAAAAATACCACACTTGTTGAACCATCGTATTACTTTTATGAACGGTTAATTAATAAATCACTTATTTTTATTGATGAGTTTGACACTACCAAAGAAGCTGTCCTCAATAATATCATTAAATCAGGGTTACGGCATCGGGTGGATATTCTTGATTTATTCTTGAACATTCATAACCATTTGATGCAAAATGAATGTCCTGAAGCACTATTGAAAGAATCCAAATGGCGAAAGCAAAAATCTTTAGGAAAGAACTGGCTAACCCTACAAGAACAGATTAAATCCTTCCGAGATAAAGCTGATTACATATTTAACACATATAGATTACAGCATACATGTAAATCACATGAAGACTTTTCGACAAATAAAAGAAACTTTTTATTCTATGATTATGAATTCCATAATGTATTAGACCGTCATCAGCAAATCAATATTATTGAAGATTTAAAAAAATGTATAAATTGGATTAAACCTGTTGATACTAAAATAGAAAAAACTGGTGTCAACCTTTACTCATTGCTAAGGGATATTGCCGGATTTTTGACCTACTTTCAGATAGGAATTGGGTATTTAGCCGAGAACTATTGCCATTTGAAAGACGAAGATGACAGTGTTGAAGAAATTTTTCCCCTCGAATCTGCTGTAAAGACAGTTCTTAATCATTTTCGTCTTGATAGTAAAGATATTGAATTTTTGACCAATAACATTCTTGAAGGTGATTTACCTTATGGACTGCAAACAGACAGATTAACAATCCAACGTCAGGGGTTTTATGATACAGGCTTTAGTTACTACGATATCGTCGATAGTGATGAGCATGATACCTTGTCGAAGATATATATGTTTAAGTTCAACCGTACACCCGAATCTTTTTTGATTGGAGTCTGTTCAAAAGCTATGGTTGTGGGAATTTCTGCGACTGCTGGACTTAATACAAACATTGGAAATTATGATATTGAATATTTGAAATCCCGTTTGGGAGATTCATTTATACGGATTAAAGATGATGCTCTTGTTCATCTCAAGGATGAATATTCTCAAAGAACTCAAGGGTATAGTCAAGTCGATATCAAAACTGAATTTATTGGAACGGATTTACAGGAGGAAGCAATCAAACAACTTGAGGAAGTTTTTAATGACAAAGCAGCAGCTAATTCCCTATGGAACACTCTTCAATATAGAATCAAAGACGATAATAAAAACTATATTAAATTTTTGTTTTGTCGTTATGTAAGACTGCTAACTGTATGGAAATATTTTCTCGACCATCCTGATTGTCATGGGTTTCTTTGCCTGTTTAACAAATTACCAAAGTCTGGAGATTCAGAGTTCGATTTAGATATATTATATAAGTACGCTGAATTACTATTAAATGATAAGAAAGATATTGATATGATTGTTGTGCTTAGTGGAGATGAATTTGAGGCAAATAAAAAACAATTGCTCAATGACTTGAAAGATAATCAACGTCGATTTATTATCTCTTCATATCAAACAACTGGAGTTGGGCAAAATCTACAATTCCCTATTCCATCTTCTATAGAACGAATACATATTAATGGCTTACCAAAGCATCAAAATATGGATATAAACGGAATTTATCTGGATAAACCAACAAATTTACTTGTTAATATTTACAGTGATACCATTGATGATGAAAATTTTATCAAATACCTTTTTCAATTAGAATTTTTAGTTGAAAATGGAGCGATTTCACGAAGTAACTTTAAAAGTAAGTTAGAGAATTGTTGTCAGCGTTATGTAGGAAGAAACACTAATAAAAATAAGGATTTTAGCAGTTTATATAATACCAATGCTTATTCACGCTACTTGAATAAAGTAATCATTCAGGCAATAGGTCGCATATGCCGAACTAATATGAAATCTCCAACAATTCATATTCTTGCTGATGCTTCAATCCGAAAACACTTAGCTGGATTTTCTTTGCCAGAGGATGTAATTCCTGTTCGTGAATATACTGCTCTTCTTGAATCAGTTGAAAAATCAACAAACGAATCCGACGATTTAAGAGAACTACAAAATTGTGCATCCAGAAGAAGTAATCACATTTCTGCTTACATACGTCGTCAATTGAATACACCATGGACTCCTCAGAGTGTTAAAGAATGGCAAGGACTGAGAAAACAAGTTCTCCGTCAACCTGTGATTGCAAAAGAAACAGAATGCAATCCAAACTGGAATAATATTTATCTCAAATTGCCAAAACCAGGCTGTTCATATCTTTATTCAGAGACAAATGACTATAGAGAAATTGAAGTTTTCTTCTCTGAAGAATATGGTAAAAAACAAGTCAAAGAAGTGAGTGAACGAAGCGCTCGTCTTACAGATTTGATGAGAATTGATATCTTACATAAATTGTTCCTTGATTCTGGCTGGGCAACAACATTTCCTGAATCAGAACTTATGTTAACACCCCCAATTTTCAATAATATTTATAAAGGAGTATTAGGTGAAGTTTGTGGAAAACATATTCTGGAAAAGTACTTAAAGATTAAGCTGCTAGAACTAGGGGTAGACGAATTTGAATGCTTTGACTTTAAAACGGATGAGAACATTTATGTAGATTTCAAATTTTGGAATGATCAGGTTAAAGTACCCGCTAATAAAGAAATTCAAAAAATCCGTGAAAAAATAACTGATGTTAAAGCAGAGAGAGTTTTTATCATCAATATTCTTGGTAGTTCAAATACAATTTTTCGTCCATATATCTCATCTGACAGGAAAATCATTGAAGTACCTTATCTGTGTAAAAATGATAAAGTTGACGATGAAGCACTTACATTTATTTTGAAGGAATTTCACAAATGACCATTTTTACAAACCGTCTGGAAATCAATTTTAATATTGACGCTATTAAAGAAGACTTTGCTTTTATTCGTTTGACTCGTGATAGCAACAAAAACTGGTATGGAGCAGCAGAATTAGATTATCTTATTGGTCAAGATTTCAATGCTGCTGCTGTCATGTCTCAGGATGAGAAATATGCCTATGCTATGTTCAACAAACCAATTGATGTTTATCAACTTCTTCACAACATTAGAAATAACAAAGAATTCGATGACAATGCTGTTATTGAAGTTGTTCCGAAAGCTATATGCGACAAGTCTGAAGAGTGCATTTGTGAAGCATGGTTAGGTCAGATTTTATTGAATTCACTATCTTCCTCCAAATCACGTTTTGCTAAGTTTAATTACTCTAATTTAACTGGTTCATTGTTACTTGTCCCAGATTTTGAAGGTAAAAATAAAGCCTATCTTGATATTGCGAAAATAACTTTAACATCTGAATACTTCCTCAAAGTAGAAACTGTTCGTTACCGAACGGAAATTTCGATTCGTTCAGAACTCAAAAAGACTAGTGATTCCAAACGTAAGCAACAACTCCAAAATGCTCTTGAAAAGCCTAAGTATATATTTGAAGCTTCAACTGGAAGCTTGCGGAGATATTTTTTACAGCGTGATGGGGAAGTTGAGTTAAACTCAAGATATATTAAATGCGGTTTAAAAGGTAAAAAAGCATCTAAGCAATTTCTTGATTTTAGCAGTACTGATAATTTTGAGAAAAGTCGTGCAGGTATTTTACATAAACTTATATCGACAATTCAAGCAGATTTATCAAAGTACATGGATGTTAAGTTATCCACCCTTGAAATTGAAGATACTATCGAACTCAATAACACTTTACTTCAAAAACCAGAAAAACTTCGTTCACTACTAGATGGAGAGCTAATTAATATAGTAGATACAGTAAACAATGAAGAATCTCGTGATTTGGTCACTCAAATCAAAACATTTCTCCATCCTCAATATGTGACAGAGAAAAAAAATATTACTTGTAGAAAACGTGATAAAGATGGTGCTTTGAACTTGAGAATTATTCACGATGCTGATTATTATGAGAGGATGAAGCTAGATGATGAGTATCGTCCTTCAACAAAGAAAACTTATCGACAGCATATTACAATTGAATCTATCGAAACGACATCCGACGCTGTCCTAAAAACAATCCTTAAGGAATTATTGATAAAACGTGATATTAGTCATGGCAAATTTAACCTTTTTGATTGGAATAACCTTCAATTAAAAGGAATGTGGACTTTTGCTGCTTGGGATGAAGATGCAGAACATGTTGTTTTTATGGAAATTCAACCTGATGGTAGTTTTGAATGTCATCAGATACATGAGCAAAATTTATTTAACTATCAAGAATTTCAAAAATATATAGACTTAATGATAGATGATAAATCTGGCAAGAAACTTAAAAATTTGGAAGGACTAGTTGAGTCAAATACAGGTGATATAAATCGGATATTTCGTACCGATGAAGTCACTATTCCTAACCTTGATAAAATTGAAGATATTATTAAGGAAGTCAAAATGGATCTTCCCCAAAACAAACAAACTGGAAGTGATTTGGCAAACTTAATCAAAGAATTCATGACTGATTATTTTCAGGAAGATAGTGATAAACTTGTAGCTTTATTTGATGAATTGCAAAGATTAGGGAACAGTGAATTAGACAAAGAGAGATTCCGAATACTTTTAAATAATAAACTGGGAAAAACTACAAAAGTAGCAAGAGAATTTAGAGAATATCTTGTTAATCAACATCAAATTAGACTGAGTTTTCCAAAACAGAAAGAAACCCTTGAAGATTTATTCGATGCTTCTCTCAACATAAAATATTTCAGCGAAACTGAAGAAGAAGCTTATTACTTTGTTGGAGGAAGAAGAGAAAATGTACAATTTTCTTTCAAGGATGCATGTCATGTCCGTAGAATTGCTGCGGTGAAAGGATCAAAGCTAATTTTTAGACAACTTCTTCCAACTATGGATGTTGATTTTGTCCGCACCGGACAAAGTACCGTAATCCCTTTTCCATTTAAGTACATTAGAGAGTATAAGAATTTTGACGTTGCTAATTAACTCTGTGGTAGATGTAAAGTGGTACTGTCCCCTGGTCGAATTTGGATATAAACAGATAGCAATACAGCATTATAAATTTATGCATGATTAATTATTTGTTTTTCCATTTAATTAACCAAAACCTAGAAAACTAGAAAAGTAGGATGCGTTATCGCTTTAGCGTAACGCACATCTTGCACCTGGACTAAAAACCGGGTTTCTTGCAAATCTCTCAGTCTCAAAACCTTAATTTTTCGTTTAGAAACCCGGTTTTTTTGATTTTGTTGAGAATGGTGCAAGATATGAGGTAACGCACATTTATATAATGAAAATTCAAGGTGCGTTAGCCTACTTTATAACACACCCTACTATAAATTCATTAATTGATTATTAATTTTTTATTTTCCCATTCTATTGACGAAAACTTAGTCATAGGTATCGATATAGCTATAGTTATAAAACTAGGGTATGTTATCACTTTAGCGTAACACACATCTTGCACCTGGGTTAGAAACCGGGTTTATGAAGGAAAAATTAGGGTTTTGACAGGTCTATATTCCCAATAAACCCGGTCTCTGAGGGAGGTGCATTCCGGTGTGTTAGGATGATGCACATTTATATAACTAGAATTATAATTCAAGGTGCGTTAGCTTATGGCATAACACACCCTACAAATTAATTAATTGATTATTAGTTCTTTATTTTTCCATTCAATTAACCAAAAGTAGGGTGGGTTATTTAGGTCATATCTTGCACGATTCCAGGGTAAGCAGGTCGAAACAGTCAATATTCCCAATCAACCCCGTTTTCAGGGAGGTGCATTCCGGTGTGTTATGGTGATGCACATTTATATAACTAAAATTATAATTCAAGGTGCGTTAACCTATGGCATAACACACCCTACAAATTAATTAATTGATTATTAGTTCTTTATTTTTCCATTCAATTAACCAAAAGTAGGGTGGGTTATTTAGGTCATATCTTGCACGATTCGAGGGTAAGCAGGTCGAAACCGTCAATATTCCCAATAAACCCCGTTTTTAGGGAGGTGCATTCCGGTGTGTTATGGTGATGCACATTTATATAACTAAAATTATAATTCAAGGTGCGTTAGCTTATGGCATAACACACCCTACAAATTAATTAATTGATTATTAGTTCTTTATTTTTCCATTCAATTAACGAAAACCTAGAATTTCTGAAATTGCTGATACGATATCAAGATAAAAGTTTCCCTGAACTTCTCGAAATAATTCAAATTTGTTATCTGGTGCGCCAAAAAATGGTCTGAGAAACCATCCCAATTGCATACCTACAAAAGCATATAGAAATAACCAGGATCTTAAAATTGTGGTGCGAGTACCTTTACCGACTTCATCTTGTTGTGATAGTAACTGCATTCCATCATATAAAAACTTCACTCCAAAAGAACCTGTGATTCCGAAAATCAAGACATTTAAAATCTTGAAAAATTGATAGGAATCGGGGGTAGTGATTAAAAAGAAGAGTGCTACTGGTGCAAAGCTAAATAGTAAAACGCTAATTACCGATACTGCTGTGAGTAGAACTACAAAATGTTGTTGAACAGTACTTTTGGAACCAAATAAGACATTAAAAAAGAACAAGGTTGGGAAACAAATTATCAGGGTTAAGAGGTAGAATGCAGGCATTTTTATTGCACTAGATAATGCCTGGGGTAAACTATTAGATGCACCAATAATTGCCCCATAAATAGCAAAGAATATGGAACTGGAAACTAAGAGAGAAGTGGTTTTATTTTGTAATCGTATTTCTTGGCGAATTTCTTCTAGAAAACCTTGGCGATCGCGTAGTAAATTGAGGAGAACACCAAAATGTTGAATACCTTGGGATTTTGATTTTTTTTCTAACATAGGGATTTAAATTTATATTTGTGAGAATTGTAAATGAATTGACAAACTATTTGAATTTTACCTAGACTTACAAACATGAAAAAAGTTAATTTCTAACTCCTAATTCCTAATTCATTCCTAATTCCTAATTGATAACTAATTCCTAATTGATAACTATTGGGCGCAAAGATTGTAGCCCTACTAATTCTTAATTCATCATTCCTAATTCCTAATTGATAACTATTGGGCGCAAGCATTGTACCCCTACTAATTCCTAATTGATAACTATTGGGCGCAAGCATTGCGCCCCTACTAGTTTCTAATTCCAAATAGGTAACCTAAAGCTTGAATAATACTCATATAAAAGTTGCCTTCCTTTTCTCGAAATAGTTGAAATGGGGAGTTTGGTGTACCAAAAAAAGGTCTGAGTGTCCATCCTAATTGGCTACCTACAAAAGCATAAAGAAATAACCAAGAACGGATAAGTTTTCTCCGGTTATCTATGCCTTCACCATCCTGTTCTAAAACTATGGTTGTGGCTTTATATAAGGCTGAAACTCCTACAAAACCAGTTGCAGAAAAAATGATGACATTCAACAAAATTAAGAACTGATAATTGTTGGTACTCAGCATAAAGAACAGCGTGATGGGTGCAAAACTAAATAACAACACACTGGTGATTGCAAGTGCTGTTAGTACTAAAGCAAAATGTTGAGGAAATGTTCGTTTGGAACCAAAAATGATATTAGCAAAGTACAATGTCGGTAGACAAATCAAGAGGGTAATTAAATATAGTGCTGGTAGTTTAACTGCGGAAGAAAAAGCTTGCATCCAGCTATGAAAAGCACCAATTATACCTCCATAAATAGCCAGAAATAAGGAACTACACACTAATAAGGAAATGATTTTAATTGGTAATCTGATTTCCTGGCGAATTTCCTCTAGAAATATTTGCCGATCACGTAGTAAACTAATCAGCACGGCAAAGTATTTTATCTCTGAGGATGGTTTCTCAATCATGTTTTTCTCACACCTATTAATAGAGGTTTTAAAACATCGTTAATCTGAGTAATCTGCACCTGAACCATACTTCCAAGCATCAATACGGCGATGCCAATAATATTGGGAAGAACTAGGTAATGTTTTTATCCAATTTTCTAACATAGGACTCAGAGAAAAGAGGATAGAATAAACACCTAAATTGACATAATGCACCATCCAATCTAATAGACTCATAAAACCCACTTGGGGAATTACTTTGATAACTACTCCGGGATGAGATAAATTAGTTTTTAAAAGACTTTTTGTTAATCCGCTAAATTGCACCACATCTTGTAAAAATGGCTTGAGTACCCCTTCACCTAAGCCTTGCATTTCCTGAAACACTGCTGATAGCAACTGATTGATTTGATGCGGAGCAATTTTTTGATTGATACCAACACTCATTGCTTTTTGAAATAACCAAGTTACGCTTAAACTAGGTTGATATGGTTGTAGGAGTGATAGGGCTTTTGCTGATAATTGTTCCGTTTGTAATGCTTCTTCAATCCCCAATGTTAAACGTTTTAAATGACGTAACATTGCACCAAAACCACCAAAACTTAAAGGAGATTGACTACCGCTAGCATCTCCCACTGGTAGAATGCGATTCCAAGGGGTTTTCAGGGGACTTTGACGATAGGAAGGAAAAAAGCCAAACAGTGCCCGTTTAAAGGTAAGCTGGTCTAATGTCACCCCTTGATATTCTGGTAGCAAGCGGAAATACTCCTCAAACATTGCTTCTAATCCCATGGCTTGTGGATGTGCATCCATGTAGGTAAACAAGTAAGTTGTTCTCCCATCTTTGGCTGGGAAAGCTTCCCAGAAGTATTGACACTGGTTTTCTAAGGGTGTGAATGATAACAACAAGTCCCCAGTTGGGTTTTCCGGAAAACCTTCTGCACAAGTTCCCACAACCACACACAATGCATCCGGTTTTTTCCCCTGACGCACTTGTTTAGCCATGGGAGAAAAATGTCCCATCACATCTAACAACAACCTGGTGCTAAATTCCTGGTTTACTCGTACTCCATCTGTATGTACTACCGCTTCCTGAAAGGGGGTATTCTCAAATAACTTACCCCCACTAGCCAAAAATCGTTGTTTGAGGGTTTCCAACAGATAAACTGGATCTATCCCTATATTCAGTATATCCCGTACCCAAACCTCTGAACCAGTCGCAAAACTAACTCTTGCTGGATTGTATTCTGTAACAATAGCTTGTTCTAATTCCTCCTCCCTCAGCAAATTCAATTCCAATAACACCTCTAACTCTTTGCGAGAGACATTCCATTCTTGTTCCCTTCCCTGCAAAACTCCCCTTTCAAGTATAGCTACCCGCAATCCCCTCACAGCTAAAGCACAACCAATTACAATCCCTAAAGTACCCCCGCAAATGACAACATCCCAATCCAGGGTATCCAAAGATTCTGAACTTTCTGTAACTGCCACTGGTACTGCAGTACTACCTTCCCGCAATCCTGTCAACACGCGATCGCCACGACGTAACCCCCCCAAAACATCACCTGGTAGTTGGGAGAGGATTTTTTCAGTTACTTTCATCATATTTCCAATATATTTACGTAAACAATCGCAGATTTTAGAAGGTTGCGTTAGGAGGAAGTCCGTAACGCACCCTACATATACTACTCCCTATTCCCTATTCCCTGTTCCCTATTCCCTATTCCCTATTCCCTGTTCCCTGTTTTACCCATTACCGCTTTTTATTCCAAGGTAAAGCATAAGTCCAATGTAGTTTGGTGACATTAAAGGGACAATTAATGCTACATACAGGAGGAATATTTTTACCGTAAGCGACACCGTAAGCAGCTTCAGATATCCGTAACACTAAATCTACAGAAAAATTGCTTTGCTTTACACCCTTCTTCAACCCTGGGATAGTAGCAATGGGACTGTCTACGGTATAAGTTCCATTTTCTTCCCGCTTGAGAGCATCTTCTGCCGTCACTGTTTCTTTGAGGGTTTTCTCAGGAACAATTGGACTTGGTGTTTGGGATACAGCAAGGTCGCGAATCATGCCAGGTGACTTGCGAATTAATCGTCGCGATCGCCCATCAACTCCCACAAAAGAACTATTATCCCAGTCAACATATACAACCAACTCCTTAGATTTATTTTTCAGACTCAGGGATAACTCTTTTAACTCATCTAGAGAGTACATAGCATTCATCCCGAAAGAAATCTCTATTTTGTCTTCGAGTTCAGCTTTTTTCAATTGTTCAGCAACAGTCTTTTTCGGGTCGAACTCAATTTTAATTTTGTCAGCAATTGAGTCAATCATCCGATTAAACGTATAAATGACCCCGATGATGTACAGTGTCAAAACAAGTAAATTTTGGTCAGCAGTAGTGTTCATGATCTAAAATGTTAACTATTTGTGTATATACTGTTGATTGTCAATGACGATGAGTGATTGCCAATATTTAATCATGTTTAATCGTCGAAGAATTTTCTAACCAGCCTCGTTTCCAAAAAAATACAAGCAAGCTAATGGCGATAATTACCATTAGTGTCAAGCAAAGGGGATAACCCCAATACCAATTTAGTTCAGGCATATTATACGGTGATTTTTGCGTATTGAAATTCATCCCATATATTCCAGCAATAAAAGTCAAGGGAATAAAGATAGATGAAACTACAGTTAATACCTTCATAATTTCATTCATTTTATTCCCAACTGCTGACAAATATACATCCATTAAACTAGAAGAAAGTTCTCGGTAAGTTTCTACCATATCCATAACCTGTACTGTATGATCGTAACAATCTCGCAGGTAAATTCTGACTTCATCACTAATTAATTCATTACTATCTCGAATTAACGAATTAATCACATTCCGCTGGGGCCAAATACTACGACGTAATTGTAGTAATTCTCGGCGAATTCTATATATTTTTTGTAGTGTTTCGCGGCTGGGATTAAAAATTGCTTCTGATTCTAAATCTTCAATTCTTTCTCCATACATCTCTAACACAGGGAAAAAACCATCAATAATGGCATCCAAGAGTGCGTAAACTAAATAATCAACTCCCCGTTTACGAATGATGCCTTTGTTATAACGAATTCTCAGCCTTACTGGACTAAAACAATCATGTTCTGGTTCCTCTTGTAATGTCAACAGGTAATTTTCTCCCAATATCATGCTGACTTGTTCACTATGAAAACCATCATTTTTTTTTGGTATTACCATACGGACAATAATCACTAATTGCCCTTCATGTTCTTCTATTTTTGGGCGTTCTACCACGTTAATAACATCCTCTAATACCAAAGGATGTAAATCAAAAACTACTCCCATCTTTTGCAAGATATCTTCAGTACCCAAACCACGTACATCTATCCAAGAAATTGATGTTTTATCCAGAAAATTACTACATTCTTCTGGTGTTTTAATTGGCTGATAAATGACTTCTGTCAAATTATATTCAATCAAATACATAGAAGAACTTTCAGCATTTTCGTCAATAATAATTGTTCCCGGCATCTTCCTTGGTTGGTGATAAAATTCCTGCTTTTTTTTGCTTTTGGTTTTGGATGAACGCTGACGACGCTTTTTAACCATGGGCTTTTACCTAATGGCGTTTATCTGACATTTTGCACCTCGACTCTATAAGGGTCAGGAACCATACAATCTAAGCTCCGAAGTTTGGTGGGACCCAAACCGATACCCCCAACTTCTCTCTGCCTACACAGGCTCAAAAACCTAATTTATCGTGTTATTGAGAAAAATATATGTTTATTCAAACAATTAAAATTCCGTATTAATACTTTGGTACAAGATATAAGTTTATGATGTCTGGGTTGATCATCTCAAAACATCAAAGAAAAAAACAGCTTGTCTGATGAAGACAAACTGTTTATACTTTATAAAATATTAGGGTTAAATTGAACTCTCCTGGCTTTGAAAAACCAGGATTCCGAACTGTTGTTACTACGTGGGCTAAAGCCCCACTCCGTAACGTTGTTCTGCCCCCAAAGGGGCTTTGACTGGCTCAAACAGTTCTACCCGCCTCGACCATTTTTCGTGGCTGTGCGGCTACTTTTGGGTCTTTCAATTCTGCTAACACGTTTTGTTTTTGGAGTTTTTCATCCTGAGTTAGGAGAATATTTTCTAGTCTATCACTGAAAACGCCGGGTTAAAACCCGTCGCGTCGCGTTACCCTGCGGGAAGGCTGCGCCTACATCCCCTGCTTAAAAGCTAGGGGTTCTCACGCTCCCGTATTATTTTGATAGGGGCTACATCATACCCATACCAGGCATACCCATGCCACCCATACCACCCATACCACCCATACCACCCATGCCACCCATATCAGGGGCAGCAGCAGGTTTAGGTTCGGGTTTCTCCACCACAATCGCTTCTGTAGTCAGAACCATAGAAGCGATGGAAGCAGCATTTTGCAGCGCAGAACGTACCACTTTTGCCGGGTCAATAATCCCAGCAGCAATCATGTCCTCACACTCCCCAGTAATGGCGTTGTAACCGATGTTAAATTCGGTGGTACGTACTTGATTGACCACTACCGAACCTTCTACACCAGCATTATCTGCCATTTGCCTCAGAGGTGCATCTAGCGATCGCGCTACAATCTCAGCACCAATTTTTTCCTCTTCACTGAGACTCTGCTTAATCTCATCAATTTTGGTAGTTAAGTGAATTAAGGTTGTACCACCACCGGGAACAATACCTTCTTCCACAGCAGCTTTAGTGGCATTCAGAGCATCTTCAATGCGCAATTTACGGTCTTTAAGTTCCGTTTCCGTGGCTGCACCCACTTTAATTACTGCCACACCACCAGCTAACTTGGCAATCCGTTCTTGCAATTTTTCCTTATCGTAGTCAGAATCAGTTTCTTCCAACTGCTTGCGAATTTGACCAATTCGGCTTTGTACCTCCTGTGTATGTTCCCCAGCGGCAACAATGGTAGTACTTTCTTTATCAATGCTGATTTTTCTTGCCGTACCCAGCATTTCCAAAGAAGCAGTATCCAAGCTTAAGCCGATTTCCTCAGAAATCATCTGTCCACCGGTAAGAATCGCAATATCTTGTAACATCGCTTTGCGGCGATCGCCAAATCCAGGGGCTTTAATAGCGCACACCGAAAGTACACCCCGGGCTTTGTTAACCACCAAAGTAGCCAATGCCTCTCCTTCCACATCTTCGGCAATAATCAGCAGAGGTTGACCAGCACGGGCAACTTTTTCCAACACCGGAACTAAATCCTGAATACTGCTAATCTTACCATCAGTAATCAGAATGCGGGCACCCTCAAATTCTACCGTCATCCGTTCATTATCGGTGATAAAGTAGGGAGAAATATAACCCCGGTCGATTTGCATCCCTTCTACAACTTCCAATTCCGTTGTCAAGGACTTCGACTCTTCCACGGTAATTACACCATCTTTGGTGACTTTTGCCATGGCTTCGGCAATCATAGCCCCAACTTCTTCATCGTTACCAGCAGAAACCGTAGCAACTTGCGCTATGGCATCACCTTCCACTGGCTTGGCTACCTTAGCGATCTCCCCAACCAGTTTTTCCACGGTTTTTTCAATTCCGTGCCGTGCTGCAACAGGATTTGTTCCCGCTGCAACATTCTTTAACCCTTCGCGAATCATTGCCTGTGCTAACACCGTCGCTGTGGTAGTACCATCCCCAGCCACTTCTTTAGTCTTCGAGGCAACTTCTTGCACGAGTTTTGCCCCTGTATTTTCTAAAGGATCTCCTAATTCAATTTCTTTGGCAACGGTGATACCATCATTAACAATTTGGGGTGCGCCAAATTTTTTTTCTAAAAGGACATTGCGACCTTTTGGTCCCAGAGTAATCTTCACTGCGTCAGCCAGGGCATTAATACCCCGTTCTAACGCCCGTCTAGAGTCTTCATCAAAGGAAACAATCTTCGCCATGTTTTACTTCTCTATCGCTTCCATTAGACAATTTAGCACTCAGATGCCAAGAGTGCTAATACTCTTTCTCAATCAAGTTAGAGTTAAATGGAAAAAAATTGATTAATATACATGTGATCCCGAAATTAAATAAACATTAGTACTAATACTGGAATTGGGAGATGGATATTTACAGCTCCCTCAAAGCAATCGGAATTGCTGAACCTGGCGGTTCCGGCTGGTTGGCGGTAGTATTTACATTTTTATTAGCTTGGGCTGTTACATGGCGCTTGATTCCCGCAGTCCGCAAATTTGCCTTGCGGGTGGGTTGGGCAGATCAACCAAATGCCCGTCGCTTGAATCGAGAACCTCTGCCCAATGCTGGCGGTTTGGCTATTTATGCGGGGGTGGTGGCAGCAATTATCCTCGCTAGCCTCCTACGACCCATAGAACTGCAAAATGTCTTAGCTCAAGTACAGACAGTCCTCCTAGGGGGTTCGATTTTAGTTCTCGTGGGCTTTATCGATGACCAATTTGGTTTACCCCCCGTAGTCCGTTTATTTGTGCAAATTTTCACAGCGCTGTTGTTGGTTTCTAATCGCATCAGCATTGATGTCACTTTTGGCACACCTGTTGACTCTCTCATTTCCATATTGGTGACGGTGCTGTGGGTAGTAGGAATTACCAACGCCATCAACTTGATGGATGGTATGGACGGCTTAGCAGGAGGGGTGAGTTTTATCACTGCCATGAGTTTGCTAGCCGTGTCAGCTCAATATCCCAATTGGGCAGCAGCTACGTTGGTTTTGGCAGCTTTGGGAGGTGCTGCGCTGGGTTTCCTACGCCATAATTTCCACCCCTCTCACATCATTATGGGTGATGCCGGGGCATACTTTTTTGGCTATGTGCTAGCGGCTACAGCCATCTTGGGAGATTTGCAGGTGACTACAATTTTCTCCCTAGTGCCTCCGGTGTTGTTTTTGCTTTTACCAGTATTAGACACCACCCAAGTATTTGTCAGACGGCTGATGGCAGGGAAAAACCCCCTTAGCACCCCCGGTAAAGACCACTTACATCACCGCTTGCTTGCCTGGGGTTTATCCCAGCGTCGTGCGGCTTTGATTTTGTGGTCAATTGCCTTGATGTGCAACTGGCTGGCAATGAGAATTAAAGGGATGACTATGGTAGTAATACTTACTACTACCCTAAGTATTATCCTCCTGTTAGGCTTTACCGTCTGGCACAAAATGCGGAAGAATTAGGGAGGCGCGTAGGGGCGCAATGCTTGCGCCCATGAGGCGCCAAATTACCAATTACCAATTACCAATTACCAATTACCAATTACCAATTACCAATTACCAATTACCCATTACCCATCACCCATTACCCATCACCAATCACATCACCATACCGCCATCAACATTAAACACCTGTCCAGTAATATATGCCGCAGCCTTATCCGCAGCTAGAAAGCGCACCATGCCTGCAATTTCCTCTGGTTGACCATAGCGACCCAAAGGAATAAATTGGAGGATATCTTCCGATTTGAGTTCGCTAGTCATGTCGGTGGCGATAAAACCAGGGGCTACAGCATTGACCGTAATGCCACGGGAAGCAAATTCTTTGGCTACGGTTTTGGTAAAACCAATTACCCCGGCTTTAGCAGCGCTATAGTTTGCTTGTCCGGGGTTACCCATTTGTCCAGCTACGGAGGCTATATTCACAATTCGTCCGGATTTCTGCTTCAGCATGATTTTACTGATGGCGCGAGTACATAAAAATACACCAGTCAAATTCAGGTCAATCACTGCTTGCCAGTCTTCTGGCTTCATCCGCAACAGCAAGGTGTCCTTGGTAATTCCGGCGTTATTCACCAAAATATCCACACGACTAAACTTTTCCATGACGCTCTTTACCAAAGCATCTACCTGTTCCCCTTTGGAAACGTCAGCTTGCACAGCAATGGCACTTCCTCCAGCCGAAGTAATTTCTGTAACTAGTTCCTCTGCTGCCTGACTCGAACTGGCATAATTAATAACTACACTTGCACCGTACTTTGCTAATTCTTGAGCGATCGCTCTGCCAATTCCTCGGGACGCACCTGTGATAATTGCCACCTGTCCGTGCAAAGTTTGCAAATTTTCTGGCAATATTTCCATTATTCCTTAGTGTTTTCAATTCACCGTGTTATTTATCATAGGGTGATTTGGAACTAGAAAATTTTCTGGATAAATATCAATAAACAATGACATGCTTATGTCATGAAATCATCATAAAAAAATGCGCAGGACAACCCACTCGATTCCAATTATAGCACAAAATATGCTGCTGTAACCATTGAAATCTCGTTAGTCGCAAATGAGACTTTTTAGTACAAATGTTCGGAAACTGGAGAGAAATATCATTTTTGTAAATTGCAATAAAAGTTTACTTATTCCCTATTTTGCAGACAGAGTTTATTAAGAAATATTAAGATAAGCGTTTTTTGCGATTTAACTTTTGAAGTCTTATTCAATAGTTGAGATACAAGGAGAATTGGTTATGAATTCTGGATTACCAAACCAAGGAGAAAATTTGATATCTAGTAGGACATTGGAAGTTGCAAGGGGTAAATATAAATATAGCTATACTCGCATACCACCCATTGCTATGGTGGATAAGCTTCCGGATGGGGAAAACTTCTCTACTGGTTGGTTTCGTTTATTAGCTAAGCAACTAAAGATTACCTTTGTGAATAGCTTGATTACGAACCGGGGAAATCAAGGTTCGATGGAGGTTAGGGATGATGTGAGGATGTTTATCCTGGAAGTATTACTAAAAGGAGCCATACCTTTCCAAATCAGCGTTATTGGCAGGTTCCTACAAATTTTCCCCCAGTTAATACTCAAAGGATTCTCCAAAGATTATAAAGAACTGGATGACTTATTCTTCTTGATACTCAAAACCACGGGACTTTCAATTTTTCAAGATTCTTTAAACCGGATTCTCAAACTTCTGTTTCAAGGACGTCCTACAGGACATGTACAGGATATACAGGAGTATAAAAACTTGTTTCCCTATATGGATTTACCAGAGATAGCCAGTAATTTCCAGGATGATGAAGTTTTTGCCTATATGCGGGTTGCTGGCTATAATCCGGTGATGATTGAGCGGGTAAACAAACTGGGAGATAGGTTTCCAGTTACAGAGACTCAATATCAAGAAGTAATGGGAAGCGATGATTCCTTAGCAGCAGCAGGAGAACAAGGAAGACTTTATCTAGCTGATTATGGAATTTTAGCAGGAGCAGTTAACGGAACCTTTCCCAAAGAGCAAAAATATATTTATGCTCCCTTAGCATTATTTGCAGTCCCCAAGGGTGCAGATGAATCAACCCTGATGCGTCCAGTAGCCATTCAGTGCAGCCAAAATCCAGGAGATGTCCCTATTGTGACCCCCAAATCCGATAAATATGCTTGGCTATTTGCCAAAACCATTGTGCAGATAGCAGATGTGAATTTTCACGAAGCTGTAACCCATTTGGGGAGAACTCACCTATTTGTTGGTCCATTTGCGATCGCCACTCATCGTCAATTACTGGATAATCATCCCTTAAGTTTACTACTTCGTCCTCATTTTGAGGGTACTTTAGCGATAAATGATGCAGCTCAAAGTTCTCTAATTGCTCCTGGTGGTGGTGTAGATCAACTACTGTCATCAACTATTGATAATTCCCGGGTTTTAGCAGCAGTTGGTTTACAAAGCTATGGCTTCAATGAAGCGATGTTAGCAAAGCAACTGCAAAAACGCGGTGTAGATGACACCAAAATGTTACCAGTATATCCTTACCGGGATGATGCCTTACTAATTTGGGATGCGATTCATCAATGGGTATCGGACTATTTGAGCATTTACTATCAAAGTGACCAAGATGTGCAAAATGATACTTATCTTCAAGCTTGGGCTAGGGAAGCTGGTGCCTATGATGGTGGACGAGTTCCTGATTTTGGTGAAAAAGATGGAGGCATACAGACTTTAGGTTACCTCATTGATGCTATAACCCTGATTATTTTCACTGCTAGTGCCCAACATGCTGCGGTTAACTTTCCCCAGAAAGATATAATGAGCTATGCCCCAGCGGTGCCTACAGCTGGTTATCAGCCAATATCCCTTCTCAAAGGTGAGGTGAAAAAACAGGACTATTTAAATTTACTCCCACCCCTAGAACAGGCACAAGGACAATTAAACTTGGGGTATTTACTGGGGTCTATTTATTACAATCAACTGAGTTATTACCCTGAAGAACATTTTCAAGATTCTTCGGTCAAAGCAGCTTTGCAGGGATTTCAGAAGAATCTACAGGAGATTGAAAAAATCATCACAGAACGCAATAAAAAGCGTCCCAAATATGAATATCTACTTCCTACTAAAATTCCTCAAAGTATTAATATTTAGGAGATGATGGTTACTTTTTCTGCCTAAAATCTATCTTGATTATTTAAATAGTACAGGGAAATTATGTCAATCAAAGAACAAGTTATTCAGGCACATAAACGCCAAATTAGACTTTCACAGACTTTAGCAAAAGTCGGTTACAACAGTAGAATTGGTAAACTGCTGCGCTTGCGGCTTTATTATCTGGATGCCTTTGTCATTCTCCAAAAATTGAAGAGTTTTCTGTATACAGCCAAGGAAAATATTGGAGACAAATTTTTTGCCTTAGAGCAAGCAATTATATATACTTCTCACGCTGAAGTTAAGAAATTGATGCAAGTAGAACCTCAATTACGGGGAAATGATTTAGGTATTTTTAAGGTATTAGCCCCTAGTTATCTGCTCAATAATCCACTCAGTTTGGGAATGAATGGTAGGGAACATACAGGTACTCGTGCTGTATCTTTGCAAGCTTTACCAGAACCATCTGAAAATGTGGAACTTTTGGGTAATTTAGTCGATAAATGTTTAGCCACAGCAGCTAATAAAGGTGAATTACATATTAGTGATTTACCAAAGATGATGTTGGTAATTTTGCATCAACTGGTTTTCCAAATGTCATTATCTGAGCTAGAAATGACCGGATCAGTTAATTTTCTTCAACGTATAGGTCTGATAAGCTTACCCAATTTTGTCACTAAGTATCTACTATGGGTATTAACAGCACCGGTAATTAGACATCGTAAGCATTTAACTCAAAGATATAAACAATCTCCCAAATGGTCATCTTATTTAGAAACAGGTGCTAAATATCAACTGAATGAACACCAAATCAGCAATTCACTTTTCGACATGATTCATATTGCTGGAACTGCTGGTACAAGTGCGCTTTTGGGTTCTGTGATTGGGGTTTTGTGCTTGGATGAAGAGTTAAGAAATAAGGTAATTACAGAAGTGAATGCTGTTTGGGGTGAGCAAGAAATATTGAATGAAAATGCTCTCTCAAATTCAATTATTATTAATCAAATAATTCTAGAAACTGCTCGTCTTTATCCACCAGTAAGATTTGTCGGTCAACTTAGTCAAGAAGAAGGAGAAATTGATTTTGGTGAAGTCAAATGTCCATTCCAAAAAGGTACTCGTTTAGTTGCTTCTATCTTCACTGCTAATAGAGATGCGCAAAGATATGAAAATCCAGATAGCTTTGATATTGAACGAGACTTTTCGGATATTTTATCCTGGAATGGTTACGAACATGAACGAGTTTGTCCGGGAAGAAGTCTTGCTATTGGGTTAATTAATATCTTCTGTTTATATCTGTTTAAGAAATATAAATGGGAATCATTTACAGAAGTTAAGTGGGAATTTGAAAGATTTACTAATGTCACTCCTAATGATTTAGTTTTAAAAGGATTTGCGCGTTCTTAAAGATTAATAAATTTGGAGTTATCAGTCTTAGATTCTAAATTCCTAACTCATAACTCCAAACTCCAAACTTCTAATTGCAAACTCCAAACTCCAAACTCCAAACTCTAAACTCCTAATTCCAAACTCCTAATTCCAAACTGCAAACTGCAAACTCCAAACTCCTAATTCCAAACTCCTAATTCCAAACTCCTAATTCCAAACTCCTAATTCCAAATTCAGTACAGACCCGATATGTCGTGTCTGGAACAATTCCAAACTCCAAACTCCAAACTCCAAACTCCAAACTTCTAACTATTCTTAAATCATGATTCTAAAAATTGAAAAGCAGCAACTTGATAACATCGCAACCTGGATAAAGCCAACTAAAGAAACTAACTTACCAGACATCCTCAAAGGTGTATTTTTTATGGATGGGAATCCACTTCCAGATGATTGCATGACTTTTATGTATAACTCAGAATGGGATGCAGAAAAATTAACTTTGTTTCTACCAGTATTTGCAGAGGTACAATGGACTTTTCACAACTCTATTCCAGGACAATTATTACTTCTTGCTGTTTGGTTGACTCGCTTAACCTACAAAATTCAATTTGAAGACGAAACTTTGAGGATAGCGCAAATCATACCCCTGACATTTGGTATACCCACTCCTAAATGGATTGTAGATTTCACAATGTGTCAAGATGAAAACTCTCACAATGGGGATACTTGGAAACGCAAGAATCTCTGGTTCCGTCTAATTCCAGGAATTGGTGATTATACACTCCAAAAAATTGTAGACAAAGATGGTCGCTATACTCCTGCTTTTAAAGATATGCTAAGTAAAGTTGAAAACGAGTGTCTGGTAATTGCAAATAACTAGACTACAACTCTAAAATGCTTGTTCTTGGAGTTTCCCAGTCAAATCCAGTCAAATCTGAAATTTCAATGGCTTCCTTCCATTAAAAAAAAATGATGTTACAGCCATTTTTAGTTACAACAACTACTATTGAAATCAAACAATCAAAATAATGGTAGGTATTATATGGCTACTAAAAAGCAATTTAACAGCTTTGAAGAAATGCTATCTGCTTCCGATGTCCCTGTACTAGTAGATTTTTATGCTGACTGGTGCGGTCCTTGTCAAATTATGGCGCGAGAATTAGAAAAGGTAAACGCACAAATGCAAGGTCAGATACAAATTGTCAAAATTGACACCGAAAAATATACTGAATTAGCAAGTAAATACCAAATCAACGCCCTCCCAACCATTGTATTATTCAAACAAGGTCAGCAAGTAGATCGAATCGAGGGAGCATTGAAAGCTAAAGACTTAGTACAATATTTACAATCTGTAATTTAAATATTTCTCTTCTTCGTGTCTTAGTGTCTTAGTGTTAAGATTTGTAACACGAACACACTAAGAACGCCTAACATTTAAGCAACACCATTCTTGGCGTTTCCAGAGGGTTGCAACTACCCAACCATGTTGTTCTAAAACATCGATAACTTCTTTGGATTGTTCAGTTAAAACACCACTGAAAATAGCCCAAGTAGTTGATTTCGCGATCGCACTCATTTTTGGAACTAAATCAATAATCACATGTGCCAAAATATTACAGACTATACCATCCACAGGTTCGGATATTAGCTGTTCTACAACCTCTACACTCCCCTCAGCTACTACTAAACTTTCGGGATTAATCTGATTGAGAGCAGAGTTTTCAGCAGTAGATTTGATTGCTAACGGATCTGTGTCTACAGCATAAACCTTCTTTGCTCCTAAAAGCAATGCCCCAATAGAAAGTATACCAGAACCACAGCCAATATCAGCAATTACCACATGTTTATTTTCTGGCTCTTGCAGGAAAGGATTACTGCTGAAACGCATTTCCAGCGATTCCAAACACAACTGAGTAGTAGCATGGTTTCCTGTGCCAAATGCAACACCTGGGTCTAGACGAATGACGAGCCTTGAAGAATCTTTTGGCATTGGTAGCCATGCGGGGTTGACGAGGAAGCGATCGCCAATTTCCTGGGGTTGCCAATATTCCTTCCAGCTACTTGCCCAATCTTCCTCATCAATTAACTGCCAATGCATGGTAGGCTCAGATAATCCTAAACTCAGAGCATCTTGACGTAGCCACAGGGACAGTGCAGACAAATCGAGCATTTCTGCTTTGATTTTCGGGAGGTAACCCCTAATTAGACAGTAATTGTCCTTATTCTCACTAGCAGTACCACGACAGCCAAAATTTTCCAACCGCCAAAAGATAGAATCTTCTTGTTCTGGCTGACAAATAATTTGTAATTCCCACCAGGTGTTTGCCATAGGATTTGAGATTTGAGATTTGAGATTTGAGATTGGAGATTGGAGATTGGAGATTGGAGAGTCAAGGACGGGTACTGGGAATTAAAGAGTAGAAAAAATCTCCATCCCCAATTACCAATTTCTCACTTTCCGCTCCCAAATCCAAAAGTAAAAGGGAACAGACAGCAGGGAACAGCGGATGAGTATGGTGGGGGATGTGAACCCATGGATTGGGGAGAGGGGAGAACAACCAACAAATTTTGTATCTGACAAAAAAATTCCACTTTTGCCTGTTCCCCCCTCCCTCTCCCGAAGGGAGTTCAAACTGTTTTACAGTGTTACGGTGTAGGCATCACGGATTCCAGGTTCTTTGGTAATCTCCTCTAGAATTCCTTCTGGTAAGGGATCATCCAAACTCAGAACCATCACCGCTTCACCACGGACAATTTTACGTCCCACCTGCATACTGGCAATATTGACATTAAAGCTACCCAAAAGGGAACCAATTTTACCAATAATTCCCGGCATATCGCGGTGGAGGGTAAATAGCATATGCTTGCTGGGAGGTACATTGATGGGGAAACCATCAATATTGGTAACTCGAATTTCACCATCACCTAATAAAGCACCAGTTACGGAGTGAGTACCCAAATTACCTGTGGCTTCTAGATGCAAGGAACCAGCATAGTCTTTGACTCCAGCATCACGAGTTTCAATAACGCGAATGCCCCGTTCTTTGGCTTCGATGCTAGCATTGACGTAATTTACCCTTTCTCGCAATGCTTGGTAAAGTAGACCTTTAAGGGAGGCAATCACCAAAGGTTGACTCTTGTTAGTTGCTAGTTCCCCTTGTAAGCTGACGTTAAGCAATTCTACCCTACCACCAGCTAACTGTCCTACTAGGTTACCCAAGGTTTCCGCCAACTGCATGTAAGGTTTGAGTTCTTCCAGGACATCGGGACTAAGTCCGGGAATATTCACCGCTGAACGTGCAGGTAATCCCAATAATACATCCCGAATTTGTTCTGCAACATCAATTGCCACATTAACCTGTGCTTCTGTAGTCGATGCACCAAGATGAGGTGTGAGAATAACTTCTTTACCCAAGGACTTTAAAGAGGATTCTTCTAGGGGTTCAGACTCAAACACATCTAAAGCTGCACCAGCAATTTTACCTTCCTTGAGGGCAGCAGCCAAAGCGTCCTCATCAATAATCCCACCCCTAGCGCAGTTAATAATCCGGGCATTGGGTTTCATCTTTGCCAATCTTTCGGCATTGATTAAATGGGTAGATTCTGGGGTTTTAGGAATATGTAGGCTGATATAGTCTGATTGTTGCAGTAGGACATCTAAATCTACCAATTGACAGCCAATCTGTTCGGCACGTTCTGCGGAAATAAAAGGATCGGTTGCTAGCAATTTCATTCCCATAGCTTTGGCAACTTTAGCCACATGGGAACCAATTTTACCCAAGCCGACGATGCCGATGGTTTTCTTGTAAATTTCTGCCCCAACATAACTTTTGCGATCCCAGCCACCACTTTTGACGGAAGCATTAGCATCAGGGATATAACGGGACAAAGACAACATCATTGCCAGGGCATGTTCAGCAGCGGCTATGGTATTCCCTTGGGGAGAATTTACTACCACAATCCCTTGACGAGTAGCAGCAGGAACATCCACATTGTCCACACCCACGCCAGCACGACCAATAATTTTCAGATTCGTGCCAGCGGCAATAATTTCTTCTGTAACCCGAGTACCAGAACGAATCATCAGCGCGTCATAATCACTAATGATTTTAACTAATTCTTCACTTTTGAGTCCTGTTTTGACATCAACGGTGGCGACTTGAGATAAAATATCAATCCCAGCCTGGTCAATTGGATCGGAGACGAGAACCTTAGACATGATTGCTTTTTTCAGTTAGAGCTTATGTGGTCGGTGGACTATTAAGTTTAAGGTTTATCTGTACCCATTAAACAAGCATTATTTTTCCATATCCAGTACAGCCACACCTCTGGTTAATGGCATGAGAGCGCCAGGGGAAGCAGTCTTCCATATTTGAACATAACAGGATTGCGACACTCACGGGGTAAATATAAACTACAAACTGGGTAATTGGTAATTGGTAATTGGTAATTAGTAATTAGTAATGGGTATGTCTTGCAACATTCAAGGACAACCATGGAAAAACCAGGTTTATCAAATTACAATATTTACCATGTCAAAAAATCATGACAAAAAAAATTCCAGGGTAAACCTACAACGTTTCTACTATACCACCAAAATACAGCACTATAAGCCCTAAAATCTCGTTGTCCGAAGACGAGAAAATTTATCAATCATTAGCTATTTTAAGGACAAAAATACTTTTTTATTAGCTTTACAAATTTTTACAATCAACCTGCCAAAAGCATCTGTCAGTGCATCTACTAGGGCATGTTAAAGGTGAACTTTGAAGATAATTTTTCCCTAAAAATACAATCAAAGCATCTAAGAGCGTGTTTATCAAAGAAACCAGGTTTCTATAGGTGGAGAAGCGAGAATTTGAGTATGTATACCAAAAGAAACCCGGTTTTTGGACAGGAGAGTTTTATATTTTTTTATAAACACCCTCTAACTCACCTTACTATTTTGTCAAGAAATCATCATAAAAAAAATCGCAGGGTAAACCAAAGACTTCTACATTATAGCAGGAAATCGCGGCGCTGTAACTGCTGAAATATCCTTGCCTGAGGATAGGAAAATTTATCAGTCATTTACTATCTTGACAACAGAAAGGCTTTTTTTGCTGGCTCAACAAATCTTGATAATAAACCTGCCAGTTCAATTACTCCTATCCTGCTCTAAGATTCAGTAGATCACAAACTTTCCTGAACTGACCTAGAAATAAGGGTTTCAGCCACCGCGAACAAGGAGTATTCAGCATTGGTTTAAGAGTGTAGACGTGGAGCGGCTTGTCGCCAGACATCGCTTGAAGACAACTAACGGTATCGGCTGAAACGCTGATTAAGTAAATCGGCGGAAATAAATATAACTATGTTACGAAACGTAAATATAGCCCTGAAACCTTTACCAATGACCAATGACCAATGACAAATGATGACCCTAACTGCTTCGCTTTATTTGTACCGACCTACTTAATAGCAACTTTCTTGCTATAGGAGTGTTTCGCCGAAATGTCCATGTGGCAAGGGCTCTAAAAAACTTTGCGATCTACTGAGATTACCTATCTCTAGCTGTAAATCGTTATAATTTTCCTGAGATTTGGGGAAACCAGCCATGTTAGAGTACGATTTACCGAGGTATTTGCCTTCTGCCGAAGAACTACCAGACTCTGATGAAACACCTGTGGATAATGAACTACAAGAATTAATACCAGGGTTGCTCAAAGCAATATTACTGATACTTTGGTCAGAGCGCATGGACTGGTTCTTTGGGGTGGATATGGGTATTTATTATCATCCAGATAAACCTCCCATTGTGCCGGATGGTTTTCTCAGCTTGGGGGTCGAACGGTTTTATGATGAGGAATTGCGTCCCAGTTATGTGTTGTGGGATGAAAATGTCATACCGATTTTGGTGCTGGAGGTAGTTTCCTCCACCTATCGTAAGGAATACAGCACTAAATTAGAAGAATATGCAGCTTTAGGTGTACTTTATTATGTTATTTATTCTTCCCGTCGTCGCCGTAAGCCTCGTTTGGAAATACATAAGTTGGTGAATGGGAAGTATGAATTGCAGTCAGGAAATCCAGTTTGGTTGCCAGAAATTGGCTTGGGAATTGGTTGTGAAAGGGGTAATTATTCCGGGGTGACTCGGGAATGGTTGTATTGGTATGACGAGTCAGGAATGCGATATCCTACTCCCAAAGAACAGATTCAGCAGGAAACCCAACGGGCACAACAGGAAGCACAACGGGCACAACAGGAAGCACAACGGGCACAACAGGAATCTCAACGAGCTGACATGGCAGAACAAAGAGCGCAGCAAGCTGAACAACGAGCACAACTGTTCGCGGAAAGGTTGCGTGCTTTAGGTTTAGATCCTGAGAGTTTGCACTAAAGAAATTGTAACGGAGAGTATTCTCTATCAAGGTGTAACGCACTCTCTCAAAATGTCAAGAAATTATCACAAAAAAAATCGCAGAGTAAACCCATGACTTCTCTATCTTAGCACAAAATCGTGGGCTGTAACTACTAATATCTCATTGTCCGGAGATGGATAAAAATGTCAGTTTATTGACGTTTTGATGAGGAAAAGGCTTTTTTTGCTAATTGAAAAAAATCTTGACGATGAACCTGTGATTTTTGATTATCTGTTAGCTTTCTCACCCACCCTGAACTAAAGTTCTGGGCTAATAGACAAAGTCTACTGAAGTAGACTGAAGAAAACCTAGGTTAGTTAGTCATCTTTTAGATGACTTCGTTTATAAGCAAGGAAATTAATTTCCTTGCGGGGTATGGGTTTTGTAGGGGTTTTGTTTGTAGGGGTTTTGTTTGTAGGAGTTTTGTAGAGGTTTAGCAATGCGCTTTACCCCTACGGAGGTATCCGCCAAATCTTAATAGTTCCTTGACATACTCACCGGGCTTAAGCCACGGTGATTCTTGACGCTTCGTTGACTGATGCTACCGTTCGCGCAGCGTCGCCACTGGCGATAGTAGTCTTACTCTGTCTCTGCGCCCATTTAAAGTCGTGGCAATGCCCTATCCCGACAAAGTTTATATTTTTTGCTGCATTCTCGTCTCGGTCGTGTTCAACGCCACAATTCATACATCGAACCGACCGAACTTTTAAATCGAGCTTGCCCCATTTGTATCCACATTCAGAACAAATTTGACTGGTGGGTTCCCATCGGTTTATTACCCGAAAATCTCGATTAAATTTCTCGGATTTAGCTTCACAAAGCGTTCTAAACTCTCTCCAGCCTAGTAGGCTAATTGCCCTAGCTAGTTTACGGTTTTTAACCAATCCCGACACATTCAAATCTTCCAAAACAATAACTTGGTTTTCGTTAATAACTTTGGTAGGTCAATCATCTGGATTGATTCCCATTTCCCTTAACTTTTGCGCTAAACGTTCCGCACGTTGACGTTCAATTTCTGCTTGTTCGCTACTCCACAACAATAAATTGCCTTGTTTATCCCACCACCGCAACCAGTTCATGGTTTGACAGAGTCTTTCACCTTGCCAAATTCCCAAAAATAGCTCTAATTCAGGAATCCAAAAACGCCCATTAGTATCTGCTTGCTGCAATATATATTGTCCATTTTGCAAACAGCGTACTTCTATGATTGCTTCATAAGGGTCGTAAGTTACGTAGGTAGGAACTTGCAGAATTCGTTCATAAAAATATAATTTACCATAGGGTGGAGTTGAACGGACTGATAGTTCTCCCCCCTCCGTATCCGAGAGAAATTCCATCACCACAGCCACTGGTTCACCTTCTAGGTTTGGTGTATAACTACGACGAACGATCTCCGCTGCTACAGGCTGCACTTGAGGCACATAAAACCAGTCTGGTGCCTTGACTACTATTTTTTTATTTACCGTGGCTACCAGTCCAAAATTGGAGCCAATCAGCATATAATTTTGAATGAGCCTTGCTGCTCCTAAAGCATCGGTAAGTGCAGCAGCTAAGGGAGGTTGTTGAATGTTTTCCACTGGGTCATCAGGTAAAACAAAGTCTGCTGGAAGCGCTTCCCAAGTGACGTTTGGTTGTATTTGAACGGGGTGAGTTTGTAGGACCATAGAACTTGAAAGTACTTGGTGTCTAAGTGGTTATTAGAAACCCGGTTTCTTTTAATTGCGAACTACCAATGAATATCATGATTCTGGGAATTTCTTTTCCCTGACTTCCGCTGCATATTCTTCTACAGCTTTGGTAATTGTCTGTCGCAGATTTGTATAAACTTTGGCAAATGGTGGCTGTCTTTCTGAAAGTCCCAAAACATCAGAAGTTACTAAAATTTGTCCATCACAATGTTTTCCAGCTCCAATACCAATTGTAGGAATACTAAGCTTTTGAGTAATTTGTAATGCCAAGTCAGGGGGAATATGTTCTAGGACTATAGAAAATGCTCCTGCTTGTTGGAGTGCGATCGCTTCAGTTAGAATCCTCTGGGCATCTAATTCTGTTTTTCCCTGTTGACGCAAACCCAATTGGTGTATAGATTGGGGAGTTAAACCTAGATGACCCATAACTGGAATTCCAGCTTGCACCAAACGGGAAACGGTTTCTACCATTGCGGGATAACCACCTTCTAATTTTACTGCTTGAGCGCCGGTTTCTTTCAATACTCGTCCAGCGGAGTGCATTGCTTGTTTGACACTTTCTTGATACGTCAAGAATGGTAAATCTACTACTATCAATGCTCTGGAAACACCACGACGCACAGCTTTGGCGTGGTGAATCATTTCTGACAAAGAAACTGGAAGTGTATTTTTATATCCTAATACTACTGCCATGGAGTCACCCACCAAGATTAAATCCACACCAGCGTTATCCAGAAGTTGGGCGATCGCATAATTCCAGGCTGTCAACGCCACAATTGGACGTTGTTGTTGTTTCCATTGGATTAATTGGTGAGTGGTGACTGGCATTTACAATTTTGGAGTTAGGAGTTAGGAGTTGGTAGGGGCACAGCAGTGTTGTGCCCCTACAGGAGGCGCGGAGTTAGTAGTGAGTTCTCCTCCCCATCACCCTATCACCCTATCTCCCCATCTTCCCATGTCTTCATTCAACGGCGCGAGTAAAAGCCAGATGGGGTTTTGCTTGTTCCATTTTGGGCATTAACCAAGCTAGACCTTCAGTAGTACCAATCCATAATTTATTACCGACATCAGGGGCTAAGGCAAGAACACGACTAGAAGGAAGACCCGGAACTCGATCTAATACTGCACCAGTGTGTGGATTCAATCTTAGCAAACCGTTGTGAGTACCTACCCATACACTACCATCTTGGGCAAAGCGAATGGATTTAACGTTCCGTCCGCGCAGAGGTGTGACAGATCGTAATACTGCACCAGTTTTGGGGTTAATAACTAGTAAACTATTTGGCATTCCTGCCCAAATTAACCCTTCTGGACTGATGGCTAAAGCCTGCACTGTTGCCCCTGGTATTTGATCAATCCGCTTCATGATTAAAGCGCTGGCGGTGTTGATTCGCACGACTCCATCTAGGGTTCCTACCCATAATTGACCTTCTGCATCTAAAGTTAGGGCGTTGGCGCTGACACCGGGAAGTTTTTTTAATGTTGTCATTAATAACCCTTCGTCTGGGCTAATTAAGGCTAAACCGTTATCGGTTCCTACCCATAAGTAACCTCTTTTGTCAACCAACAAAGATAATACTCTTTTAGAAGGCAAAAATAAATTCTGAGCTGTAATCTCGTTACTACGGGGATCTACTCGTTTTAGTCCTTCATAGGTTCCTACCCATAAACGTCCTACTTTATCCTGTGCCAAAGCACCGATAGCAAGATTGGGTAAATTTACCCGAGTAATAATTTTTCCTGTGTTGGGATCGATTCGTGTCAATCCCCGCCAAGAACCAACCCAGAGATTACCGGTGTAATCTGGCTGCAAGGCATTAACTCGATAATCGGTTTCTAAGTTATTTTCTTGCATTTCCCGTTCATCGGGCAGGGGTTCTACACGCTTTGGAGGTGCGGTAGCGGGATAGGAGGGAGTTAACTCTGATGGATCGATATTCAAGATTTTTGATGGCTTTTGTGCCTCATTAGTTGCTTGAGCGATCGCATCTTGTGCCATTCCTAGTATACCTAGAGTTGGCAGGGTTACCAATCCCAGCAGGCTAGAAGCAACTAATACGCGGGCAGATTTGCAAAAATATAGCACCATACTCATCACCTCAACAGGCTTGGGGTTAATTTCAGTGTTCCCTTACTTTGTATTTTTTTTTAGTTTTGATGTCATTTTTTCCATAAGTTCGCTCTTGGGTAATTGGTAATGGGTAATTGGTAATGGGTAATGGGTAATGGGTAATGGAGAATTGTTTTACTTCCCAAAAAAATCGCTTCGCTATAGTTTTGCTTTCACTGCCCAAATAACTATTCCGTTAAGAGAATAATCCTCACTTTCCTTTGAAACTGCCTTGGTTATGGTTTTGCTTTTACTGCCCAAATAACTATTCCGTTGAGAGAATAATCGTTACTCCTTTGAAAGTCCCTTGGTTATGGTTTTGCTTTTACTGCCCAAATAACTATTCCGTTAAGAGAATAATCGTTACTCCTTTGAAAGTCCCTTGGTTATGGTTTTGCTTTTACTGCCCGAATAACTATTCCGTCAAAGGAATAATCGTTACTCCTTTGAAACTCCCTTGGCTATGGTTTTGCTTTCACTACCCGAATAACTATTCCGTTGAGAGAATAATCGTCACTTTCCTTTGAAACTCCCTTGGCTATAGTTTTGCTTTCACTACCCGAATAACTATTCCGTCGAAGGAATAATCGTCACTCTCCTTTGAAACTCACTTGGTTATAGTTTTGCTTTTACTGCCCGAACAACTATTCCGTTAAAGGAATAATCGTCACTTTCCTTTGAAACTCCCTTGGTTATAGTTTTGCTTTGACTGCCCGAATAACTATTCCGTCGAAGGAATAATCGTCACTTTCCTTTGAAACTGCCTTGGTTATAGTTTTGCTTTCACTACCCAAATAACTATTCCGTTGAGAGAATAATCGTCATTCTCCAAGAAAATGCCTTGGTTATAGTTTTGCTTTTACTGCCCAAATAACTATTCCGTTGAGAGAATAATCGTCACTTTCCTTTGAAACTCCCTTGGCTATAGTTTTGCTTTCACTACCCAAATAACTATTCCGTTGAGAGAATAATCGTCACTTTCCTTTGAAACTCCCTTAGCTATAGTTTTGCTTTTACTGCCCGAACAACTATTCCGTCAAAGGAATAATCGTCACTCTCCTTTGAAACCCACTTGGTTATAGTTTTGCTTTTACTGCCCGAACAACTATTCCGTCAAAGGAATAATCGTCACTCTCCTTTGAAACTCACTTGGTTATAGTTTTGCTTTCACTGCCCAAATAACTATTCCGTTAAGAGAATAATCGTCACTTTCCTTTGAAACTGCCTTGGTTATAGTTTTGCTTTCACTGCCCAAATAACTATTCCGTCCAAGGAATAATCGTCATTCTCCTTTGAAACTCTCTTGGCTATGGTTTTGCTTTTACTACCCGAACAACTATTCCGTCGAAGGAATAATCGTCATTCTCCTTTGAAACTCCCTTGGCTATAGTTTTGCTTTCACTGCCCAAATAACTATTCCGTCGAAGGAATAATCGTCATTCTCCTTTGAAACTCCCTTGGTTATAGTTGTGGCTTTACCTACTGTTCTGGGTTACCTTAAGCCTGCAATTGGAGGCTTAATTGGATTAACTTAAGTAAAGCTGTGCCTTAAATTTTTGTTGCGGAACCCCTGATGGTGGAACAACTCAAGCCTCGCTATTCTGTTGCCTGGATTAACAAAATTTCGGAAGTACCCCAACAAGCATGGGATACTTTGGCAATACCATTGAAAACCCCATTTTTAGAGTGGGAATGGCTCAAAAATTTGGAAACTTCTGGGAGTACAACCGCGAAAACTGGATGGTTACCAAATCACTTAACCCTGTGGCGAGATAGAACCCTAATTGCTGCTGCCCCACTTTACATTAAAGGACATAGTTATGGCGAATTTGTCTTTGACCATCAGTGGGCAGAAGTAGCTCATCGTTTGGGTGTGGAATACTACCCGAAAATGCTGGGAATGTCACCATTCACCCCGGTAGAAGGTTATCGGTTTTTGATTTCTCCTAGGGAAGATGAGGATGAAATCACGGCAATGATGGTGCATGAAATTGACGACTTTTGCCTCAAACACCGCCTCAGTGGTTGTAATTTTCTGTTTGTAGATCCCGAATGGCAACTAGTCATCGAACGCCATGGTTTTACCCCCTGGCTACACCATAGCTATATTTGGGAAAATCTGGGATTTAACAGTTTTGATGACTATTTACAAGTGTTTAATGCTAACCAACGCCGCAATATCAAACGGGAACGCAAAGCGGTAGCAAAAGCTGGTTTACAACTACAAACACTCACAGGGGAAGAAATACCCAAGTCACTGTTTTCTTTGATGTATGATTTTTATGCCGATACCTGTGATAAATTTGGCTGGTGGGGTAGCAAATATCTGACAAAACGCTTTTTTGAACAGCTACATAGCAATTATCGCCACCGGGTATTATTTGTAGCAGCATACAGCGAACAAGACAATCGCCTTCCCTTGGGAATGTCCTTTTGTCTGTTTAAAGGCGATCGCCTATATGGACGTTATTGGGGTAGCTTTCAGGAAATAGATTGTTTGCATTTTGACGCTTGTTATTATGCACCCATTGACTGGGCAATTTCCAATAATATCGAAATTTTTGACCCTGGTGCTGGGGGACGTCACAAAAAACGCCGTGGTTTTCCGGCTAGACCAAATTATAGTTTGCACCGCTTTTACAATAGTCGTTTACAACAAATCTTGTGTCCTTATATCCGGGAGGTAAATCAATTGGAACAGCAGGAAATTACAGCCATAAATGCAGAGTTGCCTTTTTCTCAAAAAAAATAAATACTTGGTAACTGGTAATGGGTAATTGGTAATTGGTAATTTTATTTTTCATTTACCCATTGTTCATTACCTATTACACTTAAAAATAAGCGTAAAAGCCCTGAATAAAATTTCATTTTTAGAGTAATTATGGATCTGACAGTAGAAAACCTGGCAGCAATTGATGATAAACTTTCTCAGCGCCACATTAACCTTGACCCTGGTGGATATTTTATTATTTACCTAGATCGAGAAGCTCGGTTAATTTGTGCCAAGCATTTCACCAATGTGATTGATGAACGGGGTTTAGCTGTCGATCCAGAAACGGGAAAAGTGATTCCTGCTAAGGGAAAAGTGGAACGAACTCACTCAACTTTGTATAGCGCTAGAACTGCTAAGGAATTGTGTGTAAAACTTTTTGAACAAACTCAGCCCTCTGTTGTGACCATGTTAGATCATGCGGCATATTTAGGTAGGGAATTTGTCAAAGCTGAGTATGCTTTGGTGACAGGGCAAGAGTATGTGCAAGATTAATAAGCTGTTGTGCATTTAGATGCACAACAGTTGATAAATGGTAAAGGGTAAAGGGGTAGGGTAACCCCGTCCCTACATAATAGAGTAAGTAGGCAGAAAAAAACTAAATTATGTAACAAAACGTAAAATCATCCAACACTGCTATATTCTTATGCGGTAATTTCTCGAATTACTTGGTAAAATACTTCACCCAAAATTAATCTGGTTGAGTACTACTCCCCTCCCGCTAGAAGATTACCAAATTGAGTGAAACCCTTAAGAGGGAAAGAGGGGGAAGACGGGGAAGAAGGGGAGAAATTTTTATAGGTAATCTTAGAACACCGACGTAGGGAGTAGCTTGAAGCTTTGCTGGAGACAGTCGGCAGTGGAGAAGAGGTATTTTCATGGCAAGCTTGTATACAATAAAGTTTGATTACAATTTCCAAAATGTTCTTTTTCTCCCGAAAATCCAGATTTGGGACAACTATTTTCATTTTTGAGGGAACGAGATTTCAATGGTTGCAGTCCCGAAATTTCATGCTATAATATGGGTATAGGTTGGTTTACCCTGCCATTTTTTTTATCATGATTTGTTGACATACTAGCTTAAAAATAAGCACTGGGGAAGAGGTATCTTCATGGCAAAGTTGTGTATAAAGGTTTATGAAGGATTAACTTGAAAATACCTCTTACCTGTTAAGAGGTATTTTCATTTGAAAGCAACCCAGAGGCAGTGTACCACCCGCTACGAATGGAAGAAAAACTTACCCTGTTAAAAGTTCGCTATTCCCTATTCCCTGTTGCCTATTGCCTGTGTTTTTTCAGAGTGAGTAGTGAGCAGGGTAAAATAACTTTCATCCTTGATAGTGAAAAATTTTTGTCATCAGGGTTTTTTTAACCATCAGAAGATGGCTGGTTTACCTGATAAAGGTAATAAGTCGCCATAGGGATAACGGTAGCAGCTATTAATAGTCCTACTACCCAAGCAATGGCATTACCTCGATCTCGTTCTGTTTCTTCTGCATTCTTGAATGTACTTTCTGCCTGAATATTTTCAGTAATCTGTGGTGGTCCTGGATCGGGTTGTCCGGAAATCACTGTTGCTAGGCGATCGCTAGCATCTACAAATGCCTGATTATATTTATTACCAGCTCGTAAGGGTACTAACAATGTTTCGTTAGCGATACTTCTAGCAATGTCATCTGGTAATACAGATTTGACTTTCTCACCCCTAACAATGGCACTATTGTTAGTCAGAGTATCAATCATTAAGATGGCTTGATTTGCTTGAGTTTCTGGGGTAGGAAACCATTTTTCAAATAATGCTTGGGTGAAGCTTTGGGGGGTTTCACCATAGTCTAAACGGCGAATGGTAGTAATTCTAACTTCTATTCCAGTTTTTGATGCCAAGTCTTCAAAAGCGTTGCTAATTTTACCTTTGTTCACACGACTAAGGACATCGGCTTCATCTACAACCCAGGTGTTATCACCTGCGGTTAGATTTGGCATTTCATACACACCTGTAGCTAAAGCAGATGTAGTGAACAAAGAGAAAACGATAGTTATGATTGCTGCTGGCAATATCAGCTTTTGCAGGTGTGTTTTCCAGTTTAGTATATGATTGAGGAGCTGTTTCATTGGTTAAACCCTAAGACAGACTTCCACTAAGTATACCGAATCCCCACAGAACCTATTCAACCAATTCCGGTAACAACCTCCCAAGGTAGTGCTAAATCTCCAAAGCTACCCAACACCATCAGGAAAATTACAACAGAGTGGATGTTAATATTCTTGATTTTTCCGCTTTGTAGATAAACTTAGATTTGATTTGACCTCTAAAATGTCTCTTTCTACCCGGTCAAATCTGTTGTCTAATTCAGAAAGAATTGCCAGCAAATTGTGATTAATTTGTTCGTAGTTTCGCTTAAGATGAGCGAAATCTCTTTCTAGTCTGTATTTTCGTTTTTCATAATTAACGTACCAAAAAACAATTGCAATTGCAGTACCTCCAATACTTAAAAGTAAAGCACATAGAGCAATTAAATCATTAACGCTCATAGTATTTATTGCGAAATTTGTGGATAAGAATATTCTGTCGAGTCAACATTTACTTTTTTTGTGACTTGAGCGTAAATTGCACCCTTGTAAATACCGTTATCAACCACAGGTAAAGGAATAATGCGCTTACGTCTAGTCTTGCAAGATTAAAAGTAATACCATCAATCCTATAGGTATCATTGTTTTCACCCTTGGGAATAAATTGGGAAAAACCAGGTTCAGTGTAAATTGAGCTATCAATATTTGCGTCAAAAGCATCTCTGGTCAAATTGCTTTGTACTCCAACTGCCAGTTGTATTTGTGGGTTTTGAATGCGATCGCACCAAAACACGCTCTTAATAAAAATGATATTGGTAAGAAGTTGGGGGAGTTCTACGATTCCCGAAAAGCCCAATTTCAGGACAATTCAGAATTGTGGAAACAAAAGGCTGTTGCCAGACTCCAGCAACAGGCACTTGTGCAATTTAAGCGATCGCTTACCCAAAATCTTATCCCCATGGTCAGTAAGGAACCTGGTTGACTGACAAAAGTCTTGGAAGTGTTGAAATTTCGTAGCCCCTCCACCCAACGCAATCGGTTGCAGTTGTTGGGTTACTCTGCTCAAAGCCGCTGTTGCGTCTACATGCTACCCCTCCGGGGAAGCAAGCTACAACCCAACCTAGATCAAAAAGATTTGTCAGTCAATCAGGTAAGGAACTCCAACCGCAACTGGAGGCAACTTTAAACCTCAGATTACAAACCATGCAGATGGGGTTAACAACCTCAATGGTTGGGGGTGATATTGCCCCTGGGGTTAAAGATAAGGAGGTGAGGGGGGGTTTTGGTAATTTGGTTATTTCCCAAACTGCTGCTTACGGTTGTAGGTTATTGTTTAAGGAATTGAAGGGGGTTGTAGTCTAATTGTTAACTCCCCCGCAATGGGGGGTTATTTTGATGACTACTGTCTAGCTAAAGTGAAAAATAATACCAAATCAAAAAATGTTTGCGACAGATCCAATTGTAGGGGTGCGGAAACCGCACCCCTAGCAACCAATCATGTGTCGCATTCTTTTTTCAAATTGGTATAACTTATAGAAATCTGGTTTGTTAGACTTTTTAAGACCTAGGGTACATTATGCAGAATGGCAACCCACCTTCAGTTATCAATTGTGTTAAAAAAGGTTGTGATTGGTGCGTTGCGCTTTGGGACAACACACCCTACATTTTATTGTGGTAAATCCTTCACTTGCATCAAGTCTAAACCTTGTGTAAATATCTCATCTATTGGCAACATTTGTCCATCAGTAGTCATAAATTTATGGTCTTTAGTTGCTCGAATTACGGAACCGTCTTCTAATTCATATTCAAACACTTCTTGTTCTCCCCGTTGGTGCCATTGGGCAATTGGTTGGCTGTAAATATTGCCATTTTTATCAATAGTAAAGACTTGACATTCAATTCCTTTCTCTACAATTTCACCAATAGGAATTAATCCGTATTCTAGGGTTAAAACTGGAGTATCATAGCTCAAACAATACTCAGCAAATTTTAGCATTTGCTCGAATAAATCTTCTGCAACTTTTTTATTAACTCCATTTTTAGCTGCACCGTCAATAAAGACTTCTCGATGCTTTTGCATTTCTGCTAATTTCTTTTTTCCCATTGCACGACGCAGTAAATCAGCTTGTCCTAGGGAGTAACCAGCCATATCTTGAGCAATTTTCATAATTTGCTCTTGATACACCATAATTCCATAGGTCTCATCTAATATTGGTTCCAGAATATTGTGTTCATACTCAATATTTTCTCTCCCATGTTTACGGTTAATAAATTTAGGAATTAGTCCTGCATCTAATGGTCCGGGTCGATATAAAGCCAAAATAGAAGAAATATCTTCGATGTTAGAAGGTTTCAAATCTCTGACTATTTGACGCATCCCCGAAGATTCTAATTGAAATACTCCTTCTAAGTCCCCAGCTTCTAAAAGTTGGTAAGTCTTTTCTACGTCTTTGGGGAGAACAGTATGTTCACCTTTAGCTAATATTTTTTGAGCTTTTCGTTCCTGGGTTGTAATATCATAGGGGTCAATTCTATATCCAAGGTTTTGTTCGATTAAATCAATGGTTTTCTGAATCATAGTCAGGTTTTTTAACCCCAGAAAATCCATTTTTAACAAGCCCATGGAATCCAAATCTTCCATATAATATTGGGTAATTACAGAACCATCATTGTTTCTTTGTAAGGGTACAATTTCATCTAATGGTTCCGCAGAAATTACCACTCCTGCTGCATGAACACCAAAGGTTTTGTTAGTTCCTTCAATTCTAATTGCCATATCGACCCAATGACGAACTCTGGGGTCGTTATCGTATTTTTCCTTAAATTCTGGTTCTGGAGTTTCATCAGAAATCATCACTTTTAGTTTGGCTGGTTTACCCCTAGATACAGGAATTAATTTCGCCATTTTATCTGATTCCGCATAGGGAATATTTAACACCCTCGCAACATCTTTTAACACCGCTTTAGAAGTCATGCGGTTAAAAGTAATGATTTGCGCTACTTTATCTACTCCATATTTATCTGCTACATATTCAATTACTTTATCTCGTTGTTCAATACAAAAATCCGTATCAATGTCTGGCATGGATTTCCGTTCTGGGTTGAGAAATCTTTCAAATAATAACCCATGATGAACAGGGTCAATATTAGTAATTCCCATGGCATAAGCAACCAAAGAACCAGCAGCAGAACCCCGACCTGGACCTACGGGAATATTATTATCTCTGGCAAATTTTATGTAGTCCCACACAACTAAAAAGTATGTAGAAAAACCCATCCTCTGAATCATTTTTAATTCATATTCCAACCTTTCTTTATAAGTTGAATCGATTTCACTGCGAAATTTACGATTCAGCTTTTCTAAAAGTCCTTCCCAAGCAACTTCTTCCACAAAGGTATCAGCAGTATGACCAGATGGGATGGGATAATCAGGAATACGCGGTTCCCCCAAAATATTATTATAAGGTTCAATTTTATCTGCAACTTCTAAAGTTGTAGCTATGGCTTCTTCAATGACATCATCCGGTAAATGGTCACGAAATAATTGTTTCATTTCTTCAGCGGATTTTAAATATTCTGTACCGCTGTAACGCATCCGCTTTTCTTCAACAATTAATTTATTGGTTTGAATACATAGCAAAGCGTCATGTGCTTCTACGTCATAACAAGAAATATAGTGCGAGTCGTTAGTAGCAATAAATTTAATTCCTAATTCCCGTGCAATTTTAATAATTTCTACATTGACAATTCTATCTTCTTGGGAACCATGGTCTTGAATTTCTAAATAAAAATCATCACCAAATACATCTTTATACCATTGTGCTACTGTTCTAGCTACATCTAGTTTACCACTAAGAATTGCTTGGGGTATTTCTCCACCCAAACAAGCACTAGTAACAATCAAATCTTGATGATATTGTTTGAGTAAATCTTTATTAATACAAGGACGCGCAATAACCCCTTTGCCTTGCACACCTTGGAGATGAGAAATTGTAGTTAACTTAACTAAATTTTTATAACCTTTAGTATTTTTAGCTAAAACAACTTGATGAAAACGACGACGACCACGTTCTTGTTTCTCAATATCCCCATTAATAATATACATTTCATTGCCAATAATTGGCTTAATATTTTTATTACGACAAGTTTTTATCAGTTCGATTGCACCATACATTACACCATGATCCGTCAGTGCAATCGCTTTTATCCCCAATTCAATGGCACGATTTATTAAACTTGGTAACTGACTAGCACCATCCAAGAGACTGTAGTCACTGTGAATGTGCAAAGGAACAAAAGACATATGCATTCCCCCAAAAGCAAGATTCCAAAAGCATGGTATCTTACCCTAACTCAATTTGGGATTAATCCTAAAAATAAATTAAGTCATATCTTGCACCATTCAAGGGCAAGTATCGAGAAACCGGGTTCCGATGCGAATATTGACTTGTTAAAACCCCAATTTTTCGTTCATAAACCCGGTTTCACAACCCAGGTGCAAGATGTGTATTAGGAATGTCAATTTTATTGATAAATGTATGAATAACTACATAAATAGTTCGTTGTTTTCTACAAATAGAGGGTAAATTTAGAAAGATTTCTTATTCTTTACCCCCACTCTCTTGTCAAAGACTATACACTCCACAGCTAGCACTGGAGGTGTTAATATTGGTTAATCAAAAATCTAAAATTTTACATCATATCAAATTTCAATAAGAACCCTTAGCATCACATTTTTTAGCCCAGCACCTTTCTAAAAGTTCTATTCTGTGAAGATGGGCAAAACGACGCGGATTTAGGATTAGTTTAGCATCAGCACTAAACAGGGGTTGATTGAGATACTGCCAAAGGGGAAATTCTATTTTGCTAGGTTCTGGAATCATGGAACTAGTACAATAATATACACTCCTGGTGATAGTAGCTAGTAGCGTTATAGACACTAGCCACTAATTACCTAGTTAAACCGTACACAATGTATATGGGATTGTCCTGGTTAAAATTGCTGATTATATAACCAAAATACTACACCTAAGCAAAGGGTAATTTCATCAGACAATATTTTAATTGACTAAGTTAAGATACAGCCCTTACCCCAACTAGTTTCCAGCCTCCAGACTGGAAACCTATACTGGGAGGCTCTGCCTCCAGACTGAATGGGAGGCAACAGCCCGCCCTAAATGCATCAGAAGGTAAAACCTTGTAACGAGAGCTACCAGAGCTAATGACAGCTAAACCCGCTTTAAAATGCATTGCAAGGTAAAACCTTGTAACGAGAGGTAAGTTAAGACACAGCCCTTCTCTCGTTTCCAGGCGACCGCCTGGAAATGCACTCACGAGAGGCTCCCGCCTCCAGTCAGGATTTGAGGCGGGAGCCTCAATCGCTGCATTCCTTGCCTCTGGCAAGGAACGAGGAGCTAAACAGGGCAATGCCTTGCCCTTATATACTTAATAATGAGTACCAGTCTTGCGATGGTGGACAGCTGTGACGGCATCAGGTTCCAGTAATTTCCCGTTGTCAACAGTTGCATAAAATACCCAGTGGTCGCCGCATTCCATGCGCTGTTGAACAATACATTCTAAATAGGCTGAGGAGTCGCACAACACTAGACAACCATTATCTGCTACTGTGGTATCAAAGGGGGCAAACCGGTCTTCTCCTGGGGCAAAAGACTTGCGGAAATGCTTTATATATTCCTGATGTCTGCCTTCAGGGAGAATATTCAAGACAAATTTAGCATCTGAATATAACAAAGATTCAACTGCCCTGTCTTTGGCAACTGCTACCGTAATTCCTGGTGGATTAAAAGTAGCTTGAGATACCCAAGCGCTCATCATCCCCGTAGATACATCCCCTTGCTTCGCAGAAATGATACAAACAGAACCCACAATTCTACCCACAGCCTGTTCTACAGGGGTAGCGGCTTTTTGTGGTAAACGGACTTTGCTGGCTTTTTTCAGGGTTTGTACAAAGTCTGTACCCAATTCTTCACATTGTTTGAGGGTGACATCGGAAGGCTTGAATTTGACCTTCAAAGTTTCAAAGCCTAATTTATACCCAGCTTCCCGCAGTTTACCTTCAATTAAATCAAAGGCTTCCCCACTCCAACCATAGGAACCAAATACCCCTGCCAGTTTACTCCTGTCTGCTAAAGATAATACCACACCCAAAGCAGTATAAATTGGTGTTGGTGCATGACCACCAATGGTAGGGGAACCAATAATAAAGCCATCAGACTCTTCCACAGCGGCTTTCATTTCTTCTGGTTCCGCAAATTCGCAGTTAATAGATTTAACAGCAGCCCCAGCCTTATTCAGTCCAAAGGCGATCGCCTGGGCTAAGGTTGCAGTATTACCGTATGCAGAAGCATACAGTAAAGCTACGGATATTTCCCGGTTAGCTTGAGCACGACTCCAATGTTCATAGGATTCCGTCAATTCCTGTAAACCGTAACGCACCAAAGGACCATGTCCCACCGCATACATTCTTACATGTAGTTCTGAGAGTTTCTCCAATGCAGCCAGGACGTGGGGTGCATGGGAAGCCATCAAACAGTCAAAATAGTAACGCTGGTCTTCTTTGAGGCTGTCCCACTTCTCATCAAACATTTCATCTGCGCAGACATGTGCCCCAAACAACTTACCTGTATATAAAATTTGGGTTTGGGGGTCATAGGTGCAAAGTCCTTCGGGCCAGCGGGGACTAGGAGTAGGTATACATCGTAACACATGACCCTTGCCTAAATCTAGAGTCTCTTTCCCGCGCATGGTTAAGATATTTAAATTTTTGTCTGGGAAAGCAGCAGTTAAGTTAGTTGCACAGGGAAGAGAACAAACAAAGGTAATATCTGGTGAGTTGTCTAACAGTTCTTTGAGGGTTGCCAACCTGTTAGGATTAAAATGACCCAATATGACATAATCTACCTTTTTCTTACCAAGACACTGCCGCAATGCCTCTAAATATATAGAGGTAAAGGTTTCTGGGGATGGGTCTATAACGGCAATTTTATCCCCTTCAATGATATAGCTATTAACAGTAGTACCTTTTGCCCGGGCAAATTCAATTTCAAATCGCAGACGTGTCCAACTACGTGCTCTCAATACTAAACTATCCGTAGCAATGGGCACGTATTGCACGTCACGGGGATGAGAATTATTCATGATTATTTTGATGAGAGATGAAAGATAGCTTGGTATCAAGATTTAGTCCGAAGCTTCAAGCCTGGAGAGTTAAGCTTGAAGCTGATGTGTAAAGGATGTAGATGCTTTTTGAAATATGGAAAAATAGGGAGATGGGGAGATGGGGGAGACAAGGGAGAGGGGGGAGACAAGGGAGAGGGGGGAGACAAGGGAGAGGGGGGAGACAAGGGAGAGGGGGGGAGAACTAACTCCTAACTTTTAACTCCTAACTCTTAACTCCTAACTCCTGGACGCAAGCATTGCGTCCCTACTAACTCCTAACTCCTGGACGCAAGCATTGCGTCCCTACTAACTCCTAAAACCTAACCCCTAACCCCTAATTAATAGTAGTTGCCCACTTTACGATGGCGAACCGCTGTGATACCATCGGGTTTAGAAACGCGACCATCTTGGACGGAACAATACATAATCCAGTGATCACTACACTCCATAGTGCTGGTGACTTCACATTCCATATATGCTAGTGCATCTGACAAAATTGGTGCGCCATTTTTAGCAGTTTGGGTTTTTATACCAGCAAATCTGTCTGTACCGGGAAGCAAGCGCTTGAGAAAGTGCTTTTTAAGTTCTTTGTAGTTTCCTTCTTCCAGAACATTCAGCACAAAACGATCACCTACTTGTAAGCAGGATTCAATTGCTCTTTCTTTAGCAACTGCAACGGTGAATCCTAGGGGTTGTAAACTAGCTTGAGCTACCCATGATGCCAGCATAGCACTTTTATCGCCAGCTTTAGCACTGGTAAGGATATAAAGTCCGTTACTAATCCGTCCTAGGGCTTTTTCCAGATTAGCATCAATGGCTTTAATCTGTTTGATATTGCGTTCCCGCACCAACTTTTGCCCCATTTCAGTAGCAGCTGTCTCTACTTGCTGGTATGTTTGGTCAGTGGGAGTTTCCTTAATTTTAATAGCTGGGAAAGCTTCCTTTACACCAAGGTCGATAAATCTTTTCCGTAGGGGAGCAATGGGTTCATCATCACCACCGTAACATTCAAAGAAACCGACTACTTGCTTGGTTTTGATTACAGATAGCAGAGAAGAAATCGCAGCATGAGCAGCTGCATTAGTAGAAGGAGGCATACCGATAATTATGCCAGATGCCCTACCTGCAAGCTCATTAACTTCCTGAATTTCTGCACTGCTGATGTCTAGCATTTCCACCCCAATACCAGCTTTTTGCAAGCCGTGGGTAATGGTTTGTGCTAGGCGATCGCCATTTCCATAACCAGGAACGTAGTACAAGCCAACGGTAGTTTCGTTTTTAGCTTGTTTTTGACTCCAAACTTGATAGCACTCTTTGAGTATTTCTAGGTGGTGATAAAGTAGGGGTCCATGACCGTTAGCAATGATGTTAATCTTACCTAAGTCACCCATTCTCTTCATTGCATTTAACAAAGAGCGAGCGTTGGGACCCATCAAACAATCATAGTAAAATCTAAAGTCTGGTTCGATGGCTTCTAGACTTTTGTCAAAGGTTTCATCGCTACAATAGTGCATCCCAAAAGCATCACAAGTATATAGCACTTGGGTTTTGCGATCATAGCTAAAGATTGTATCAGGCCAGTGCAAGTTAGGGGCACTCACGAATTCTATTTCGTGTCCCTTACCTAAATCTACGCGATCGCCACTTTTGACAATACGCTTAGAAAAGGGTTCGTGTACTAGGTTTTCCAGAAATTGTAGCGCTACCTTAGATGCTAAAACCGTGGCTCTAGGGGCTAATTGGAGAACATCTTCCACTAAGCCACTGTGGTCTGGTTCTGTATGGCTAACAATTATATAATCAATCGCCTTGGGATTCACCAAACTTTTTAGGGTGTCTAAATATAAATCCCGGAACTTAGTGTGGGAGGTGTCAACCAAGGCGATTTTGTCTCCCTTGATTAGATATGAGTTGTAAGTAGTACCATTTTGTAGTCCGAATTCTATATCAAAGCGATCACGGTCCCAGTCCAGAGAGCGGATCGCCGTTGTGTTGGGCGCAATTTCGACAGTTTGGACAGTTAGCCGACGTTGTGCGTTCTCTGAGATCGCAACCATTAGTTATCTCCGAGGACAAAATATGGGTTTTCTTTTCTGCTTTTTATTGTGCCCGGATATTTTTTTTTAATTTGTAATGAATATTCTATTTAGTTTTTGTAAAATTGTCCAAATATGACAATTACTTAGCATCATTTAAAACTCAATAATTTTTATCATAATTTTTCGATTATTTGGTGTCAAAAATATCTGTTTTTTTGCTTAATTGTTTATTTAATGCTTCTTAACTCTAACTATTATTTCTATAATTCCTAAAGCTGATATTTTCTCGAATTTCTTAAAAATGCCAGAGTACAAAATTAACTACAACCTGATACATTCAATATCTAAATTCTTATTTTTCCCAAATCCAACTTCACAAAATATGAGCATTCTTACTCATACTCAAGGACATAATGAAATATTTTACAAGCACTGATATTAGACCTAGAACTTTACGAATTTAAGCGGTAAATGAAGAGATAGCTTTCTACAAGTAAAGTTTGAAGATAATAAGTCTATAAATTACATTTCAATTACTACTTATCACGTTTAATCAAACTATTCCAAGGAAAATTATTATTTATTTACAAATACCAAAAATTATAAGAAGACATCCTGATTTTTACGGATATTAATAATGAAATTTACAAAGATAAGTTGCTACCCAGAAAAACTACATACAACTCAAATACTATTACTATAGTTATTTGGAAATCGGCATCAAAACATAATTATAAATTGTAGATAAAGATTGATAATGATTGTTTTTAAGGATGTTATGGGCGGTTTGATGTTGGGAATTATTTGAATGTAGGGGCGGGGTTTCCCCATCCATTCCAATATCTACCAATTACTCCCATCGTGAAATACAACCCCCATATTCACCATCGCCAATCTATTCGCCTGCGGGGATACGATTATTCACAACCAGGATCATATTTTATCACCATTTGCACCCAACACCGGGAATGCAATTTAGGTGAATTGATAAATGGGGAAATTCAATTTACCGTCCGGGGTATGATTGCGTCTCTATTTTGGCTGGAAATTCCCCACCATTTTCCCAATGTTGAATTAGATCAATTTATCCTCATGCCTAATCATATTCACGGCATTATTGTAATTAGGGATAGCGATAATATTGGCGAAATTAATAATAGGGAAACCAATCCCAAAATGGGCGGGGAAACCAATCCCAAAATGGGCGGGGAAACCAATCCCAAAATGGGCGGGGAAACCCACCGTAAAATGGGCGGGGAAACCAATCCCAAAATGGGCGGGGAAACCCACCGTAAAATGGGCGGGGAAACCCCGCCCCTACAGGATCGGAAACCGACTTTGGGACAAATTATTGCATATTACAAATACCGCACAACCAAGATCATCAATCAAATTGATGATACCCCCGGACAACGTATGTGGCAACGAAATTTTTACGATCGCATTATCCGCACAGAAAAAGCATTGCACATAATGCGCCAATACATCATCAACAATCCCTACCGTTGGAAAAAAGATTTATATAACCCCCGTAGGGGCGGGGTTTCCCCGCCCTAATCTACCAAGTTTCCCTGCCTTAATATCAAATCAAAAAATAGAAAGCATCTCCAATTTTAAGGATGCGAAAACCAATTTTAAGGGCGTGAAAACCAATTTTAAGGATGCGAAAACCAATTTTAAGGATACGGAAAGCAATTTTAAGGATGCGAAAACCAATTTTAAGGGCGTGAAAACCAATTTTAAGGGCGTGGAAACCAATTTTAAGGGCGTGGAAACCAATTTTAAGGGCGTGGAAACCGCGCCCCTACGGTGTTTTCGTTGGTTGGTATAAATCTTCCAAGTTTCCTCTCCCCAAAACCAAAACCCACCCAACACACAAATGTCAAGTGGATTTAACAAAAATTATTAAATGGATCCGAGCAGAGTCGAACTGCTGTCCAGACTGGGTATTGACCCACCGCTCATTCACAGGTTTAGCCTCTTTTACCCTAGAGGCGGGGAACGTTCATTATCCCGAACGCTAGGATGCTCTGGTTAAGTCTTAGCTAGTATGCGAACCAGAGGCGCGTACTAGAGCATCCGTTGGGGGTTGCACCATAGTCCTTAACGGAGTCAAACTACGGAGGCTCGAATCTATAAGAGATTTTTAGACCTATGCAATAGCTGCAACAGGCTTACGAGCGAATGCTACGATGTTGTTCGCAGTTACTATTTTTTTGAGTCTTTGATTTGCGAGAGACGACTCACTCTCGACCTGTATCACAGAGAAGCTTTCGCCAACCTGTCGAAACCGGTACGGACCCACGAGGTTCTTCTATTTTTATTATAGTTATTTATTTGTCAGTTTGCCACTATTAACTGAATAAATGAGGAAATTCATAATTACAGGGATTTTTAGCACACTGTAGGGGTTTAGCACTGCGCTTTACCCCTACATCAAGATGTGGTTCAAATAGATGAAAACTGCTGTAAATTGTAAGGGTGCGGAAACCGCACCCCTACCAATCAATCCGTTTTTTTTGCTTTGTGTTGCCAATTACAATTTCTAACCACTCAAGGCTTCCGCACCACCCACAACTTCCAGAATTTCCTGGGTAATAGCAGCTTGACGGGCTTTGTTATAACTTAAAGTCAGAGTGCCGATTAATTGGGCAGCGTTGTCGCTGGCATTACTCATGGCTGTCATCCGCGCTGCGAGTTCGCTAGCAGCAGCTTCTTGCAGTGCCCGCAATAACTGGTTACTGAGATAAAGTGGCAATAAAGAATCCAGAATTTGTACTGGATCTTGCTCAAAAATCATGTCTCTGGGTAACGGACGAGCAGCTGCTGTAGAGGCAACTTTCTCCCGTTCTACCTGAAATTCACCACCACGGGTTGTCAAGCGGAAAATTTCGTCATCATGTGCTTCAAAACCTTGGGGGTCTAAAGGTAGCAAGGTTTGCACTACTGGACGAGAACTGACCAAGGAAACAAACCGAGTATAAATTAACTCAATTCTATCCACACTTTCCGATAGAAACAAAGAAAGTAATTCGTCGGCGATTTCGTTGGCTTCTTTGGCGGTGGGAATTTGCTCTAAGCCAGAATAATTTGCATCAATGGGCTGGTTGCGGCGTTGGAAATACTGTAAAGCTTTGCGACCAACAATCACAAATTTGTAGTCTATACCTTGTGATTTTAGTTCCTGGGCACGCTGTTCGGCACGCTTAATCACGTTGGTATTATAACCACCGCACAAACCCCTATCCCCGGAAACTACCAGCAATCCCACCGATTTCACTTCCCGTTGTTTCAGTAGGGGTAGGTTTGCTTCTTCAAACCGCAGACGGCTTTGTAAGCCATACAGTACTTGTGCTAAACGGTCAGCAAATGGACGGGTAGAAGTCACCTGTTCTTGGGCACGACGTACCCTAGCAGCAGCCACCAGCCGCATTGCTTCCGTAATTTTCTTGGTATTTTTAACCGACTTAATGCGATCGCGTATTGCTTTGAGATTTGCCATAACTTGATTTGGAAGTTAGAAGTTAGGAATTAGGAGTTTGGAGTTAGGAGTTTGGAGTGATTTACTCCTCACTCTTCACTCCTCACTTCTAAACTTTTTAGATGGTTGCCAAGAAGGTCTTCTTGTATTCGTTAATCGCTTCTTTCAAAGCACTTTCTTCTGTATCACCAAGTACTTTCTGTGTCTGTACTCCTTGGGTGTACTGGGGCTTACCAGTCTTTAAGTATTCCCGGAAACCAGATGTAAATTCAGTGATTTTATTTACAGGCAGGTCATCCAGGTAACCGTTCAAACCAGCGTAGAGAATAGCTACTTGCTCATACACAGAAAGGGGAGAGTTTTGGGGCTGTTTCAGCAGTTCCCGCAGACGCGCACCCCTTGCTAATTGGTCTTGAGTGGCTTTATCTAAGTCGGAAGCAAATTGAGCGAAGGCTTGCAATTCGTCAAACTGCGCCAATTCCAGCTTCAATTTACCAGCAACTTTTTTCATTGCTTTGGTTTGTGCTGCTGAACCTACCCTGGATACAGAAATACCAGGGTTAATGGCGGGACGGATACCACCGTTGAATAGGTCGGCAGATAAGAAAATCTGACCGTCGGTAATGGAAATAACGTTGGTAGGAATGTAAGCAGATACGTCACCTGCTTGGGTTTCAATAATTGGTAGGGCAGTCATGCTACCTTTACCCAGTTCGTCACTGAGTTTAGCAGCACGTTCCAATAAGCGGGAGTGGATGTAGAATACGTCTCCAGGATAAGCTTCCCGACCGGGGGGACGACGCAGCAACAAGGACATCTGGCGATAAGCCGCAGCTTGCTTGGAGAGGTCATCATAGATGATTAGGGTTGCCTTACCGTTGTACATAAAGTACTCAGCGATGGCTGCACCGGTATAAGGTGCTAAGTATTGCAGGGTTGCGGGGTCAGAAGCGTTAGCTGCCACAACGATGGTGTAGTCCATTGCACCCTTTTCTTGTAGGGTTTGGACTACGTTGGCAACTGTGGAAGCTTTTTGACCAACAGCAACGTAGACACAAATTACGTCTTCTTCTTTCTGGTTAATAATTGTGTCAATGGCGATCGCAGTTTTACCAGTTTGACGGTCACCAATAATCAATTCCCGCTGACCTCTACCAATGGGAATCATCGCATCAATAGCGGTAATCCCGGTTTGCATGGGTTCGTGTACGGAACGACGGGCAATAATACCGGGTGCCATGGATTCAATCAGACGGGTTTCGGAGGTATTTAGGTCTCCTTTACCATCAATGGCACGACCCAAACCATCAACTACCCGTCCAATCAATGCTTCACCTACGGGTACCTGAGCGATTTTTCCGGTAGCGGTAACGGTACTACCTTCTTGAATTTGCCGACCTTCACCCATTAACACCGCACCCACGTTATCTTCTTCCAGGTTGAGGGCGATGCCAACGGTACCATCTTCAAATTCTAATAGTTCACCAGCCATAGCTTTTTCTAAGCCATAGATACGGGCAATACCATCACCAACTTGAAGGACTGTACCAACATTAGCAACTTTGACTTCTTTGTCATATTGCTCGATTTGCTGTTGGATAATGCTACTAATTTCGTCAGGTCTGATTGAAATGCTCATGTTTGTATCTTTATTATTTAGAGACAGTTATTGAGTTACAAGGCGCGTAGGGGCGCAAAGCTTGCGCCCAGAAGTTATGAGTTTGTAGGGACGCAAAGCTTGTCCTCAGAAGTTATGAGTTTGTAGGAAAGCAAAGCTTGTCCTCAGAAGTTATGAGTTTGTAGGGACGCAAAGCTTGACCTCAGAAGTTATGAGTTTGTAGGGACGCAAAGCTTGCCCCCAGAATTTATAAGTTCAAATTCCTAACTCCTGTACAGACGCGACATCTCACCTCTGGAACAATCCCTAACACCTAACACCTAACCCCTAACCCCTAATTAGGAACTTAAGCGCAGGGAAAGGCGACGCAGTTGACCTCTCAAACTCGCGTCAATTACCTGAGAGCCAACTTTGATAATCACTCCACCAATGATGTCACTGTCAATTTTGGTTTCTAATTCCACATTGACAGCACCAGTCATGGCTTTGACTTTTTCTTTGACTGTCTGCTGTTGTTCTTCAGTGAGGGGAACGGCTGAAGTTACTTCTGCTAATGCTGTTTGTGTCAACTGCCGTAATAATGCCAAATATTCCTGACAAATATCTGCTAGCAATATAATCCGGCGTCTGTCTACTAACAGCATTAAAAAGTTGCGCAAGTAAGCGTTAGCGCCATCACCGAGGACTCTGTTGATAACTGCCTTTTTGTCCTCAACTGTAATAAAGGGGTTCCCCAAAAAGGTGCTGAGTTCGTCATTTTCTGAGAGTAAACCCAACAGAGAACGCACATCTGTCCCTAATTCTTCGGTGAGGTTGTTTGCTTGGGCAACGGACATTAAAGCCTGGGCATAGGGTTGGGCTACTGAGGCTGTTGCTACATTACTTGCCATTATTTGCCTCCCAGTAGCGCTAAACTACGGTCAATTAATGTCTGTTGATTTTCTTCACTAATTCCGGTACTCAGTTCGGATTCCACTTTTTCTAGTGACATTGCCACTACTTGTTGCCGCAATTGAGCGATCGCTCGCTCTCTTTCGGTGTTTAAATCCCGGACTGCTGTTTCCCTCAAGCGTTCTACATCTGTTGTAGCTTGCGCCAAAATTGCTTCTTTTGCTGCTCTCCCACTCTCTTGGGCTGCGGCGATGATGCGTTTTGCTTCTGCTTGTGCTTGGGTCAACTTCTCCTGTGCTTCGGAAAGAGCTACTGCTGCTTCTTTGGCACGGGCTTCTGCTTCCTGAATGGTGGTTTCAATATTTGAGCGTCTTTCGCTTAAGGTATTGCTTAAAACTTTCCGCCCAAAGTAAAATAGGATGCCAATAAGCAGCGCTAGGTTGATGAGATTGGTTTCTAAAATGTCAAAATTGAGACCGAAACCGCCTTCATCATGTTCTGCTGCTTCTGTGGCAAATAATAAGACTGTGCCAATAATATCCATCTACAATTGCGCTGCTCCCTTGCTATTCAGTTGCTTTTTCCCCAAGGGAAATAATAGGTTAAGCGCTGCCAGACGAACGCCCTGCTGCGCGTAAATTCTCGGAACTCTTTTGTTACTTGCTTTACTAATTACTTAGTAAGCTTGCTCTAAACTAAAGATGGTCCCAATAGTTTTTCTAGTATTTGCCTACTGAGGGCATCTACTTCTTGTTCTAAGGAACTTAAAGCTGCTTGCTTTTGCTGTTCTATTTCTTTGGCAGCTTGTTCTCTTTGAGCCTGGGCTTCTTTTTGTGCCTCGGCTATTCTTTCCCCAGTAATTTTTTGTGCTTCAGCTTGAGCATCAGCAATAATTTTCTGGGATTGTCTACGAGCATCTGCTAACTGTTGCTCGTATTCTTTGGTCAATTTTTCTGTATTTGCCAATCTCTCGGCTGCATCTAGACGATTGGTGCGGACGTAATTGTCTCGGTCGTCTAGCACCTTGGTCAATGGCTTATAGAAAATTACATTCAACAAGGCTGTCAGCAGTAAAAACTGCAATGCCATCAAAGGCAAGGTCGCATCGAAATCAAACATTTCTCTCCTAGAAGCGGATGGTACAGATGTTTTTGATGACCTTTTGGATGCTCCATCCCCACAAGGGGAAATTTTCAGATGGTCGATGATGAGAAGCGCAAAACCTTGCCGGAGGCAGAGACGCTGCATCCAACGTCTCTACACTAGGGCAGGGTTTTAACTCTTAAGAAAAGGGGTTAGCAAATAACAATACTAGGGCAATAACCAGACCGTAGATGGTCAGGGATTCCATGAACGCCAAGGTTAACAGCAAAGTACCGCGAATTTTTCCTTCTGCCTCTGGCTGACGGGCAATACCTTCTACTGCTTGACCCGCAGCGTTACCTTGACCAATACCAGGTCCAATTGCAGCTAAACCGATTGCGAGAGCGGCAGCGAGAACTGAAGCAGCAGAAACTAATGGATCCATTTTGATTTTCCTTACCTTGAGTACAGAATGAACTATTTGGATTGGAGATTTTGAAGGTGATTCAAAATCCTAAATCTAAAATTACATCAACCGAGCGGCTTTTAGTGTGCCTCATGCTCTTCTTCACCATGTCCCTCAATCGCCTCATGAATGTAGGCTGCAGCTAGGGTGGCAAACACCAGGGCTTGAATGGCACTGGTAAATAAACCTAAAGCCATCACTGGTAGAGGTATGAATAGAGGAACCAACAGAACCAGTACCGCTACAACTAATTCATCCGCCAGAATGTTACCAAATAGACGGAAGCTAAGGGAGAGGGGCTTGGTGAAATCTTCTAGAATCGCGATTGGTAATAGTATTGGCGTCGGTTCTATATACTTCTTAAAGTATCCCAAACCGCGCTTTTTGAAACCCGCGTAGAAGTAAGCTAATGAGGTCAGTAACGCCAATGCGACTGTCGTATTGATGTCGTTAGTCGGAGCTGCTAATTCACCTTCGGGCAGTTCAATTAACTTCCACGGTACTAGAGCACCAGACCAGTTCGATACGAAAATAAACAAAAATAACGTGCCAATAAAGGGCACCCAGGGACGGTAATCTTTCTCTCCCAGTTGGTTTTTTGCCAAATCCCGAATAAATTCCAAGGCATATTCCATCAAGTTTTGGATGCCTTTGGGAATTCTTTGGGCATTACTTGTAGCAGCTAGGGAAGCCACCACCAATAAGGCAATCACGAACCAAGAGGTCAGAAATACCTGCCCATGTATTTTGAGGTTGCCTAATTCCCAGTAGAAATGTTCACCTACTTCCAACGAGGCAAGGGGAAACGAATTAAAGGCGTTGAAGACACTAAGCATTTCCATGCGGGCAGTTTCCTCAGACAGCGAGGATTGGAGAATTGTCCTTTTAAGTCTAACTTTATCAAGAGCCAGACTTGAATACCGTTTGCATTGTATAGACGAGGAGCGTTGCTTTGTAAGTCAAAAATCCCAAGAATATGGGCAGAACTTCCAACTGACGCCATTGGGTTGCAACTACAACTAACCCAATGAAGAGAGCAAAACGGGTTTTGCTCAAACGTTTTTTTTCGCCTCCCAGCCGCTCAACGTCTTTAGCCAGCATTTTTAAGTAAACCACACCACCGCACGCCCCAATCAAATAATTGAGAGCAATGTGGAGGGAGTAAAAAATCCACACAGAGACAAAAATAATCCCTGTCAGTACAAGAGTCACTAACAGCAACTGCTGGGAGAGTTGGTAGAACTCTTGCATGGAAGCTACTGGTTCTTGATCCTCAAAACCAGACTGAGCATTTTGTTGTGTTGTCGGCGTGGGAGAGTTTGATTCGTCTAACAAGCTCACGGGACTTGAAACCAGTACAGTTGGGTATGTTGACTGCACATTCAGTCAGTTGAATCATATCATGATTGGGTAACAATACTTTAGAAAAAAACAATTAACTTCTAATTGCCAAAAGATGGCACATAAATACTAATGCCCTGAATCAACTAGGACACAAGCAATAGCCAAGAAGCTAATTCGGGCAGAACACCTTGGAATAATATACGCAAATACACTGATGACAAAGAGGAGATTGTGTGCTTATTTGCGCTATGGGTTTAATCAGTTTTGGAGAGATGGAGATAGCAGAGGACGAAAAACGAATCTCACAAGACTATTCTACCCCTAACCTTAGTTTTCTGTCATTTTTCATTATTGTAGAGACGCGACATGTCGCGTCTGTACGGAGTTGGGAGTTATGGAGTGGGGAGTTACCAATTACCAATTACCAATTACCAATTACCAATTACCAATTACCAATTACCAATGGAAAAATTTCTGTGTGTATTGTGGGGGCACGGCGTCTGTAAAGTTGCTTTATAAACCGAGATATTATGGATGCCGTGCCCCTACCGACACTGTACCTGTACTCACACAGTCTTTGCTAAAAAAATCAATTGCTGTTCTCGCAGTTTTCGCACTCCTGACAAATCCAATTTTCCCTGAGTTAAAATCTCTTCCACTGTGGCTTTCCCATCACATTTTTGCAAAAATTCAAATTCTGTATCGGACAAAGTTACTACTTTATAATCATAATTAAAAATACTCTTACCGGGCCATCCTTCCATACAAGGATGTCTCTCTGGAACTGCTTTTAACAACACAGAATCATTTGACCAATCGGCTTTGGGTAAAGGAGGACGAGAAAGGAAGAACTCATAATGGGTTATTTCTGGATCGAGTAATTCTATCAGTCGATAAACTTGGCGATCGCTCAATCCTTTTACTCTTTCGATTAACTCCGGTGCTTTTCCCAAAAGTCTGTCTATTTCCCAATAACCACTGTTAGAAAAACCCACAAAATCCAACCCAGAAGCGTCAATTAACTCGAACACCGTCTCGACGTTATAGTCAATTTCCTGGGGATGAACATACATATCAGCGAAACACTCATCCCTGTGATTTTCCATAGCCCAACGTCGCTTCTCGTACTGCACAAGGCGGTTATTTTCTGGTAATGAGGCAAATATTTGTCTTCCCACTTGCACCCCATCCCGGTAATCCCCACGTTTATCACCTTGCAGGAGTGCGATCGCTTTCTGCATGAGTTGAATTTCCCACCGTCCCAATTCAGCGTAGACAAAGATATGCAACAGTCCTCCGGGGGCTACTTTCTTTGCTAAGGCTTGAATTCCTCCGATGGGGTCTGGTGTGTGGTGCAGTACACCCACACAGTTAATTAGGTCAAATTCACCGGGTATTTGTTCGACATCAAACAAACTCAGGTGATGGAATTCGGCATTTTTTGCACCGGAACGTTGACAGCGTTCCCTAGCGACATCTAAAGCCCCAGCACTTAAATCAATTCCCACCACCGATGCTTGGGGGTTGAGATGTGCCAGATACTCAGTTCCTACTCCCGTACCACAACCAGCATCTAAGATGCGGATATCTTGCCTTTGGGGTTTTTGTCCCGTACAGAAATTGTAGGCGCTAGTCCAATGCCAGCGCCAATTGTACCCTGGAGGTGGTTCATCCAGCAGGGGTTCTGGGGGAAAGGGGTAAGTATTGTAAAGATTGGCGACAGCAGTACTAATGGTTTGTGAGTCGGACATAGTAAACCAAATCCCGGCACTATTGAGTTTACTATGATGGTTACTCTTTTTGGAAACACGTTAGTCCATTTGTAGGGGCGCTGCGGCTTGCGCCCTAAGATGGGATGTTTAAACAATTGGAATTCCCTCAACAATATCCAACAATGGTAAGGGGCACGGCGTTTGTAAAATCCTCCCTATAGCCATAAATTGCCGATGCCGTGGTAAGGGGCACGGCGTTTGTAAAATCCTCCCTATAGCCATAAATTGCCGATGCCGTGGTAAGGGGCACGG
>JASJCY010000227.1 GCA_030065825.1 Nostocaceae cyanobacterium | reverse complement strand
GTAACTCTTCTGTGGAAAGCGATCGCTCAGTTATTTCTGAATATAATTTCCACAAGATGAGAAAAACATCAATTTTTGATTCAAAACATCTCAACCTATTGGTATTAGGTCTCTTGAGAATTTATTATTGATAGGAGAAACCGGAGAGTGACAGAAGAGGGATATAGCCTTTCTCAGTCTGGTGAAGTACAGATTAAATTAATAAAATTATTGTGGGGTAGGCATCCTTGCCTGCCCTTTTGTACTTCAGCAGATTAGGAAGCGCTATATTATTTTAGTGAATAAAAAACAGTAATAACCGATATGCATACCAATAAATCATGTAATAAACTGTATAAATAATACATAAAAATAATAGAGAAAGATAATGATGCATTTTTTTGACCAAATCAAGCAACCATCACAGGTATTAACGGAAATTGCTGATTTTGAAGAGAGTATTGATACTAATTACGTTTGCGAAAATTATACATTTGCTCGTAATAATTGGCGCAGAAATACATTTAACAAAATTTCTTCAGAAGTGAAGCATGAGTTTTCAAAACTTATTTATCAAGAAGTTAAACACGTTGTTACAAATAATGAGGTTTTGAATGCGATTGCTCTGGGGAATGTGACTCGCGAAGACTTTAAAAAATTCGTTGTTCAGCACTACTTCAGTTCCGACTGATTCATAGACCTTTTATTGCGTGGTCAAACTCTTCTTTATAACCAAGGTCATAAAGAGCTTGCTGAGGAGTTTCGTTATAACTATGAAGATGAAATGGGTATTGACAATGGTATTCAGGTCTTTGAAAATTCACACGAATCATGGCGACAAAATTATTGTCGAGCAATTGATATTAATATCAAGGGTGAAAAGCCGATGGATTCAACTATTGCAAACCATCGAAATCCTCTCAAGAAACTAATCCTAGAGAAAAATGGTTATTTTTTAGCGGGGATGTTAGCTGCGACAGAGATATATCTCGTGAAGGAGTTTCAAAAAATCTAAGCGGGAAGAGACAAGCTATTCCCAGAAGCGTTTGTAATTACCGAAAACTGTTCTCCAGAAGTTGTTACTTACAAAAAAATAAATCGCAAGTATATTGACGACCATATCAAACATGATGCTTTGCATTATACTGATATTCAAAGGACCTGCTCTTATTCTTAACTGAAGAAGCAAAGGCAAAAAATGGAATCTTGAATGGATACAATATTGCTGAAGAAATTAAAGCAGGTATTCAAGCGGTCACCCATGCAAAGGGAGCTTTTTATTTGGGTTTAAAAGACTTAATATGTGAGCCGATACCTGTATAATCGAAAGGTGCTAAATCTTTCTCCAAATCTATCCGCGTTTCGATTTTGAATTGTAATCAGGATTTGACACATTAGCTTTTTAGTCAATCCTGTACAGATTTTCCAGCCTCCAGTGAGTAAAAATGCAAATGATATTAATATTGAACTAGGTAGACAAAGGTATTTTTGCCTAGCAGTCGGTACTGTCTGCTGTTTTCCCGAAGAGATCCGCATGAAGGAGGTTGGTATGGAGGAGAACATCAAAATCAATTGCAAACAAGCCTGTGTTAACGGCTGCGTTTTGGGAGATAAGTGTCCTAATATTGAGTATAGAGAAGCTACGTCTAAGTTTATTGAGGAGACTTCTTTGGACAAGATGTTGGAGATGGCAGAAGCTGCTAGACTTAAAAAGATGATGGAACCGCCAAAATGGGTATTTCCGGAGGATAATTAATCTGACGTTGATTGTACTCAATGCCTTAGGACATCGGAAAAGCAAAATTAACCCAGAATAGAAATGCGATCTGTGGTGTCTTTTGTCTGGCTGTGGAAATAATTAAAAACTATGGGCAAATTTCCCAATGTTAAGATATTTTGACGAATTCTGTGTAATTCTCCATCTGCCGGGAGGGGTGGGGTAGTTTACCGAATTAAACCAGCACGTTGAAATACTGCATTGGGAGTAATTTCTAATCCTGGTAGGTTTTCATCAGTAATTAATTGATTTTCTCGACAAGTAACAGGAAGGGAAGATGGTGCAAATATAGTTATAGTTCTAGCTTTTGTATCTACCACCCAAACCCGTAAAACACCAGCTTTCAGATAATCAGTAGCTTTTTCGGTCATTTCCCCAAAAGTTTGACCGGGTGAAATAATTTCGATGACCAATTCCGGTGTAACAGGACAAGCTTCATCTTTTAACCAATCAGCACTGAGGCGATTATAGGAAATATAGGTCAAATCAGGTACAGGAACCCAATCCTGATTATGAAGTTTTAATTTTATAGCCCATTCGACTTCCACACGACCTTGGCTTTGCAAACATTGGTCTAAAATAATAAGTAAAGTTTTTTGAATTGTAGAATGAAAAAATTTGGGTGACATTTCATCTTTTTTATATTTGGGGATAGCTTCACCGTTGATAAACTCATATGTCACATCACCTCCGGGAAGTGCAAGGAATTCTTCGAGGGTAAGTTGGGTTTTGAGTTGAGTCATGGTTATTTTTCCCTTGGGGATAACTCTATTTTAGATTTTTAAACATTTACCATGATATCTACGAAATAACCCTTTAATGATATATATATAAAATGGGGTTATGAATCGCGTAATCTATCTGCGAACCCACAATCTCAATGCTTCCCCGATTAATTCCTCAAAACACTTCTGAGTTAGATATTGTCAAGTTTCTACAGCAATTGACACAAACATCTTTTATGGGAGAAGTGCGCGGGGATTTTGCTAGTCGGTTAATTGCTTCTACAGATAACAGTATTTATCAAATTTTACCCCAAGCTGTAGTATTTCCTCGGACAACGGAAGATTTGGTATGTTTGTTTGAATTAGCAGGAAAAGCAGAATTCGCAAACATTACCTTTTCTCCCAGGGGTGGGGGAACGGGGACAAATGGTCAATCTCTTTCCCAGGGAATTGTGATTGATTGTTCTAAGTATATGAACCAGATTTTGGAGTTAAATCTGGAAGCAGGTTGGGTGAGGGTACAGCCTGGAGTAATCTTAGACCAACTCAATCTCTATTTAAAGCCTTATGGGGTGTTTTTTGCACCCACTGTCGCACCCAGTAACCGCGCTACCATTGGGGGAATGATTAATACGGATGGGTGTGGGAAGGGTTCGAGAATTTATGGGCGTACCAGTAACCATGTTTTAGAGTTAGACTGGGTGTTGGCAGATGGTACGATGGGGCGATCGCATTCTGTGAATCCAGAGACTTTATCTCAACTTAAGGAAGATTCTGGAAGTGTAGGAAAAATCTACCGTCAAGTTGATGATATTGTCACCTGGAAACGGGATTTGATTGCAGAGGCTTTCCCGAAAATGACTCGTTTTATGACGGGTTACAATTTGGCGAAGGTTTATTCTCCAGGAAGGGATAGTTTTAATCTTAATTGGATTTTGACTGGTTCTGAGGGGACGTTAGCGGTAGTTACGTTAGCGAAGTTAAAATTAACAAGGATTCCCCAATATAAACGGTTATTAGCTCTACATTACCATGGCTTTGATGATGCTCTGCAAGCAGCAGAAAATCTTTTAGAATCGGAACCAGCAGCGATTGAGACTATAGATGAGAAGATTTTAGCTTTAGCTAAAGAGGATGAAATTTATTATCATGTCAAAGATTTGATTGGCAATGCCCAAGCTATAAATTTGGTGGAGTTTGTTGGTGAGACTCCCCAAGAGATAGAAGCTAAGGTGAGTTGCGTTTGTGAGAATCCCTCACCCGCAACTGGTTATTATTTAGCCACTAATGAAACAGAAATTTCCCGTTTGTGGGAGTTACGTAAGAAAGGTGCGGGTTTGTTGGGGAATCAACCAGGAAGACGCAAACCGATTCCTTTTATTGAAGATACTGCTGTTCCCCCTGCTTGTCTGGCTAGTTATATCCAAGAATTAAAAGCAATACTTGCAGCATACCACCTTGATTATGCCATGTACGGTCATGTGGATGTGGGTTGTTTGCATGTTCGTCCAGCTTTGGATATGAAAGCACCGGAGGATGAAGCGCTGATTCGAGAACTATCGGATAAGGTGGTGGCTTTGGTGCGCAAATATGGAGGTGTGATGTGGGGAGAACATGGAAAGGGTTTCCGCAGTGAATATACTCCCTTGTTCTTCGGTGAGGAATTATATCAAGATTTGCGTCGCATCAAAGCAGCGTTTGACCCCCATAATAAATTAAATCCAGGGAAAATTGTCACCCCATTCCATGGTGAGGGGGAAGTAGTAAAATTGGAGTCGTCTTTAAGGGGACATTTTGACCGTCAAGTTACATCTTCGCTTTTAGAAGCATATCAGCCTGCGTTTAATTGTAATGGGAATGGTGCTTGCTTCAATTTTCACCCTGATGATGTCATGTGTCCTTCTTATAAAGGGATGAACAACCGCATTCATTCTCCCAAAGGACGTGGGAGTTTGTTAAGGGAGTGGTTACGACTATTAAGTTTAAACCCACAGATAAAGCCAGAGATACGGGAAGGATTTCTTGACAAATTAGGGAATAGTTGGGAAAGGCTTTGGGGAGTTGAAGATTTTTCCCATGAAGTATATGAAGCTATGCATGGCTGTCTTTCCTGTAAAGCCTGCGCTTCTCAATGTCCTATCCATGTGAATATTCCAGAGATGAAATCACAATTTCTGGAACTTTATCACAGTCGCTACCTGCGACATTGGCGGGATTATTTGATTGCCAATATAGAGACTATCGCTCAATGGCAAGCATATACCCCCAGTTTAAGTAATTATATCACTCAAAATCCCTTTTCCCGTTGGTTTGTCAAACAATTTTTCGCCCTAGTAGATATCCCTAGGGTGAGTCCTAGGGGTTCAGCAGTGCTAAACCCCTACAATCTGCATCGTCAAGGGGGATTAGATTTCCCAGAGTTATCAAAATTGGATAAATCAACTCGATTGCAAAGTGTTATTCTACTCCAAGATGCATTTACTAGCTTCTATGATACCCAAATAGCAATAGATACCCAGGCATTTTTGCGAAAATTGGGATACTCTGTATACTTAGCTCCATTTTTCCCCAACGGTAAACTCTTCCACCTCAAAGGCTTTTTGCAGAAATTTCGAGCGATCGCACACCAAAATGCTCAATATCTCCAACAGTTAGGAAGTTTGGGAATTCCCATAGTTGGGATTGAACCAAGTATTACCCTTACCTACCGGGATGAATATCTTAAATATGTCCCGGATATAGAACTTCCAAAAATTTACTTACTGCAAGAATTATTGGTGCAAAAGCTCTCACAAAATAACCTTAACCTACCATCAGTTTCAACAGGAAAAACTTACTATTTATATGGTCATTGTACCGAGAAAACAGCAGCATTGGAATCTGGAAAACAATGGCAACAAATATTCCAAAGACTTGGGCTAGAATTAATTCCGGTATCAGTTGGTTGCTGTGGTATGGCAGGAATTTATGGTCACGAAGCGGAACATTATGCTACTTCCCAGGAAATTTACCAATTAAGTTGGAAGAAACATATACCCTCTCACCCAGAGGAGAGACAGCAAATATTAGCCACAGGGTTTTCTTGTCGTTCCCAAGTCAAGCGATTTCAGGGTTGGACTCCTTTACATCCGGTACAGCCTTTATTGAAACTTTGTTCCCCAGAATGAATCAGAACAAACAGGGGGTATTAGTCCAGGACTATAGGGCTTAACCTGAGGAACTTGAGCAACCAAAGTCACTTTACCGTTGGCATCGACAACCAATCCTTGTGCTTCCACAAACTGATTAGAGAGAGGAGTCTCACTAGAAGATACCACCTGGGGCATTTTGTCACTGTACTCTTGTTGCACATTACCCGGTACAAAATCAAAGAGATTGACTAGGGCTGTTTGTCCCGTGAACAAATCTGTTGGGCTTTTAGGAATTCCACCGCGTCCAGTAATCGTAAATCGACTTTCTGCATTTGCCATTTTGCCAGATGCGGAACATCCCTGGGAAATCCGGTCTGTAACATCCACTATATTTTCTGAAAGTGCTACTAAGCCATGGCTAGTGTCAACATCAGGGGTGTTTATTTGGATGTTCCCAATTAACTCTGGAGTTGCTCCAACGGTTGTAATATCACTTTCTGGGGTAGGTATTTTGCGGACTTGTGTACCAAAGATACCTTCAGCATTGATTGTCATCCGACCACCACGGGAGTCTGTGGAATTAGCACTGATATCGCTATTTTCTAAGGCAGCTAAAACCTCAGTATTAATTGTAATGTTACCACCAATAACTCCTTCTCCGTTAGCATTAGTGGTAATACTGCTACCGCGACGTAGGATTAAATCTTGGGAGTTTAAGGCGATCATTGCTTGTTCTTGATTCGCATCAGTACTTATGCTTTTGGTATCAGCAGTCAGGGTGGCTTGATTGTCCAAAAGGATAGAGTCAGCAGTGATACTTAGATTTCCAGCAGTACCTGTGATTTCAGTTCCTACAGTAATTGTCGCTCCATCTTGTACTAGTAACTCACCAGTGTTAACTGTCAGGTTTCCCCCATCTCCAGTTCCAGTTATCTTGACTCTGGCAAACAAGCCACTCTTTAACCAACCATTGAGAGCAGAACCAATCAGTTGCACCCTCTGGGCATTCACAGTCAAATTTCCCCCACTTCCAGCAGTTCTAGTGCTAGCAGCTATCTGTCCCCCATCCTGCAATAGCAAATCTTGAGTGTTAATGGTCAGATTTCCCGCATCTCCTGTTCCACCATTCGCATTTGCAAACAAGCCACTGGGAAAAGTAAAATCGGGAGTAAAAAAGACACCAACCAATTCTACCTTCTGGGCATTTACGGTCAAATCTCCTCCCTTTCCATCTCCCCAATTACTAGCACTAACTTCTGCCCCATCCCGCACTAGCAACTCCCCAGTATTAATAGTCAGGTTTCCCCCATTTCCTGTTGAACCTTTCTCAGCTCTAGCAAACAATCCACTGGTAAAGGAACCATTCTCAGTGGCACCAATCAGTTGTACTGACTCAGTGGCATTCACGATTAAATTTCCTCCCTGCTGAGAACCTAGAGTATTTGCCTGAATCTGGGAACCATCGCTGAGGTTAATACTCCTACCCATTATCTGTATATCACCACCAGCTTCACCACTGGCATCTACCGTTGCTTGGGCAAATAATTTAATGTCGCCAAACTTTTGTGGGCTGAGATTGTAATCCAAGGCAAATCCTGTTTCTATGGGTATAAGACTGACTAGACCTGACCCTACCACACTACCCAATTCTATCCTTCCTCCAGGAGTTTTAAGGGTTGCCCCTTGTAAACTAATATCACCCCCTACCAAAGCTAAAGTTTGATTGGATGACACCTGTAGTCCGTTTGTGTCTTGCAACGAGATATAGCTGGTACAGATGACGCAAGTGTTAGCATCTGTTGACTCAATATTCCGACTATTGCCTTGCAACTGAATGCTTCCCGGATTCCCTCCAAATTGCAAGCCTACAGGAACACTGATTGTCAGTAATGGAGTGCTTTCGGACACCTTAGCACTAAACTGGGAACCATCGGCAAATTTGATGCTGTTCGCTGTACTGGCAACAAAAGAACCATTAATATCCAAGCGAGCATTTGGTCCAAAAATAATGCCGTTGGGATTCAATATAAATAGGTTAGCTTCACCGTTAGCTTTGATTAATCCATCAATATTTGAAATTTCCCCACCTGTGACTCGACTGAAAATATTTTGAATTTGTAAGGCGTTGTTGAAGTGAGCCTTATTTGCCCTAGGAAGGGAAAAGCTCGTAAAACTGTGGAAGAGATTATTTCCTTTTTGGGTTCCTCCATCGATGGAGATGGTGTCACCAAAAACAGTAACACTGGAATTATTGGGTAGAGTTGTATCTGTTGTAATTTGGGCATTGGCAATTTCACTCCCAGTCATTGTACATATAGCCAAAGTCAAGAAAATTGCTCTTGTCTTCCAATTGCGATCATCGAATCGCGGCAATAATAGTCGAATAAATACTGAGATTATTAACTTGATGGCATACATTTTTACAACAACTTAAACCATTCGTTCACCCAATTTTATTGCATGGATCTCAAAACCGCTATCAGTAGGTAGGTACAAATAAAGCGAACACTTTTAGGGTCGTCATTTGTCATTGGTCATTTGTCATTGGTAAAGATGTCAGAAACCGGGTTTCTAAACCAAAATGTAGGATTTTACAGGTCAATAATCTTAAGAAACCCGGTTTCTCGGTTTCTAAACCAAAATCTAGGATTTTACAGGTCAATAATCTTAAGAAACCCGGTTTCTCGGTTTCTAAACCAAAATCTAGGATTTTACAGGTCAATAATCTTAAGAAACCCGGTTTCTCTAGCAAGTTATGAGTTAAAACACACTAAAACCCTTGCCCAGTCTGATTTATCAGACTTAGTTTATTGGTTCCTGGGACTTTTAGTCCTAGGTGGGAAATGTGGTTAATTGAGAATGGTGCAAATTATGAGTTAAAACGCACTAAAACCCTTGCCCAGTCTGATAAATCTAACAACTTGCACCATTCTCAACAAGTACAGAGAAACCGGGTTTCTAAACCAAAATGTAGGATTTTACAGGTCAATGATCTTAAGAAACCCGGTTTCTGAGATTGGTGCAAGTTATCACATAAATCAGACTTAGTTTATTGGTTCCTGAAACTTTTAGTCCTAGGTGGAAAATGTGGTTAATTGAGAATGGTGCAAAATATCAGTTTCCACCTACTTACTTACCACACTCTCACCTTTTCTCCTCTCCCTGTGAGAAGCGGTACTAGTGTAGCTATTTTTCTGGTGTGAGTTGGGGTTTGATATTTTGGGCTTTGTAGAAAGTTTCTAAACTGTCGCGATCGCCTACAAAACGCCAATGCCAAGGTTCATAACTAACTCCTTGGGGATTATCCTTGGGGAACGAAAGTTCAAAGCCATAACGGGCAGCATTTGCCTCTAACCACTTAAAGGCTTTAGTATTTTCAAAGTTAGTACTGAGATTGGTTGCTGGCACCCTTCCATCTCCAATATCAACAGCATATCCTGTATGATGTTCACTATAACCAGGAGGAGCGCTAACAGCTGCCCTTTGAGCTGGTGTTTGATTGCGTTGGGCACCAATGCCAAAAAATAACTTTTGCTGCTCTTCTACGGTACGAAAACCGGAAATTGGTACTAAAATTACACCCGCATTCCCTGCTTCCTTTTTCATCTCCTGAAATTTTTGAGCAGCAGCTGTGCGCATTCTAATGCGTCCATTGGCAGAAATCGGTCTTAAGTCAGCTTCAGAGGCTTGTGAGTATGCTAGATGGTTTAAAACTTCGTCGATGTTATTATTCCCTGAGGTAACGGAATTATCTGATGTTGATTCTCTTGCTGGAATTGAACCAGTGGGAGAGGTTTGAGAATCGGGGGTATTTTTGGATGAAGTGAGGAAAAATACAAAACCACTAATTACTGCTAAGGCAATAAAACCTGCCAATCCTGCCAATATCCAAACCAATGGGTGGACACGAGTCTTGGATGCTACATCAGGAGTATCGCGTAAAGCCGCTGGAATATCTTCACTCGATGTAGGGAATGAGTTTTGCGGTTTTCCAGAAAACTCAGCGTTCTTCAATGGTCAACTCCTGCTTGTGTGAAATAGCTATAACTGGAATCAAGGATATACGGACTTTGCCAAAATCCGCAGCCCAAAACAATTAAAAATTAAAAATTAAAAATTAAAAATTGGTAATTCCTAATTTTGTGCCTCATAACTCCTGGGCGCAAGCATTGCACCCCTACAAACTTATAATTCATAACTCAGATGACAAATCTTTTACAACTATATGTCAAACTTATAGGATTAGTCTTAATAGGATTTATTTTGGGACGCAGGCTTCCTGCTACGATTCCCACCCGTTTGGGTAAGTTTTTGTTTTGGGTAGGTGTACCGATAAGCATTGTAGCTTTCTTGCGAAAGTCAGACCTGTCAGGAGCAATTTGGATTGCACCGGCGATCGCCCATTTAGCTATCCTACTAGGGGCATTTTTAGCTTGGATTGGCATAAAATGGCAAGTCCATTTCACAAAAAAGGTTCCCCAACCAGCTACTGTGGGTAGTTCGATTCTGGCAGCAATGGTCGGCAATACGGGCTATTTGGGCTTCCCTATCACATTAGCAGTCGCAGGCAGTCAATACTTTGCTTGGGCTTTATTTTACGATTTGCTAGGCTCGCTATTAGGATCTTATGGATTGGGTATAATCCTAGCTGCCCGTTTTGGTGATGGTGTTCGTCAACCTTGGCAGGTTGTCAAGGTAATCAGCATGAATCCGCCGCTATGGAGTTTTGGTTTTGGTTTGCTATTTCGCCAAGTCCAGATTCCCAGTATCGCTGAATTTTGCCTAGATATCTTTGCCTGGACTATGCTTGCTTTATCGTTGCTATTAATTGGAATGCGAATCAGCAACCTCAATTCCTGGCACAATTTACCACGGGTCAGTATCAGCTTAGGGATAAAAATGTTACTGGTTCCTTTAATTATTGGCACTGCTTTACCGTTTTTTGGGGTCACTGGCGCCCAAGCACGGGTGATTTTATTACAAATGGCTATGCCTCCAGCTTTTTCTAGCCTGGTAATCGCTGAAACTTTCAATCTCGATCACGACTTCACTGTTACTGCTTTGGCTGTTGGAACTATGGTGTTATTACTTACTTTGCCGTTCTGGTTGTGGCTGTTTTAGGTTCAAATTAAAAATTCTAAAATACAGGCTTGTAACAGGTTCAAATCCAAATCAAAATTATTTTTATCTGACAGGTTGAGAATTAAGTTTTGTTAGATTTTTCAAAAAGTGCTTTTGTCCTCAAAACGCAAAATTTGTACCATATTTATTTCACGAGATTTCAGGGTTTACAAGCTAGATTTTTCTGGTAAAATGTTTATATGTCCGTTTTATGCTGCAATTTTTTTTGTCATGATTTATTGACTTATTGATTTGGTTGTTTCATGACATTTTGGACTCGATAGAGGCTTGTGACAGGATTCTTTTCCTCTGATAACTGGATAATTAAGTTTTGTTAGATTTTTCAAAAAGTGCTTTTGTCCTCAAAACGCAAAATTTGTACCATATTTATTTCACGAGATTTCAGGGTTTACAAGCTAGATTTTTCTGGTAAAATGTTTATATGTCCGTTTTATGC
>JASJCY010000226.1 GCA_030065825.1 Nostocaceae cyanobacterium | reverse complement strand
GTGGTTCGGAATTATTATTCAATATCACAGGATTTTGAGGGGCAATAATTACCCGTTCTCCCATTATTCGACTAAATAACCTAACTAATCGATTTACACATCCTGCATGTTTTGTCCCAATTGGTGACATTTCAATAATTTCCCCTCGGATTAATTCCACCCGGTCATCTTCTTCAAAAATGCCAGATTCACCCATTTTGTGATATTGCTCAACCGTGAATTTTCTTCTTAGTAATTGCACAGACATTGCTACCTCCACCCTTTATCTCAATACTACTCAGTTCAATAACAAAACCCAACCTCAAATTGTTCTTTTTTTGTTAGGTTGTACTGTCGCTTAACGCAACTTGCACATCACTATTTTGAGCTTAATTAATTGGGAATCGTGCAACATATAAAATTAGGAAAAGTTTAGATATTATCCAAAGAAACCCCTATTCCCTATTCCCTACTCCCTACTCCCTATTCCCTATTCCCTATTCCCTATTACACAAGCATTTATCAGAGGTAACAAAGGTCCAAGTTGTTCTTGTCCATTCACAGCCAATTCACTGTGACACAAATAAACTTTTTCTGATACCCTCCCAAGTAAATCGATTAAAATCCTCCGCAAACGTTGTTCTTCTGCTATTTTTTCATCTTCTGCTGTCCAAGGTTCTCCTAACCTATCACGGAGAAAATAAGGGGCACCAAATAGGGTTGCTGCACCACCTTTTGCCCATAATGGAGAACCTACATCTAACCAAAAATGCCAACGGTGAAATTGTCTACTAGAACGATATTGGAAAATAGTAGCTAATGTCACAGCCTTTGCTGCTTGTCCCATAGGACGTACAGGATAGGGATTGGCAGTAATTGTACCCTGTCGCAGCAATTCGATGAATTCCGCAATAGTAGCGTTGACTTTTCTTTGGGAAAAAGAACTAGGAGATATTTGCCGCATTCTGGTATCAATTTCCCAGTAATGCTGGGCTGTTTCCAGTAATTCCCGCAGTGCTGCTAGTTGGTCATAGGAGAGATTGCTACCATTCCATAAAAAACGCTGAATTGCCCTATCTAAAAGGCTTACGGGACTAGGAATTGAATGCAATTCTTGTTGCGATCGCTGTAATTCTAACCATTTTAATATCTCACCATAGGCTATACTCGCTGCATATCCCAATCTATCCCAACGGTCGAATGCTGTGGCACTTAAGAGGTTGGGACGGTCAGGATGAGGTACAAAACAGTAATCTGCAATTAATCCACCACGCACCGGATCTATATAAGAACGACCAGACAAAGAAATTTCTCCCCCCTCTTCCCCCTCTTCCCCCTCTTCCCCCTCTTCCCCCTCTTCCCCCTCTCCCTTATCTCCCCCCTCTTCCTCCACTCTCCGACTCAATACCACCAACATCTCTGCTACTGCATCCCGGTCTACCAATCGTCCTAAGCCAGGATAAACTAATGCTAAAACGGTAAGTAAGGCACGGATGACGGGAGAACTAATCAGGGGACGTTGGTCTTTGAGGGAATCTACAGGTATACCTTGTTTTGTGAGAATTTCTATCAGGGTATAACGAGCGATCGCATCTAAACCCGGTGCAATTATCGCCACTTCATTAGCCTGTATTTGTCTTTGTTTAATTGCGTTAGCAATCCTTTGTGCTGTTTGTCGCAACAGTTGGGCACGAGAGATGGTTTGAATTGTCTCTACCTGCTCTGGTAAACTCGAAAGTATGGGTTCTGTGAGTAATTGCAGCATGGGTTCTCTGAGGCTATCTGCCAGACTACTTTCCCTCAAAGGGGTTAAGGTTTCTATCTGACAATAGGCTGCTAATCCTTCCATATAGCTGGGGTCTGCACCCAGTCCTAAACGGACTATACCATCGGGATTATAGCTAAATACCCCCACCGCACCCTTATCCAAAAGAAACTCGAATAAATGGCGTGCTACTGCTGGGTAATCTTGCACATCATCTCCTACTACTCCCTGATAGCGCTTGAGTAACTGCTGCTGGTAATATAAATTTGGTAACAAGTGCTGGCTGTAAAGTTCAGTAATAATACTGTAGGTGATAAATCCTCGATCTAGACACCATTTGCGCCAATCTAATAGCAAAGACTGCAAAAATTCCGGTTCGAGATTGGTGCTGTTATCTTCTAATTCAAAGGCTTTTGTCAACACATTGGCAATTTCTTGGCAGGGTATACCACTATAAGCTGCCAATTGCTGCAAGTCCAAAATTCGACGTACCAAACGATACTCACTCATCCCAGCACGACGCAATATTTCTCCGTCTAGTTGGGAATTCCAAATTTTAGTTGCTAATTCCTGTTCGGTTTCTGGACGCAGTCTTACTGGAAATTGTGCTTTTAATTTTAATGACTCAATCAATAGGGGCCAAAATAAGATTACTTCATCCTGAAAGAAACCTAAAGGTGTTTTACTACGTCCTGGATATTTTCCCTGGGTTATAGTAACAATTTTATCTGCTAATTCCTGACGATTGTCACTATTGGCAGCTAAAACCAAAATTCCTGGTTGTGTCAGTTGAAGTTCTAAATCTGTTGTCAAGGTAGCATCACTTTTTTGTCTTAAATTTTTAGGATAAAATAATTTGTTAGATTCATTTTTCTGGTTAACCCAGCTAGCAAACTCTTCTACCAAACGGGTAGTCTTACCGCTGCGGGTAGAACCCACAATCCAAAGAGAATAACTGTTCATATCAAATCCGGTAATATTACACTTATTGGGTGAGGTTGGGAATAGGGAATAGGGAATAGGGAATAGGGAACAGAAAGTAGGGAATAGAGAGTTATATTTACTATATGGTTAGTGGATTTTGTTGATTGATAGTTGTTTTGTCCATTATGTTTTGTCCATTACTCGTTACCGATTACCCATTACCGATCATAAATGATTTTAGTAATATTATTACTAAGGTAAATTAAGCTTAAAAGCAATCTCAAATGCTCGACGTTTTTCTTAGATGAATAATTCTATTTTTCGCCAAAAAATGTCTCATTTCTTACAGGCTGCTTATCGGTGGTATTTGCTAACACCAGAGCGTTCTCTTGATGAAGCTTATAAAGCTGCCCTACAAATTAAAGCGATAGAAGATAAGCATTTTAATGGTAATAAAATCAGTCCTGATTTAGCTATTTATAGTAGCAGTGTCATGGACTATTTCCAGTCAGATTTAGATAAACAATTAAAAACCATCAAAATCAGACTGAAAGAATTTCAAGTCAGCCGTTCTGTTGTTGCTGCTTCTATTGAGAAAAATAGGGAAAAATTAGGTTTAGAAAATATAGATTCTAGTTTAATTTTACAAAGGCTTAGATATATTGATGATATCAGAGAAAAATATACGAAATCTGAAAATTATGAAGAAACTACTCAAACAAATATTCCACCACAAACTATTGTACAGGTGGAATCAGAAATCTTGCGAGATAAACGGCAAAAGACATCAAATAGAAGTTTGTCAAATCAAAAACGAGGTAAAACTAATACAACCGGAGTCTTACCTCGTTCTATTTTTAATACTATCAGTCGTCTGCAAATTGAATTAGATCCAAATTCCGAAGAAGACATTGTTCAAAATTTTCGTAAGTCTCAAAGAAGAACTATTATTTCTGTCAGATTTATCTTATTACTAATTATTATTCCTGTTCTCACCCATCAACTTTCAAAAGCATTTTTGATTGGACCAGTAGTTGATAAATTCGGGTTATTAGAGCGTTTGAGAGGTTCTGAAGAAGAGATATTATTTGTGAATACGGAAATGCAAGAAGAAGCTCTATTTGAACTACAACACTTTGAAGAAAAAATTACATTTGAACATCTAATCAGAGATGCTGAGCCTTTGTTGCAAGAGAAACTAGAAGCAGAAATGGAAGCAGAGGCACAAAAAATAGCAAGGAAATATCATAAACAAAGTGCCAATGCTATCAAAAACGTATTCGCAGATTTATTATCTGTTATTGCTCTAATAATATATTTAGTACTCAGCAAGAAAGAAATAGCTGTAATTAAAGACTTTTTTGATAATATTGTATATGGCTTAAGTGATAGTGCTAAGGCATTCATTATCATATTGTTCACAGATATCTTTGTCGGATTCCACTCTCCCCATGGCTGGGAAGTAATTCTAGAAGGGGTATCACGTCATTGGGGTTTACCAGCAAATCACAGTTTTATTTTCTTATTTATTGCTACTTTTCCCGTGATTTTAGATACAATTTTCAAATATTGGATTTTCCGCTATTTGAATCGTATATCCCCTTCCGCAGTTGCTACCTACCACAATATGAATGAGTAAAATTATTAATGGTAATTGGTAAATGACAAATAGCATAGAGAAACCGGGTTTATAAACCCAAAATTAAGGTTTTTACAGGTCAATATTCGAGGGTAAACCCGGTTTCTGACCCAGATGCAAGATGTGTGTAATGGTAATTGGTAAATGACAAATAACAAATGACCAATTACCAATGACCAATGACCAATGACCAATGACAAATCACAAATCACAAATCACAAATGACTAAAAAAATACTTACTAACATCACCATGAGTTTATCGGTGACTCCTTTAATTTTTCTAGTTCCCATACAACCTTTGGGAAATTGGCGACAAATTGCACCAGAATGTCGAGTAAAACGTTGGCAAATTCCAGAAACTATTAGTCAACAAACCCAAACATCAGCACCATTATTACCTATTCCAAAATCACCCGTACCTTGTTGCGAAGGAGACATTTCTTGTCTTGATATGCAAATATTGGGTAAAGGGGAAAAATTGACAGATAAACGAGCACTATTAGCATCTATTAATCAAAGTCTCCAATATTTGCAAACACCCCGTGCTGATGCTGCCTATAAACGTTATCAAATAAAATCAATTACCAAAACAAGAGTTATCAAAAGTTTGCAACGCTTCCGTCAATTAGTACTCAAATCTCAATCTGCTAAGGAATTAAATGCTGCCATCGCACGGGAATTTGTCTTTTATCAGTCAGTAGGTAGTGATGGTAACGGTTCCGTCTTATTCACAGCTTACTACGAACCCCTCTATGCTGCCAGTCGCACTCCTACCCCAGAATATCGCTATCCTATTTATCGTCTCCCTCCCAATCTCAAATCTTGGCAAAGACCTCATCCCACCCGTGCAGAATTAGAAGGGATAGATGGTTTGCAAGGTTCTCAAGGGAAATTACAGGGTTTAGAGTTGTTTTGGTTCCGCGATCGCACAGAACCCTATTTGATCCAAATCCAAGGTTCAGCACGACTTGTATTACCAGATGGGAAGCAAACTACGGTAGGGTACGCTGGAAATACGGCTTATAATTATAAAAGCATTGGACGAGAAATGGCTAATGATGGCATTTTCCCTGTACATGAGGTGACAATGCCAAAAATCCTCGACTATTTCCAAAAGTATCCTCAAAAATTAGATGTCTATATTCCCCGAGATCCCAGTTTCGTATTTTTTCAGGAAAATAAAGGTGCCCCAGCTCAAGGTTCTATTAGTGTACCATTAACCGCTGAACGTTCCATTGCTACAGATAAATCTTTGATGCCTCCTGGTGCTTTAGCATTAATTCGCGCTCCTTTTCCTTTTGTCCAAGATAATGGAAAAATGGAACATCGTGTAGTTAGTCGCTATGTTTTGGATCAAGATACGGGAGGTGCAATTAAAGGTGCAGGTAGAGTAGATTATTTTTTAGGAACAGGAAAAGTTGCTGGGGATAGGGCTGGAGTAACCGTCAGCAAGGGGCAATTATACTATCTATTATTAAAATAGCACAACTATAGCGATTTTCGGTTGTAGGGGTCGCCTACTTACAAAAAAGCCACGACCTGTCTACCCGTAGGATATATAATACAAAGGGAATCGAAATTAGGACGGGCAAGGATGCCCGTACCACAAGAATGTATTAGCAGCTACTTGCAGAAGCCACGACCTGTCTGTGCAAACTGTAAGCCTTATTTTTCCATAGCCCACGTAGGTGGGCTTTGTTCTTGTAGCGACACTCTTATAGGGTGTTGTTACAACTCCTATAGTGATTAAAATTTTTAACAATATCTGAAATGTGAAAAACAAGAAACTCGACTTCTCCAAGAAGTCAAATTTATGATTGGGTTTCTATATGCCTTATTATCTGAAAATTTCCTTTTGTTAAAAATTCACAATCATAGTAATTGTCTTTAAAATAAATTATTTTTTTATTTGCACTGTTATGATAGTACTTACTTCTATGATTCAGTATCTATAAGATTAGATATTTTTGTGTCCGCTTATATACACAAAATAAAAATAGTGATAAAATTAATCGTTTAGGTGCATTTTCCCTGGAAAATTAAGCTGGTTGGAGTGTGGAACTACAAATCTTTTTTAGTAGTCATAGGAGATGAGTGTCTAGAACCTCATAAACAATTCCCAACCTTATTGATATAAGTTAATGTCAAAACCCCTAGAGATTTTCCAGCATATAACTCCATAAAAATTTATGTCTAAATTCGGAAATATCATCAGTTCAAGTTGTATATATATATGTTCTAAAAAAGTGAGATATATTTGAATTTCTCACCCTACATCCATCTGAAAATCAGAGGAGATGAAAGTGATTGGGATTTTAGTTGATGCTGATTTAATCCTAGAGGCTTTGATAAATCGTACCGGGTTAGTGGAAGATTTTCAGGAATTTTTGGATGAAGTACATCCTTTAATTCATATGCATGTAACAGATGTAGGATGGCAAAAAATATATACTTATACAAGTTGCTTAAAAAATCATCAAATTGCGGATGTAGTAATTGATTGGTTAAAAGATAAAATCCAAATTTGTCCAGTTAATTTAACAATTTTACAACAAGCACGTTTTTCTCCCATTCAAGATTTTGAATCTGCTGTGGAAGCGGTTTCTGCAAGTTATTATAAACTAGATGCCATTGTGACTCACAAATACGATAACTTTGCGGAAATCACCCATCAATTTTGGATTTGGTCAGCGGAAGAATTATGGGTGCGTGCAAATCTTGAAAGTCAATTTAAAGCAACTAGATATAGTTGATTGTTGTTTAATTACTGTATTGAAAATAGGGATTGGGGATTAGACATTGGGGACTGGAAATTTGTCAACAGACATTAGTTTATGATGATATTTAATTGGGAATTAATGACACCATTACCACTCATTTGCTGATTTATATTTGTACCAGGAGCATCAAATTTTACAGTTACAGAAGATGATGTAGGCAAGTAACTACCTGAAATGATAACTGTGTTGTTTCCAACTGATAAATACTTGGATAGATTAATATCAATTTGATTGTTGTTCATCTGAACTGCAAGCTTACCATTAACGGTAATAGTGCCTATAATTTTAGAACCTGAAGTTTTTATACTCAGGATGTGGGGTTCCCTGAGATTGTCTGCACTCAAATTGATGTTACTTTCTTGATAACTATATGAACTGCTAGATTGAGAATTAGTCAAGATTGTAGAATTGTTCATATTAGTATTATTTTCAGTTTGCATTACAGAACTTTGGTTAGTGTAGATGAAATTTTGAGCAACAGCTACACCCAGGGTAACGATGATAGCTGTACAGGATACAAAAAACAGTGAAATTTTCATAACTAAATTAAGAGAGTAATTTTTATGAACATCTAACCTGTGATAAACCACAAATGTAAGCTATGGATAAGATAGTTGGGATATTGACTCCAAGCAAAATCAGGACTTAGGATATTGTCACAATTGGTGATTGCTGGGTAACAGTACAAACTTAAGCTTTACTATACAGTATTTATCAAAGTATCACACATCCTACGCTGATAAATATGCCAGTTGCATAAGTCCTAAAAATTTAGGAGTAAGTCCTTACTTTTTACTTTCTATCTTTAGCATAGCAGGTATGAAGAATATTCAATCGCAGATGTTATTCACTAAATAATTACTCTCTCAATAGCTACATTTAGATTTTGGGGATAATTCTATTAACACCCCATATTTCCATTAGCTTTCATTTGATTTGGTGATTCTGATTTTTTCCCCGTCAGTTGAGCAATACCGCTACTAATACCAGAAGTTACAGCATTGAGTGGATTAAGACTCTCAATAGATACTTGTATTTGAGCGTTTGCTTGACATCCGTAGGGAAATTTTTGATTATTTGGTTGTTGTTGAACTTGGGTAGGATTAGGATTTTGCACACCCACAGACTGACCAGGTTGACTTTGTGGTTGTATATTCCCAGGATTTTGGGAAACATTATTTTGTTGCTTTCGTTGAGGAGATAAAAGCTTAATCGCGGTACCAGCTACATCTGTTATATTTATAGGTTCACCAGAAGCAGCTTTTACAGCAGTCTCAGCTACCCCAGCCAAACCACTGTTACCACCAGAAATAGAATTTACTACAGTTCCAGCCACACCAGGTAGAATATTACCAGAATTGTTAGACACTCCAGCTTGATTTAGTTGTTGTTGCTGTTGTGAGATGGGGACTTGTTGAGCAAAAGCTGTAGTAGGAACCATGGCTAAAGTTGCAGCTAGCAAACCAACGATGTGATTTTTATTTAACATATTTCTAAACCTCAAAAATACTACTTGGTTGTGTGTTTGGTAACTTGGGTGAGAGTGTTAATCAAATATATGATTAATACGATTAAATCCTATTTCTTGATAAAAAACCGCTCAATTTAGCCCCTTGTCAGCAGGTGAAAAAATGGAACTCTGTATATAAATATCAGTTTGGATATTGTGTTTTACGGATTTTTCATGAAAATAAATAAAAAAGTTAAATAGTCGGATAAAATTAACTGGTTTCTAGTTACCAGTGTCACGCTGGTAACTAGGATTTAGAGGCTCTGCCTCATAGTGATCGCGCTTATAATTAAGTGCAATTTGTTAGATAAAATTAACTTTGACTGTTAAGAGTAGGGAACTCTTAACAGCGAAAAGTGCGGTCTTGGGGGTTTCCCCCATGAGCAACTTTTCAAGAGAGGGAACAGGGAACTCTTAACAGCGAAAAGTGCGGTCTTGGGGGTTTCCCCCATGAGCAACTTTTCAAGAGAGGGAAGAGGGAACAGGGAATAGGGAAGGGGGAACAGAGAACAGGTAATTATGGTTAATAAAAGAATTAATCCGAAGTTTTCGATTTCACTCGGGAAACTCCGGATAGTATGAAGGTCTTTTTAGTTAATGAAATCGTTTCATCTGTTGATAAACTTATTCAAATATCCCTGGTCTTTTGCTGGGTTATAGACATCAAACTTGGGATTGGTATTAAATTCGACGTTGCCAACATCAGGAAGATTATTGTTAGGATTGCCTTTAAGAGTTTGAGAGCATTTGCGGTTTTGAACAACACTTCCTGGACCATCAAAAACTTGAGCTCCCGTGCAAACAGCGCTATTACCAAGACAACCTTCTTCAATATTCTGATTTACAGTGTTATTTTGCTCTGCTGGGGTCTTAGAACCCCGGACTGATACCTGTGGTCCTACAGAAGCTGCTACACACCCTGTTGCCATTGCTGAAGGTGTTAGAGAAGGAATAAATAATGGTGATACAGCTGAGAGGGAAAATAGAGTCAAAGACAGTAATTTCAATTTCATTTGTGAATCTCCTTGTCAACTATCTACTACATATTGTTGTTTGTGTGGAACTGTAAGAACGATTAATACCAGAACGACTTCTTTGAGTAATTCGATAAGTAGAATTACTACTTCTGCATCCTCGTTGGTTTCCAAAACGGCGAAATCTATTTTGATTCAGACGTCTCCAACGTCTTTGATAATTACTTAATCTCCGAGGAACATAGATTCTTTGCGAACCATTTTTGACATCAATTGCGCCATCTTTAATGATGACGCTACTACCACCGTTTCTGACATTAACTTCTCCAGCAGAGGCAATTTCTAACGGGACAAAAATCAAAGCAGAAATTGCCATAATCGAACAAAACTTTTTAACAGGCATGGCTGGAATCCTTATTGAAAAAAACATAACCGATTGTTTTGAAAATAATCGGTAAATTTAATGCAAAATCATTGAAATTACTGCCGATGGGTGATTTGTTTACGGACAGTATTTACTTTGATTTACATTTACTTGATTGCTTTGGCTAGACTGATTACCAACTTGAGCAACGGTATTTAATTCACCACTAACTACAGCTAGTTGGTTAAGCTTTTGAATAGTGGCTTGTACCTGGGGATTCTTACAGTAACGATTTCCTAAATTGATTTGGTTATGGTTGTTAAATTGGGAGCCACTTTGAACAACTGTATTACCTTTACCTTCAACCACAGTGGTTTGATTAATTTCCTGTCGTATCACCCCAGTTTGTTCTGCAAAAGCAGCAGCAGGAGCTATAATTAAAGCGGTAGCTATCAAACCAAAGGTATAGCTAATTTTAAACATCTTGCTTAACCTAATTTTGTGTGTTGTCTGTTGTAATTTAGAAAAATCAGCCTTGCCAAAATTGATATTTAAGCTAGCCAATGGTACTAACTTTAGTCTGAAAACAGATACTTAATGGCAAATATTAGTCTGAGCAATTTTACTAGTTTGATTACCAAGTTGAGCAACGGTATTAAATTTGCCACCAACAACAGCGGTTTGGTTTTGATTTTGAGCATTGACTGCGGTTTGAGGAGTAATAGATTTGCAGCTGTAGCCCTTTTCATCTAATATGTATTGATTAATTTTGCCTGACTGTACGCCATGTTGAACAACTGTATTATAAGCACCACCGACCACAGCTGTTTGATTTTGATCTTGTTCAGAAATTGCAGTTTGTTGAGCAAATGCTGCACCAGGAGCAATCATTAAACCAGCAGCCAATAAACCGAAAGTAAAAGACTTGTTGAACATAATTTTAAACCTGATTAATTGTGTGTGTTGTGTATTGTGTTTTATGTGTTCTATAATCTCAGAAAAATCAGCGTTGCCAAAATATATATTTAAGGCAGAATTTTGTGCTATGTTAGGCAACGCTACTAATTTGAGTTTAAAAACAAATGCTTAATGGCAAATGTTAGCTTGAGCGATTTTACTAGCTTGGGAACCAACTTGAGCAACGGTGTTAAATGCACCACCAACAGCAGCGGTTTGGCTTTGACCTTGAGCATTTACTGCGGTTTGAGGAGTACCAGAGTTGCAGTAATAGCCTTTCTTGCCGTAGTAGCCTTTTTTATCTATATTTAATTGATTAAT
>JASJCY010000225.1 GCA_030065825.1 Nostocaceae cyanobacterium | reverse complement strand
GTGCTTTGTCTGTAGGTTCCTTGAAATTTATTTCAAGGTGGGTTGGTTGGCTAAATGACATTGGTGCAAGTTATCAGCAGTAACTAACAACTTGCACCATTCTCAAGAAGAGCCAGATGTCCCTATGTTCTAGTTACCAGCGTGACGCTGGTAACTAGGGCTTGGAGGCTATGCCTCATGGTTATCGCGTAGGAGTACAAGTTGTTAAATATACAATAATTTCCCTGAGTAAGTATTTGGAATTTGGTAAACTCCATGGCTGAAAATCCTAGTCCCCATTCCTCAATTGACAATAGCGCTTTTGATGTAATTGTAATTGGATCTGGCATTGGGGGATTGGTGAGTGCAACTCAATTGGCAGCTAAGGGTGCTAAAGTGTTGGTGTTGGAGAGCTATCTAATTCCTGGTGGTAGCGCTGGCTATTTTGACTCTCATGGTTATCGCTTTGATGTTGGTGCGTCGATGATTTTTGGGTTTGGTAGTCAAGGCAGTACTAATTTACTTACCCGTGCCTTAGAAGCAGTAAATGTGAGTTTAGAAACTATACCCGACCCTGTACAAATTCATTATCATCTACCCAACGGTTTAGACCTAAAAGTAGACAGGATTTATGAGAAGTTTTTGGAGAATTTAACTGCGTATTTTCCCGATGAAAAGAGAGGAATACGTTGCTTTTATGACAAGTGTTGGCAAGTATTTAACTGCCTCAACAGTATGGAACTGTTATCCCTAGAAGAACCCCGGTATTTGCTGCGGATGTTTTTCCAGCATCCCTTAGCTTGTCTGGGTTTGGTGAAGTATCTACCGCAAAATGTTGGGGATGTGGTAAAACGTTACATCAAAGACCCCTTGCTATTGAAATTTATTGATATGGAGTGTTATTGCTGGTCAGTTGTACCAGCAGCTATGACACCAATGATTAATGCGGGAATGGTGTTTTCTGACAGGCATTATGGGGGAGTTAACTATCCCAAAGGTGGTGTGGGACAAATTGCTCAAAAATTGGTGGAGGGATTAGAAAAAGTTGGCGGTAAAATTGAATACCAAGCAAGGGTGAGCAGAATTTTGAGGGATAAGGGAAGGGCTGTAGGGGTTAAACTAGCAGATGGTAGGGTGTACTATGGCAAGCGGATTGTCTCTAATGCCACTCGTTGGGACACATTTGAAAAATTACTGCCACCAGAGGAGATGCCAATTGCTGAGAAAAAATGGCAGCAACGCTATCAAAAGTCCCCTAGTTTTTTGAGTTTGCATATGGGAGTGAAAGCGAATGTGTTACCAGAGGGAACGGAATGTCACCATATTTTGCTAGAAGAGTGGGAAAAAATGGCAGAACCAGAAGGGACAATTTTTGTGTCAATCCCCACTTTGTTAGATCCAGATTTAGCACCAGGAGGATATCATATCATTCACTCGTTCACTCCCCACTGGATTCATGATTGGCAAGGACTTTCTCCTAGGGAGTACGAAAACAAGAAGGAAGAAGCTGCTAGAGGGATAATTGAGAGATTAGAAAAGATTTTTCCGGGGTTAGATGGGGGGTTGAATTATTTGGAGGTAGGGACACCGAAAACCCATCGCCGCTTTTTAGGACGTGTAGATGGTACATATGGACCAATTCCTCGTTACAAGTTGCGGGGGTTATTGGGAATGCCATTTAATCGCACGGGAATTCCTGGACTTTATTGTGTGGGGGATAGTACTTTTCCTGGACAGGGTTTAAATGCGGTGGCGTTTTCGGGGTTTGCCTGTGCCCATCGAATTGCGGTCGATTTGGGATTGTAAGTTGTTTAGAATCCTGATATCTTGCACCTGTCTGGAGATTACAGAAGGACGTACAAGGATATCCATTCTACAACGATAATCTTAATTGTACCTAATTCAATAGAAAAATGCTAGATTCAGACTTTGAGGTTAGTAAGTAGTGTAAGTTAAAGCGCATTTAAATTACATATTAAATTTTGCTATTGTGGGGTAGGCATCGGGTGGCTGTCCTGTAATACAAATTAAAAACACAACATCTTAGAGGGTGTTTATAAAATAAATATAGCAGTTTTCGGTTGAGTAAGGTACACAATAAAACCTCACCCCTCTCCCAATGGGAGAGGGGTGGCTTTAGCCGGGGTGAGGTTAAGTCTGTATTGCACCCAACCCAAAACCGATATATAAAACTCCCGTGAGGGTCTAGAAACCGGGTTTCTTTTAGCATACATACTCAAATTCTCGCTTCTCAACCTATAGAAATCCGGTTTCTTTGGTATGAACGCTTTTATTTATAAATAACCTCTTACTAATCATAGTTATTTTGAGATTAATTTAAAAAAATGATGATTAGTTAGTATTAACTCATATCTTGCACCATTCTCAACAAGACCAAAAAAACCGGGTTTATAAACGAAAAATTAACGTTTTGAGACTGAGAGATTTGCAATAAACCCGGTTTTTAGCCCAGGTGCAAGATGTGTGTTAATAAAAAGGCTAAGTAAATGATTTAAAAGTAGATATATGCACCCAATAAAGTCTTACCTACAGGACTTACTAAACTGTCACAGGAAAAGGTTGAAATTAAGGAAATTAGTGGGCAGGAAGAGTGTCGAAAATAAAGGATAAATCCCTTATTACAAGGGAAATAAGGGAGCCAATTGGGTAAATCCTAACCTAGTTATGATTTCAAGGTTCGATATTTTTGGCATCATTTTTGTCTTCAGCTTGGTTTGAATTTTCTTGAGATTGACTTGATTGTGCTAAACCAGATGCTCCAGCAATAGCTGTTCCTGCGAGTCCCATTGCAGATGTTAATTTATTATCTCCACCATCACTAGATAGTAATAAGGCAAAAATACCTATTAATCCGCCCATAAAAGCTAGGAAAATTGGAGTGATGGCTCTAATTAGTTCAGCATAATCTTGTGCCGTTGTTGTATTTCGTTCTTTTGACATAATTATTTCCCTAAACAAAAAAGATGTTGATTAATATTGAATGGAAATAAGTTAATTATTTTGAGAAAACCTCTCCTTTGACAAATAGCTACAAGTGCAAATAACTTATTCCGCATTTCTCACAAGATTTGCGTTCACGTTCGCGTAGCCTGTCCAAAGGACTCAGTGGGGGTTTCCACATTGTCTATTTCGTAATCTTTACCTAGAGTATGTTTCGAGCTTTTTTGCTGAATAATAATTTTGGCACGGTGCGAAACCCATAAATCTAGTTTTTATCAGGTTTTGAGAAATGTGGAGAGAAATATGGGTTATGCATTTTTCCTCCTATCAATGGCAATTAATCTTATTAGTTTTATTTTTGCTTTAATAGCTATTAGTTGTGCCCTGAAACAACTGATGCAGTTGATAATTATTCAGATTCAGAGGTTTTTTATAAAGTAAATGTTAAGATTAAAAAAACCAAATTTGGGGTGGGTAAAGTATCGAATATTATTTTCCTTAGTTAATGAAAAACACGGTTTCTCTTTACACCGATAAACTTAATATAGGAATCATACTTTGATTGTTGAAAAATTTAAGTATATGTAAGGTATATTATCGGCGAGAGTACGGCACCCTGGTTGACTGACAAAAGTCTTGGAAGTGTTGAAATTTCCTAGCCCCTCCACCCAACGCAATCGGTTGCGGTTGTTGGGTTGTAGCTTGCTTCCCCGGAGGGGTAGCATGTAGACGCGCAAGACAGGTCATGGCTTCTCTTTGAGTGCGGCTTTGAGCAGAGTAACCCAAGCTACATTAAAAAGATTTGTCAGTCAATCAGGGGAGAAGATACTGATTTAGGTTTATCTAACGGGGCGACAAAATAGTCACAAAAAGTTTATGATATAAACTGTGTAGCAATTTATGGTAAGAAAAAATGGCGTTGCTGAATCGCGGTATGAATCGAGATGTTCCAGACGCGAAATTGCCTCCCTCAGAGGAGCTGAGTCGCACAGCGACACGCTTCGCGGTAAGCAAAGCTATGCCGTAGGCTTTACGCTAACGCGTCTGGAACAAGAGTTTTTGATAGCCAAAAAACCAATTTCATACTTCAAATCAGTAAAGCCGAAAAAATAGGTCTTTTTTTGTCAATAATACCAATAAGATTGATAATGCTGCCAAAATTATACCAAACACACTTCAAAAGTAAATTTACTCTTGCCGATTATATCTTTCTCAAAATTTTGATTATCCTGTTGCAATCAATTAAAAAAGTTAGTTTGGAAGCCTTACTTACAGCTCTACCAATTCCAATTAATTGTATTTAAAAGCAGAAGAAAGAGAATACAGAGATTTTTGTCATTACCAAACCTCTCAGTTGAGAAAATTTGGTTTCCGATTGTTAGTGCATGGTGAAAAATAAACTTCATCTCCCAAATAATAATTTATGTAGTAATTGACCGTACCAATTGGACGTTTAGTAAATTTATTTATGGTTAGTGTCGTTTGGGATAAGAGAGCCTTTCCGGTATACTTTAAATTATTACCCAAGTTAGGTACTAGCAATCTGAATGAGCAGACAACTATCTTGTCTAAAGTTTTAGCACGTTAAGTACGCAAGAGCCACAATTTTCCTCACCAGACTTTTATGCAACTGCGACCAAATCAACGCACGAAGCTAGACGATACAGACGATAAGCAATTTTATGCCTACCCCCGCTTTGTCACCCATGTGGATGAAGGCTTTATTCAACAGTTAACAGACTTGTATCGGGAACGTCTACAACCCAACACCCGCATTTTAGATATGATGAGCAGTTGGGTGTCCCATTTACCGGAGGAAATAGAGTTTTCCCATGTGGAAGGACATGGATTAAATGCTGAAGAACTAGCACGCAATCCTCAATTAGACAACTACTTTGTCCAAAATCTTAACGAAAATCCTCAATTACCCCTTGCGGATGCAGATTTTGATGCTGTTCTCAACTGCGTTTCTGTGCAATATTTGCAATATCCAGAGGCAATATTTTCCGAAATTCTCCGCATTCTCAAACCAGGTGGAGTGGCAATTATTAGCTTTTCTAACCGCATGTTCTTTCAAAAAGCCATTCAAGTATGGCGAGATAGTTCTGAGGGGGCTAGAGTTGATTTAGTCAAAGGCTACTTTAATTCATCTGTGGGGTTTACTCCTCCAGAAGTAATTATTCGTCAGTCCGATGTTCCTAATTTCTTCCAATGGTTAGGTGTTCCGGTCGGAGATCCCTTTTACGCTGCGATCGCTTACCGCAAGTAAAATGGGGACTAGGGACTAATATTCGACCGTACCCAAATTGATGGGTTAGGGAAAGTAGGGAAAGTAGGGAAATTAGGGGAAATAGGGGGAGAAGAGGACTAATACCAATCCGCGTTCTAAAACGTAACTCTCAAAATCGATATTTGGGATTGGTGGAGTTGGAAATGGGAATTTCGTTGATTACAGTTCTGAATGCAAATTGGTATAAACTTCGCTTGGTGGACTACTGGAAACAGGGGATGTTCTGGCAATTACGATAAAAAAGTAAATTTCTCAGAGATAAATACACACTAGCTTGGATAATTGCCAATAAGGTTAAGTATAAACTAGGAGCAAAATTATGTTTTTTAAGCGTTGGCGTAGAATTTTAGCAGCTGTGTTATTGTCAGTGTTATTACTGACCACCGCATGTGCCACACAAGCACCCGGACGATTTGACCAAGCACAACAAGAAAGTAGCCGTCAAAAAAGAGGTCAAGCTGTTTCTAAGGATGCAACCCAAGGTAGCGAGTTTAATAAGTTTTTCCCTGGTGCTGGGGATGGTTATCAGCGCGTCTTTACCCAAGAGAAAAAGGGTTTTGCTGAAGCCAAGTTGAAAAAAGAGGGTAAAGATGCAGCTATGCTAAGTATATCTGATACTACCAGCATACCTGGAGCAGCAGCCAAATTTAGCAATAGCAATGAAAAAATTGCTGGTTATCCTGCTGTAAAAGTTGGTAATACCCAAACTGCGGTGCTAGTTAATGATCGCTACCAAGTGAAAGTAATTTCTCGTTCTCCTTCATTCACAGCTAGCGATCGCGAAGCTTGGATTTCAAAATTTAACCTTAGTGGTTTAGCAAGACTGAAGTAATAAATTGATTAGGAGATAATTGTGAGTAAAGCAATTTTTGAGTTGGTTGATGAATTACCAACTAACAACTTAACTACAAAGATGTTAAATGCATTGGATTTTGTAGTTCCCGGTGAATGGGAAAATGTGGTTGGTTTTGTGAATACCATTAAAACTGTCACAGGAGAAACCGATGAAGATTTAATCCAAGCTATTGGTGAACGCGCTATTTATCTCTACAACGACCGTTCCCAAGGCTACCAAAGAGCTATGTGGCTTTACCAAACTGTTGATAATACAGATAAAGCTTTGGGTGCAGCAGCTTTAGCAAATAAAATAGGCGAGAAGGTTTCATTTTTGGGTTTTCTCAGCAACATTACCCCTAAAGCAGATAAGGCACAAACTATCGATTTATGCCTGAAATTAGTGACTGAGTTGGTTGCTTTTTGCCAAATTAATGGTATACCTGGAGATAGCATTGGGGATTTTGTTGCTTCTTTGGGTGAGTATAGTGGAGAATCCCTAATGCGTATGGTTGCATTGGTTTGTGTTGATGGTTTGATACCCCTTGGTCCAGATTTCATCAGCAAAACCATGTCTATGATTAGTCAAACTAATCCCCAAGAGTTAGAGGGCAACTCTACTTTCCAAAACATTCAAGATGCAATTCCAGGTGAAGATGCTGGTGGAAAACTGGATTTTATTGGTGAAAGTTTCAATTCAGTTAAAGGTTGGATGAGTGGTTTGGTTAGTTCCCACGATTTAACACGACAAAAGGTAGTTCACAATCTACAAAATTTTGTCGATATTTCCGATGATAAGCTGGACTACCTTGCCGCATTCTTGGACATGTCAACCAATTACTACGAACATACAGGTACACAAACCTTAGCGCGGCGATTAATTGAAAGAGCTGTTGCTGAAATTTAACTACAATTGGGATTGATATTTATGGATAATTGGTAATAATAAATATTACCGATTATCTATTACCAATTATCTCCTAAATTTAACAGCGTAATGGTGTAGGAGTTTACTGTAGAGAACTAACACCGTAAGGAAGCAACTAAGTAAATGGACATAAATTTTGTTCATTGAGTTAAGAAATCTAAAAACCCTCAATGTCTTACTGTTAAGACTTCCCTGTTTCCTATTCCCTAGTCTCAACAGTCAATATTAATTTTGTCCCACTACTTAAGTTTGTTTGCTTTTAAGCATAAACGGAGGCTAGCACGGTGACTTTAGCCTCGTATAGCATCAACTGAGAATTTCTCTGGCTTTTAACCAAGGGAAAATTCAACTGTAGCGAGAATGTTGTCTGCGACGTTGTTTACGTCTAGCAACAAGTTTGCGCTTTTCTTTTTCTATTGGAGTTTCAAAGTGGCGCTTTTTTCTCATATCTTGGAAAATTCCTGCTTGAGAAACTTGACGCTTAAATCTCCGCAAAGCGGAATCAATTCCTTCGTTTTCTCCTAAAACCACTTGTGTCATTCTTATTCCTCCTAACGTGGATACATTATCGAAAACTGTGACATCCTCCTACACCAAACCAAAGATTATGGTGTAGGCTTCCTAAGAATCACTTCTTAGGGTTCCTGGTTTTTCCCTTGCGGGGTTTCGACACTTACCTAGGTGAGGCAGCGCGTTGCCGGGGTTTCCCCGGTTGAAGCGACTGCCGTTAAAATGAGTATACCTTAGCCGCACTTCTAGCCTACGGCAATGCTTACGCATACGAGAAGCCATGACCTGTCTACCGCGTCTACATGCTACCCCTCCGGGGAAGCAAGCTACAACCCAACCTACATCAAAAAGATTTGCCAGTCAATTAGGTTAAGTCCTTGCTTTCTTCTGCTGGACAGTGCTACACAAAACTTGACTAAACTTATGCAAATCTAGTCATTCAACTAAAGAAAACTTTAGAGGGTCTGTTTCTTGCTTCTACGCCAGTCGCTTTAAGTCGGGAAACCCGCCAACGCGCTAGCTCACCAAGGGAGTCGGCTCCAACAGTCCACAAGCGTAAATTTGGGTGTAGCCCACCCTATTATAACAAAGTCTTTCTGAAGCTTTTAGTCATTGTTCATCCATTATTTTCAGCAAATTTAACAAACCGTGGACTCCCGTTTGACCTTTTTACAGGCTTGCCAGTTTTGAATCGACTGTGGTTTACAAACCAGATACATTGATTAAAGCCTTGGTTTTCGGCATTAATTCAAGTATATATGTACAAAGCCTGTTAAGCAAGGGATAAAAATTTACTTAAATTGCACAAGTTTAAGTAAGTTTAAAAAAGAATTTCACGATTTAATCATGCTCTCAAACTTAAGTTTTCCGTTAAAACTTAATAACGGCGATTGTGATTACGGCTACCCCAACCACCACCTGAAGAATAGCTTTTTTCTTGACGGGGTCTAGCTTTATTAACCTTTATATCACGACCCATCCACTCAGCACCATCGAGTTGTTCGATCGCGTTTGCTTCTTCCGTTTCTGTCTCCATTTCAACAAATCCAAAGCCACGGGAACGACCTGTTTGACGATCAACTGGCACTTGAGTGCGATTTACTTGACCGTATTCTTCAAATACTTTTTTTAATTCTTCTTCTGTAACCTGGTATGACAGGTTACCGACATAAATTGACATAGGGTGTCTCCGAGGTCAGATACTGTAGAGAGTTAGATTCGGAGAGACGCTTTCCTATCTTGTGCAAAAGGATTACTCAACCGAAAATACTTCTTATTTTCGTAGTATAGCATATACTTCAAATACAGACATCATCGCTAAGGTTTTTCGTAACTTTAGCAACTACATTTCCAGTATCAGCACTTTTTTGCTATTACTCATTCAAAAATTATTATACTACAAATTTACCATTAAACATTATATTCTTATCTAACACCTATCTGTAGTAACAGATCACACCACCGTCAATCAAAAGCCAAAAATAATGACTAAACTCTCAAACTCTCCCAATATGGTTTTCCTGGCTAGAACAGGGTTGTCAAGAACTTCCAAATCAGAGAATATATAATTGGGCGCTAATGATTACAGATACGATTTTGCCCCCCAATCCCCAATATTGGGGGTTACGACGGATAATGGTAGTTAACCAAGAACTCTAATCACAGTATTCATACTTTGATTTCGCAATGCCAGATCAATTATTATACCTGCTCCCATTGTGATAAAATTCTTTGGGCTTGCTGACACAGTACCTCATGGAACTGACCATTACTAGCGATTAAACCACCCCATTGACTAATATCTCCAGTGTTATAGAGCAATGGGGCACCATCAAAATGCGTGAATTTACCACCAGCTTCTGTTAAAATTAATTCAGGTGCAGCCATATCCCAATCTTTGGGTGCAGATTTACCAGAGAGGGAAATATAAACATCTGCCTGTTGTTCAACAATAGTAGAAATTTTACAACCTACACTACCCACTGCTTTCTGATTTTGACAGGGCAGATTTTGCATTAAATAATCTAAGCGTTGATTACGGTGGGAACGACTAACGACTACAGTTAAATCTTCTACAGGTTTGTTTGCAGATACTTGCACGGGTCTAGTTTCCCCATTGCGGGTTTCAACAAATGCACCAGCGCCTTTAATAGCATAATACAACTTTTCGGCTTCAGGAACTGCAACTACTGCTAATATAGGGCGTTTTTCCTCCACTAAGGCAATGTGAATGGCATATTCTCCAGTTTTCTCCAGAAAGTCCCGTGTTCCATCTAGAGGATCAATAATCCAGGTTAATTTGGAACTGACTTGTTTTGCTTGTTCTTCTTTATAGGTTTCTTCGCTAATATAGGTAAAATCTTCCTTGCCCAGATTTGCTTGTAGCTTTGACAAGATATAATGATTTACGGCTAGATCCGCTGAAGTCACAGGATCATCCTGTTTGTATGCAACTGCTAAATTGTTCTCCCCTTCTCCCCGATAGTAAGACCGTAATACATCTGCTGCTCCCCAAGCAATGGTACGAGTTAGTTCTAGAATTTGTTGTAAGTCTGGCATTAGTAATTCAAGTATTGTTACTATCAAAGAGAGTATTGCATCCAGTGACGGGTACCAAAAAATCGACAAGAAAAAGCAGCTATTTTCCCTGCTGATGCCAGTGCATCGAGAAAATTTTCCCGCAAAATGTAGTGACAAAAAGCACCGTGAAAGATATCACCTGCTCCTAGTGTATCAACAGCCTGGATAGTCTGTACATCTACTGTGCCGATTTGACCACGATTGTTGTATCTAATGGGTTTTTCCCCCTGAGTAATAGCGATGTGGGGAATATTAAAGCTACTGAGATAGGCAAAAACCTCATTAGTAGTATAGCAGTTAGGGGGATAAAAATTAGCAGAACAAATAGCATAGTCCACAAAAGGCAAGATTTCCTCAAAACCTGGTTTCCAGCTACCACCATCAATGACTATAGGTATTTGTTTGGCTTTTGCCATTTGAGCAATTCTTTGGCTAACCGCCATTTGATGTCCATCAATTAGTATAATATCTACATCCTCTAAAATATCTCTGGAAATAGATGTGGTTTTTGCCTGAGTTTTGACAGCATTAATGGAAATTACCGCTCGTTCACCAGTAGCTTTAGTCACAACAATAGAAGAAACTGGGGGTGGATTTACGGTGCTGGGTTCCAGGTCATTAATCGTTACTTGGTAATTTGCTAAATCCCCTTTGATTAATTGGGTGATTTGGTGAGAACCTACTACACCCATGACTGTAGAAACACTATTAATGGCGTCTCTATTACCTAAATGTCGAAAAGCAATGGCAGCATTGGTAGCGGGACCGCCTACTGTAACAGTATAATCTTTAGCGACCATTTTCTGATTATTTTCAGGGGGAGAATCAGCCAAGTAAATTAAATCTAGGGTCACTAAACCGATAAACAAACCGTGGTACGTTTTAGTGGGAAGCATAAATTGATGTAAAGTTTTAGTCGGGAACATAAATATAAGTAATAAGTAATAAGTAATAAATAATAAGTAATAAATAATAAATATAAGTAATAAGTAATAAATAATAAATAATAAGTAATAAATAATATAGCGCTTCCTAATCTGCTGAAGTACAAAAGGGCAGGCAAGGATGCCCCGCAGTCGCTACAACGGGGGGTAGACGACGGTCGGGAGGCTTCACTCTCCGAGAAGCCGCTCCGCGTCTACG
>JASJCY010000224.1 GCA_030065825.1 Nostocaceae cyanobacterium | reverse complement strand
GTGGCCTCTTAGTCAGTCGGGTGGGTCAACGACCATGAATATCTTCCCATATATTCGTTATGAGTTCAAGTCTCTGCCCTTGCTCTCATCCCCCGGTTCCGAAGACTTCACCGGGGGACTTCCCGCAAGGAGTGTTAAAAATTCTTTAGTCTACTTCAGTAGACTTCGTTTATTAGCCCTGAAATTGATTTCAGGGTGGGTGTGAAAGCCAAGGGTCAAACCATTTCTACCTGAAGTTAACATTACTGAGAATTGCTAAACCCCTATAACAGATGTAACAAACAGATATTCTTCAAATATATGAAAAATGCTGTAAAAACAAAGACAGACTGTGACTTTCCCCAGGGTAGACAGTAAGAAAAATTGGATACTGGTGACTCTAATAATTACTTGATTATACTGGGTCAATGGTATTCAATGGTGCATGATGGACGCTGAGGAACTCTTAGAAAAGTATGCAGAAGGTCAACGGGATTTTCGTAGTCTAAATCTTAGAGGTGTTGACCTTAAAGGGGCAGACTTGAGTGGGATAGACTTATCCTATTCAAAGTTGATTGGGGCAGATTTGAGTGATGTAATTCTAACTAAAGCTGATTTGAGTAATACTGTATTCAGTAGAACATCCCTGATAAATTCAAATTTAAGTAGGATAAAGGCTTCTTCTGTATCTTTTAATTTGGCAGACCTAAGTGATGCGGATATAAGTTACGCAAATTTAAACAGCGCAAATCTGAATTGGGCAGAGTTAATTAGAGTAAACCTGTTTCAGTCAGACCTCAGTAGTGCATCCCTTTACGAGGCTAATCTCCAAAAAGCTAAATTTCGGGGAGCAATTCTCAATAAATGTAATTTATCATGGGCAAATTTAGCTGATGCGGATTTAGTTGGGGTGTCTCTAGGGGAAAGTAATTTAAGACGAGCTACATTGCAAGCAGCGAATTTAGAAAGAGCATTTCTTGCTAATACAAATTTAATCAACGCAAATCTCAATGGGACAAATTTGAGGAAGGTAGATTTAACGGGTGCAAATATTTACGGAACCAGCTTTGAAGATGCAGACCTGACTGGTGCGATAATGCCTGATGGAGAAGTTTACAATCCGAACTCTACTGAGATGGAATTCGGCAACCAAGAAGCACTATCAACACAAATATCTATGACTCGTCAAGTAATCCGTACTGATAAAGCACCAGCACCAGTTGGACCTTATAATCAAGCTATTATGGCTTCTGGACAAATGCTGTTTGTGGCTGGACAAATTGCCATTGACCCCCGATTGGGTGATGTTCTCTACACTGATGATGTGGCAAAGCAGACTGAACAGGTAATGAAGAATCTGGAGGCAATTTTAACGGAAGCTGGAGCCAGTTTTGCCAATGTGGTGAAAACTTCTGTGTTTTTGGCGGATATGAATGATTTTGCCGCTGTGAATACGGTTTATGCTAAATATTTTGATGAAGCAACTGCACCAGCAAGGGCATGTGTTGAGGTGTCCCGTTTACCTAAAAATGTGTTGGTAGAGATTGAGTGTATTGCGGTGGTTTAATAGGAAGTCCCAATAAAAAAAATATCCATAGTTGGGTAGGGGCACGGCATCCATAATTTTTCGGTTTATAGAACAATCTTGCTGACGCCGTGCCCCTGCTTTGCAGCATCGCTCACTTCCACAGGATTAAAAAATCTGGATTTGCCAATTTTCCCGTGACATTACTGAAAATTAGCCGCTGAAATACAATTAAGTAAGTATTAAAAGCAGCATTTATCTCGGAAAAACTATGAGCAGTGGTTCTGGATTAACGGTGACAAAGCCTGTTTCGATGTGGAATAAATCGATTCAGGCGGATTTTAAAGAACTTTTCAAGTCTCTAGGAAAAGCTGCCATAGACACTGCTTTGGGTAAGTGGGATAGTGTGGCTACCGATGTTGTAGATGCTTCTGCTGCACTGGGTTTGGCGACGAAACCGGAGGAAATTGCCTGGTTGCTGATTTACCGTTCTTTGGTTCAAGCAATGGTGAGTTTGCTGGAGGGTAATCAAGAGTTATTAATTAAAAAACCAAATATTGAAGACATTAACACTATTTGTGATTATCGTCTGAACCTTTCTTTGGAAAGTTTAGAATTATGTATTGACCAGGATTTTTTTCGTCATCCTCAAAATTTGCCAATTGTCAAAGAAATTAAAATTCCCTTTGCTCAATGGTTGGAAAGTTTTGGAATTCCTCCCGCACAAGCAGAAACAATTAGTCATCGTCTGCCTACTTATTTTGTTTACGCTTTACATGAGGAGTGGGCAAAACATGCTGATAAATATGCCATTTTAAAAGAGGAAATAGATACTCCCTTTACTCAAGCAAATGAACGGGAACAATCTTGGCAGCGCTATTTAGCATGGCTACAAAAACAGGTTGAGGAACCAATGTTTTTAGAGGCTTTTGGTCTGAAGCAGGTTTATGTTCCTTTGTGTGCCTATTATAAGTGTAGGGTGGAAGGTGAAAAAGATGATGATTTTGAACGCCGAATAATTACAGATAAAAAAGAAGAAAGGGTAATTATTGAATTAGAAACTGAACTGGAAGCATGGTTAGATAAAAGCGAACGTAATGATGCTATCCGGGTTCTGAGTGGAGGACCAGGAAGTGGTAAATCTTCTTTTACTAAGATGTTTGCAGCAAGGCAGGCAAAAAGGGGAAAAATTAGGGTTTTATTTATCCCTTTACATCATTTTGAGTCTGGGGAAGACTTAGTTGATGCAGTGGGAAAATTTGTACGTTTAGATGGTTTTCTCCGCCATAATCCTCTGGAAGTAGATGATAGTAATTCTAGGTTATTAATTATCTTTGATGGCTTGGATGAGTTAGCTATGCAGGGCAAAGCAGCCACGGAGGTAGCACAACAATTTGTCCGGGAAGTGCAGAAAAAAGTAGACAGATTTAATCTGCGTGAAACTCGTTTACAGGTCTTAGTTAGTGGTCGGGAATTGGTGGTGCAAGCCAATAACAATGAGTTTCGCAAATCACAGCAAATTCTACATATCTTGCCGTATTTTGTGAATGATGCTGAGAAAGAAACAGAGAATTACATTGATAATCAAAACTTGTTGAAATCAGATAAAAGACAGTTGTGGTGGCAGCTTTATGGGAAAGCTAGCGGTCGAGGTTATAAAGAATTACCGTCAGAGTTAGATAAAGGTAAGCTTACAGAAATTACTTCTCAACCTTTGCTGAATTATTTAGTGGCATTAAGTTATGTGCGAGGAGAAGTACAATTTTCTCAAGAAAGCAACTTAAATGTAATTTATGCTGATTTACTCAAAGCAGTTTATGAACGAGGTTGGGCTGGTTATCAACATCCGTCACTCCAGGGAATTCAAGAAAAAGATTTTGTGCGGATATTGGAAGAAATTGCTTTAGCTTCTTGGCATGGAGATGGACGCACAACTACAGTCAGAGAAATTGAAAGGCATTGTGACAATAGTGGTTTAAAGCGGCTTTTAGATATCTTTCAGTCAGGAGCAAAATTAGGTGTAACTCGGCTGTTGACTGCTTTTTATTTCCGGCAAAGTGGATTAAAAGACGGAGAGAAAACCTTTGAATTTACTCACAAAAGTTTTGGTGAATATTTGACGGCAAAACGCATTGTTAGAGAAGTAAAACTTATCTATAAAAAACTAGAGGAACGTCAACAAGATCCAGATGAAGGATGGGATGAACGAGAGGCTTTAACACGTTGGGCAATTTTATGTGGTGCATCCGCAATGGATGAATATCTCTTTAATTTTGTTGTGGATGAAATGTATTTGCAGAATAAATCTGATGTTAGTAATTGGCAACAGATATTATGCCATTTAATTGGTTTTATGTTGCGTCATGGAATGCCCATGGAACGCATCAATCCTAGACCAGATTTTCAGGAAGAAAACCGACAAGCACGTAATGCAGAAGAAGCGTTGTTAGCTGTCTTAAATGCTTGTGCGAGAGTGACAGAAAATCTTTCTCAAATTGCATGGGATTATCCTGAAGCTTTTGGTGCTTGGATTTCTAGGTTGCAAGGACAAAGAACAGATTTAAATCAGGTATTTTGCTTGAATTGCCTGAGTTTTTTAGACTTGCAAGGTTGTATTTTAGTTTTGAAAGATTTTTACAAAGCTAATCTTAAAGGGGCTAATCTTAAATGGGCTAATCTTGAACGGGCGAATCTTGGACGGGTGATTCTTTACGGGGCGAATCTTGGACGGGTGATTCTTAAAAGTGCGAATTTGAAAGGGGCAGATATTTCAAGAGCAAATTTGAAAGGGGCAAATATTTCAAGAGCAAATCTTTTTCAGGCAAATCTTTCAGGGGTGTATCTTGAACGAGCGAATCTTTCACAGGCAAATCTTTCAGGGGCGCATATTTTTCAGGCAAATCTTGAAAGAGCAAATCTTAAAGCAGCAAATCTTTCAGGGATGAATCTTGAAGGAATCAATTTTTCAGAGGCGAATCTTGAAAAGGCGATTCTTTCAGAGGCAAATCTTGAAGCAGCAAATTTTAAAGCAGCGAATCTTTCAGGGGCAAATCTTGAAGGAGCGAATCTTTCAGGGGCGAATTTTGAACGAGCGAATCTTCGCGGAACTATTCTAGAAGGCAAAGACTTGAATGAGATTTCAGGTTCAGGTACAGACGCCAGTGATTGACAGTTATCAGTTATTAGTTAGGCTGCAGGAAGTTCCGGTACGCGTCTAATGCCTCTTTGCATTAAAAAACTCTAGCGCTAGAGTAATGGTCACAACCCCCCAAAAACTCTAGCGCTAGAGTAATGGTCACAACCCCCCAAAAAACTCTAGCGCTATAGTAATGGTCACAACCCCCCAAAAACTCTAGCGCTATAGTAATGGTCTCACCCCCTAAAAAACTCTAGCGCTAGAGTAAAAGTAATGGTCTCACCCCCTAAAAAACTCTAGCGCTAGAGTAAAAGTAATGGTCTCACCCCCTAAAAAACTCTAGCGCTAGAGTAATGGTCACAACCCCCTAAAAACTCTAGCGCTATAGTAATGGTCACAACCCCCTAAAAAACTCTAGTGTTCCATCAATGAAACTTTGCAGGGTAAATAAACTTTTCTCAAAATCTTCTTTCCCTCTTCCTTCGCGCTCTACCCTGCGGGAACGCTGAACGCGAACGTGCCTAAGCGCAGAGCGCACGCTATGCGAACGCGGTTAATTATTCTACCTATCAAAGTTGGTCTATCTCCTAAAACCCGCACTTCGTGCTGCTTCGCTAACAGGTTAAAGCCTGCGTCTATGGGGTGACGGCGAGGAAAGAAAACACGCCCTAGGGTAATGGTTTCACCCCCAAAAAAACTCTAGCGCTAGAGTAAAAGATCCCCAACTTCTGTTTAGACGCGTTAGCGGAACCTCCCGTAGGATAGAAGTCGGGGATCTAAACTGTTGCAATTGCACCCAGTTGCTTTTAAGTAAGATTTCTGATTTAATACCAATAATTATCAATAAATTGCCCAAGTCTTATTTATATTTATTTTCAACAGAATTGACAAACTTTTTCATGGTAAATCTATCTTTTATTTGCCGCTTCACTGGGCAAAACTTTAAGCATTCTAAATAATTTGCGTGATTTTACGTGATAATATCAGATTCTCATGTTAATAATAATCTATTGCAATTGTCTCTAGGTTTTATCAAAAAACAGTGACAATCTATAAATTTTGCTGGAGAAGAGTATGAAGCGCCGGAAATTTGTTTATTTAGTGGGACTAGCAACAGCCAGTGGCACCCTAGCAGTGGCTTGTGGAACCGATACAACCACAACTACCAGCGAAACACCAACACCACAAACCAACCCTGTAAGCGCTACTACAGGTCCGTTAGAGAAAGAACTTGTCATTTACTCTGGACGTAACGAAAAACTTGTCGGAGACATCATTAAACAATTTGAACAAGAAACTGGCGCTAAAGTACAAGTTCGCTATGGTGGCACTTCTGAGTTAGCATCAGCAATTCTAGAAGAAGGTGATAACACTAAAGCAGATATATTCTTTGCCCAAGATGCAGGTGCATTGGGAGCGATTCAAAAAGCTGGTAAAGCAGCACAATTACCCACATCTTTGCTGGATCGAGTTGATCAAGCCTACCGTTCCCCAGAAGGTAAATGGGTAGGAATCACTGGTAGATTACGTAGTGTTGTTTACAATATCAATTCCGTCAAAGCAGAAGAATTACCATCTTCTATTTTTGATTTTACCGACCCCAAATGGAAAGATAAAATTGGTTGGGCACCTACCAATGGTTCATTCCAGTCCTTTGTCACAGCCTTGCGAGTGGCAGAAGGCGAGGAAAAAGCCAAGCAATGGTTAAAAGGTATTAAAGCTAACAATGTTAAAGTTTACCCCAAAAATACACCCATAGTTGAAGCCGTTTCTCGTGGTGAAATTGCTGTGGGGTTTGTCAACCACTACTATTTAGAGAAAATGAAGGCAAAGAACCCGCAAATGCCAGCTGAGAACCACTTTACCAATGATGTTGGTTCTTTGGTAAATGTTGCGGGAATTGCCATCCTCAATACTGCCAAGAATCCCAATATATCGCAAAAATTTATCGAGTTTATGCTCAGCGACAAAGCTCAAAATTACTTTGCGACTAAAACCTATGAATATCCTCTCATTTCAGGAGTTGCACCCCAGGGTAATTTAAAATCCCTGGACAAAGTTAAAAAGCAAAGTCAAAAAATCGACTTGAGTAACCTCAATGATTTAGAAGCTACCCTCAAGCTGATGCAAGAAGTGCAAATCCTTTAAAAACAGTTCGTAGGGGCGCTATGCTTGCGCCCAAAAGTTAGGAGTGAGGAATTTGTAGGGGCGCTGCGGCTTGCGCCCAAGAGGCGCAAAGTTGACAGCTTTGTCTCCCCATCTCCTGGGCGGGGAAACCCCGCCCCTACTCTTCCCATCTCCCTGAACAGAATATAAAGTTTTTGAGAAAAATTATTGCTTAGATTTAGCGGTTAATGGTAATAGTTGGAAATAAGAAAATTGTTGCAAAAACTTCCTTATAAAGGGAAGCGGAGGCTGGAATAGTGAAAATGGTGCCATTGAAGAAACTTTCTACGGGTGCTTTGGCGTTCATGCTTAGTTGGGGAGTAGGATTAGCTGCAGGTGCCCAAGCAAAAACCCTTACTATCTATTCAGGTAGAAATGAAAAACTAATCGGTCCGTTGATTGAACAGGCGAAAAAGGATTTAAACCTGGATATCCAAGTGCGTTATGGCGGTACATCTGAGTTGGCGATCGCACTTTTGGAAGAAGGGGACAGAAGCCGTGTAGATTTGTTTTTTGCCCAAGATGCAGGGGCTTTAGGTGCTGTGGAACAAAAACAACGCACTCTACCAATTCCCTCAGCATTGTTAAATAAGGTAGATTCTCGTTTTCGTTCTCCTAAAGGACATTGGCTGGGTATTTCTGGACGTGCCCGTGTCCTTGGCTACAATGTTGATAAAGTTAAAGCAAATGAACTACCAAAAACAGTCTGGGATTTAACACAACCAAAATGGCGGGATAAAGTGGGTTGGGCACCTACCAACGGTTCATTTCAGTCTTTTATTACGGCAATGCGATTATTAGAGGGTAACCAAAAGACTCTAGAATGGTTAAAGGCAATGAAAGCCAATGGTGTGAAAAGCTATCCTAAAAATACACCGATTGTAGATGCTTTGGGACGGGGAGAAATTCATTTAGGGCTAGTGAATAACTACTACTTATATCGCTTCACCAAAGATAATCCGAATTTTCCTGTCGCCAACCACTATACCCAAAAAGATGCGGGTTCGATGATTAATGTGGCGGGAGTGGCGATTATGAAAACTACCGACCAGAAATCTGATGTGGAAAAGTTAATCGGCTACCTACTCAATAAAAATTCCCAAAATTATTTTGCCCAAACAACCAACGAATATCCCCTTGTGGGAGGAATCCCCACTCCATCCAAGCAAATACCCCTCAACAAGCTGAATCCACCCCGTATTGATTTAACAAAATTATCTGATTTGGAAACAACCCTACAATTACTACAACAAGCGGGAGTGTTGTAGGAATTGAAATCAGTTCGTCCTCCCTTATTTCTAACTTTAGCAGCAGCGGTAGTGGCAGTTGCCATTGCCCTGCCTTTAATATATTTAGTTATCCGTGCTACGGGTATTGGTGGGGAAGAATTTTGGCAATTAATTTCCCGTCCCCGCAATATCGAGATTTTTATTAATAGTGCGGTGATGGCGGCATTAGTTACATTTTTTTCTGCCCTGATTGCCGTACCTTTAGCATTCCTCACCGTGCGCACAGACTTACCGGGACGGCGTTTTTGGCTTGTGATAACTACCTTACCCTTGGCGGTTCCCAGTTATGTGGGCAGTTTCACCCTCATTGCCACATTAGCACCAAGGGGTAGCTTTTTACAGTTATTGCTGGCACCTCTGGGGGTAGAAGAGTTACCTTCTATTTATGGCTGGACTGGTGTCGTTTTAGCTATTACTTTGTTTACCTATCCGTATATGCTTTTAAGTGTACGTAATGGTTTACAGGGTATCGATCCATCTCTAGAGGAAGCATCCCGTAGTTTGGGTTATAACAGCAGACAAACCTTTTTTAAGGTAACTTTACCACAGTTAAACCCCTCTCTGATTGCTGGTGGGTTATTAGTCGCTTTATATTCCCTGCGGGACTTCGGTACACCGTCCCTAATGCGGTTTGATGCCTTTACAAGGGCAATTTTTATCCAATACAAAGCCAGCTTTAATCGTAACTCCGCAGCCGTTCTATCTTTGATGTTGGTAACCCTAGTGCTAGTGATTTTATGGCTAGAATATCGGATGCGATCGCGTGCAGCATATTATAGTCGGGGTTCAGCATCCCTGCGTCCACCCAAAATTATCAAACTGGGAATTTGGAAGCTACCAGCTTTAGGGTTTTGTTTCCTCGTCGCTACCCTCGGTGTATTTCTACCCGTAGGTATTACCCTATTTTGGTTATGGCGGGGATTTAATACAGACTACACCTTTCCCAACTTACTACCCAGTATTTTTAACTCCATTTCGGCAGCTGGACTAGCCGCTATAGTTACCACCGTTTTCGCATTACCGATCGCAATTCTAGCTGTACGCTTCCCCAGTAAAACCACCGCCATTATAGAACGCTGTTCTTACCTCGGCTTTGGACTACCGGGAATTGTTATTGCTTTATCCCTAGTTTTTTTTGGTGCTAATTATCTCCCAGCATTGTATCAAACCTTGCCAATGCTGGTTTTTGCATATTTAGTCTTATTCTTACCGCAGTCAGTGGGAAATATACGCAGTTCCCTTTTACAAGTCAATCCCCAATTAGAAGAGTCTGCACGCAGTTTAGGTAGAACACCTTGGCAAACACTAACAGAAGTTACTTTACCGTTAGTGAGACCTGGTGTTTTAAGTGGTGCAGTATTGGTATTTTTAACCGCAATTAAAGAATTACCAGCAACCATGTTGTTATCACCCATTGGTTTTAACACTCTAGCGGTGCAAATTTGGCAAGCAACAGAAAATGTGGATTTTGCCGATGCAGCTGCGGCTTCATTAGCTATGCTGTTAGTTTCTATGGGTTCTACCTTATTTTTCCTCAATCAAGAAAAGGGTAAAGGGTAAATGATAACTAGATCAACGAAATTAAATGACCAATGACAAATGACCAATGACCAATGACAAATGACAAATGACTAATTATTTTTTACAACTATGGAACAAGTAATTTTACAGTTAAAAAATATCTGCAAGCAGTTTGCTGAAAATACCTCTCCTGCTGTCAATGATGTATCCCTAACTTTGCAACAAGGAGATATATTAGGATTGCTCGGACCCTCTGGTTGCGGTAAAACTACCCTACTGCGACTAATTGCAGGTTTTGAGAGACCGCAAACGGGAACAATAGAAATCGATGGTAATGTAGTTTGTTCCCCCTCCATTCACATTCCCGCAGAAAAACGAGACATCGGTGTTGTCTTTCAAGATTATGCTTTGTTTCCCCATCTGACTGTGGCAGAAAATGTTGCCTTTGGGTTAAAAAACCAGAACAAACAGCAAGTGCAAAAACGGGTAGCCGAGGTTATTTCCCTTGTCAGACTCGAAGGTTTAGAAAAACGCTACCCCTATGAACTTTCCGGGGGTCAACAACAAAGAGTAGCCCTCGCAAGGGCTTTAGCACCCCAACCAAAACTGATGCTGTTGGATGAACCCCTCAGTAATCTAGATATTCAAGTACGGTTGCGCTTACGGGAAGAAATAGGAGACATTCTCAAAGCTGCGAAAACCACAGCAATTTTTGTCACCCACGACCAAGAAGAAGCCCTAGCAATTTCGGATATTGTCGGTGTAATGCGTCAAGGGAAATTAGAACAAATCGGCACTCCTGAAGAAATTTACTCCCATCCTGCATCTCGCTTCGTAGCTGAATTTGTCACTCAAGCGAATTTCCTACCTGCCCAACGTCAAGGTCATTTTTGGAACACAGAAGTGGGTAATTTTGAACTTCCAGCCGACTTCAGTTATGAAAACGGAGAATTGATGATTCGTCAAGAAGACTTGATTCTACAACCTGCTACAGACGCACCAGCAGTCATCCGTACCCGCAGATTTTTAGGACGGGAATATCAATATTGTTTACAAACCCCTTCCGGGAAAGAAATACATGCGCGAACAATGATTGACACAGCTTTACCAGTAGGTACAAGAGTACAATTAGCGATCGCTGGTAATGTCCGTGTTTTCCCGAAAAATTAGTTAGTTCTTAACAAACACAGGGAACTCTTAATAGGGAATAGGGAATAGGGAATAGGATAAGAGGATGTTGTGTTTCTGTTATTTGATAGTGGGGTAGGCATCCTTGCCTGTATGTGAGGGCAGGCAAGAATGCCTACCCCACAATATGGGATAATTTATTTGTTGGTATTCCCTAAGGGGAAATACAAAATTTTCTGATCAAGATAATTGACATCCTCCCCTCCCTAAGCAACCTCGCTATGCTCAGTCGCTTTGAGGGAGGGGATTCCAACACCTTGCGATGCTGGTTTTCTGCTTCGTCCTGTGCCAACTAGAGTATCGCGTGTGATACTCCCCGTCGCTT
>JASJCY010000028.1 GCA_030065825.1 Nostocaceae cyanobacterium | reverse complement strand
TAGGACTTACGCAAGCGTCACAAAATTATGGTAACTGGCACACATACTTCAATTTGAAATAAAACTCTATGTTCCTTGATTTATAGGCATTATAGATAAATCACTACTATGTGACAGTTTTAGGGTAAATGTGCCAGTTGCGTAAGTCCTGGTACAGATGAAATTACTAAAATTATTGTGGGGTAGGCATCCTTGCCTGCCCTTTTGTACTTCAGCAGATTAGGAAGCGCTATATTATTCATTACTTATTACTTATTAATTATTACTTATTACTTATTACTTAATTGTCGTTGTGTTGCTTTTGCGGGCAATGCCGTCTTTACAGCATGGTGCGTTAGACTAAAGTCATAACGCACCCTACAGATACGTAATTTTATAAGCGCATAGACGCACTCTTACACGGAGTGTCTACCCGCAGGTTAGCGGCTTCTCGTAAGACTGCACAGGCTACGCCAACAAAAATAAAACTGGATTCCTATATCATATAATTACCTATCATTAATCATGATATTTATTGAGTACAACTTGATACGTTGAAGAAGAAGAAAAAGCTGTTAATTCTTTTTGCCCTTTACCCTTTACCAGTCCTAATAAAATAACTAACAACGTTAGATTATTAACTATGAACCAGTTGAAAATTTTGACTATGAGTAAGAACAACTGTTAACAATTGTGCTGATAAATGAATTAACTTGACTTCATCTTCTCGTAAAGTATAGGGTTGTTCCCACTGTAAAGACAATATCGCTAACACCTTACCTGCAAGGAGAATAGGAATACTTAAATGCCCTCGTATGTTGTTATTGTTATAATGAGCAAAAGTTGCTAGATTCTTATCCTTAGAAATATTTGCTGCTACTTGTATTTGCTGGGTAGCGATCGCCTCTTTGATCAGTGGATCTTTAGCTAGCCAGTTCTCTGTATTTCCGTGGCTACTGTAGATACCCTGAGAGGGAATTAGACTATTATTTTCCACTAGTTGCAAAATACAGGTATCCACTGCAAAACCTTCACCAAAAATCCTAGAAATTTGGTTCAAAGTAGCTTCTAAATCTTTGCCCTCCTGCGCTACTTCTACCAACAAACTTAGCAGTGCGATTTGAGCATTAGCGCGTTGCAGTTCTTCCGTGCGTTGCTTAAGCAAATAGTGAGTTTCCGTAGCTTTTTGTACTACCTGTTTCAACTCATCCGGGTCCCAAGGTTTAGTAATATACTTGTAAACTTGTCCAGAATTAATCGCTTCTACCAAGTCTTCAATATCAGTGAAGCCAGTCAGAATAATTCTAACTGTATCTGGAAACTGAGGTAATGTCTTACGCAGAAATTCAGTTCCCTTCATTTCTGGCATCCGCTGATCGGAGATAATAACTGCTACTTCTCCTTCTGCTGCCAACACATCTAGGGCATGAATGCCACTTTCTGCCTTAAAGACATTAAAATCCCTCCGGAAGGTGCGATAGAGTAGATCCAAATTATCTGGTTCATCATCAACCACTAAAATTTTCGGTTTTTTAGGTCTTTCTAAAATCATTAGCTGACGGCGAATTTTATCGAGTTCGGGGATGGGATTATCCATAAGATAATTCCTTGAAACTTTATACCTTTTTGTTATATTCCATACAAAACCCTATTATAAATATCCGAACAAGCAATAGCTTGATGTTACCTATTTATAGATTGTTATAGGTTGGATTAAATTCAGATGTAAGTAGTTTAAACATCGAATTCGGATAAATATTCATGGGACTATTTCAGGGTTATTACGGAATCATAAATCAGGACAAGTGTCTTTTTTAGTCATAACTCATCATTTTGCTTTCCGCCAGATATATTATACTGACTCGGCTTTTGAATTTGTTTTTTTGTTAGTCTCAGGCTCTCAAAGGGAACCATAAAGAAAATCAAGGTCAGGTCTATCTTGATGCTCTAGGAGTTGGGTAGTACAACAGGGTGTAAATAAATCAACCATTTTAAACAGCCCAAAAGCCTGCTATGTAAGCATTTTTAATTTTTAATTTTTGCGCAGCAGTACTAGTCTGCATATATCGTCAGATGTGTTACTAGACCACATTTACGTTAAGGAAACAGATCAATGTCTTGGAACTTTGCAATCAAAAATCCGGGGAATTGCCACAATTGACACCATTGAAAATTCTCCCAGTACTGTGGTAATATGTGAATCCTTGGAGAATAGCTCTAGAGTTACAGTTAAACTGATCCAATATGTCAAACACAGCCTAGAAAAAGTGGTAATTACTGATAACTGATAACTGAATTGGCAGCTACCTCAAAAATCATGAATGACCTACCACCCAACTCTGACAACCCCAACGATAACGATAATGTGAATGATGAACTAGCAACAGAACTCCTACGCAAACTCAGACAAAAGCAAGGTAACTGGGTAGAATGGGGACAGGCTTGCGCTTATCTCCAAAAAGCAAGTCACAATCCCCAAGCAATTTTTGAGGCTACAGGGTTTGAGCCAATTCAACAAAACCAGGTAATTGTTGGGTCACAGGTTTACAATTCTATCGAAAAAGTAGGTGTATCACCAGAAGTGCTGTCCCACTACGGCATCCGGGGAAGCGATATTTTGTATGAATTTCGTCTCCTTACCCAAGAAGAACGTGCTAAAGCTGCCGAACTTGCCTTTATTCACAAAATTGATGCTGATGAAGCACGAGAAGTCGCCAGAGCTATTAAAGATTTCTCTTATTTGCGTAATCTACCTGAAGGTTTTTCTAACCATCCAGGGGACGCAGTTGCTTATCAATGTTGGAAACTGGCACGGCAAAAATCTGATTTACAAGAGCGATCGCGTTTGATTGCTAAAGGCTTAAAATTTGTTCATACCCAAAGCGCAAGGGAACAAATCGAACGCTTGCTTACAGATTTTACTGTTGTCTCCCAGCGTCCTGCACCAACTTTACCCTTCTACCGTCCTGATTCTGAGTCAGAATTACCCCGGTTGGTACCAGTGGTGGGTGAGTTACCATTAACACCCCAAGACTTCAAAGCCTCTCCCATGGTAGAAGAAATCGAACCATTTCGTATGGTCAAATTTAGTGGAGAGCAAGCTTGGGTTCCTTTGCCTGGTTGGCAGGTGGTGTTAAGTGCTGAAGATCCAGTGGTGATTTTGTGTAATAGCGATCGCCTGCCTAACCCAACCCAAACTGCTAGCACACCAGTAATGGTAGTTATTGACCGTGCCCAAAGACAATGGGAATCTGGTAGTTACTTTGTGGTAGATAATTCTGGAGAATTGGACTTTCAGTGGTTTGAGACTGAAGCGGAAGTTCCCTTGCTTGGTCGTATTCTTGTCATTGTGCGACCCAAGAGAATTCTAGATGAGTCTTTAACCAAGGATTCCTGGCAAATTGATGAGTAATAGGTAATTGAAATCTTCCCTTAGTGTATGAATAGTAAACAATACTAAACCACTAAGTCACTAAGACACCAAGACACTAAGATTTTTCTTCCACTTTGGTGAGTAATGCTTCAAGAAATTCTTGTTTTGGTGCTTACTTTAGGGTAGTTATAATATGGGTCTCACGATAGCATATTTATAGTAGCATAAAAAATACTAAAAATCACTACCCCTCTAATAACGGAAATTCGTGAAATAGTTGATAATTACTCGCAATAATTTCGGGATTTGGTACCTAATTTTTGCTGTTTTTGACAAGTCTCCCTTTTTTGTCTCTCTTGTGTAAAGATTTATTGCGGAAAATCAGCTCCTAACTTCTAACTCCAAACTCCTAATTCTTAACTCCTAATTCTTAACTCCAAACTCCTAATTCTTAACTCCTTTCCTCCAAACTCCAAATTCCTAACTCTTAACTCCAAACTTCTAATTCTTAACTCTTAACTCCTTTCCTCCAAACTTATAACTCCTTTCCTCCAAACTCTTAACTCCTAATTCTTAACTTCTAACTCCAAATTCCTAATTCCAAACTCCTTTCTTCCAGACTCCTTTCTTCTAACTCCAAACTCTTAACTTCTAACTCCTAATTCTTAACTCCTTTCCTCCAAACTCCTTTCCTCTAAATTCCTAACTGTTAACTCCTTTCCTCCAAACTTCTAACTCCAAACTTCTAACTCCTTTCTTCTAACTCCAAACTCTAAACTCTAAACTCTTAACTCCTAATTCTTAACTCCTAATTCTTAACTCCTAATTCTTAACTCCAAATTCCTAATTCTTAACTACTAATTCTTAACTCCTAATTCTTAACTCCAAACTCCTTTCCTCCAAACTCCAAATTCCTAACTCTTAACTCCAAACTCCTAATTCTTAACTCCTAATTCTTAACTTCTAACTCCAAATTACTAATTCCAAACTCCTTTCCTCCAGACTCCTAACTTCTAACTTGTAACTCCTAATTCTTAACTCCTTTCCTCCAAACTCCAAATTCCTAATTCTTAATTAACTCTTTTCCTCCAAACTCCTTTCCTCCAAACTTCTAACTCCTAATTCTTAACTTCTAACTCCAAATTACTAATTCCAAACTCCTTTCCTCCAGACTTCTAACTTCTAACTCTTAACTTCTAACTCCTTTCTTCTAACTCCAAACTCCAAACTCTAAACTCTAAACTCTTAACTATTAATTCTTAACTCCTAATTCCTAATTCCTAATTCTTAACTACTAATTCTTAACTCCTAATTCTTAACTCCAAACTCGTAACTCCAAATTCGTAACTCTTAATTAACTCTTTTCCTCCAAACTCCTTTCCTCCAAATTCCTAACTGTTAACTCCTTTCCTCCAAACTTCTAACTCCTAATTCTTAACTTCTAACTCCAAATTACTAATTCCAAACTCCTTTCCTCCAGACTCCTAACTTCTAACTTCTAACTTGTAACTCCTAATTCTTAACTCCAAACTCGTAACTCCAAACTCTAAACTCCAAACTCTAAACTCTTAACTCTTAACTCCAAATTCCTAATTCTTAACTCCTAATTCCAAACTCCTTTCCTCCAAACTCCTAACTTCTAACTCCTAATTCTTAACTTCTAACTCCAAACTCGTAACTTCTAACTCCTAATTCTTAACTCCTTTCCTCCAAACTCCTTTCCTCCAAATTCCTAAGTCTTAACTCCTTAACTCTAAATTCCTAACTCTTAACTCCAAACTCCTAATTCTTAACTCCTTTCCTCCAAATTCCTAACTCTTAACTCCTTTCCTCCAAACTCTTAACTCCTAATTCTTAACTTCTAACTCCAAATTCCTAATTCCAAACTCTTTTCCTCCAGACTCCTAACTTCTAACTTCTAACTTGTAACTCCAAACTCATAACTCCAAACTCCTAACTGATAACTCCTAACTGATAACTCCAAACTCCTAATTCTTAACTCCAAACTCCTAATTCTTAACTCCAAACTTCAAACTTCTAATTCCTAATTCTTAACTCCTAACTGATAACTCGAAACTCCTAACTTTTTCCCAAATCGCCACAACGATAAAGTTGATAAGGAACACCAATGCGGTAGTGTTGAGTAGTATCTATAGTGCAATTTAATCGAGGAGAAACAGCTAGTTTTTGGGGATATTCACGACGTCTAATTCCTGGTGCAACCACCCATAAATTCAGTTGAGATTCTTTTGGTGTTGGTAGTAGAGAAAGCTGTTTCCAAACAGATTGGATATTAGGTGATTGTGGGAAGAAAGCAAAGTGAGAATCAGAGGAATTGGGTATTTTAATTTCTTTGTCTGTTTCCATCCTGATTTTTTCTAATGCGAGAGCAAAACTCCAACCTAAAGCTATATCTTGGTAATCGCGATATGCCATTATAACCATCAGTGGGAGAGATGGTTCTTGGTTGATATTTTGGACAACTATATCAGGTTGAAAAGGTTTTTTAAAACCAAGATTATTAATTACTAATACTGAACTTAAAATACCAACAAATAAAAGAGTTAATATTGATTTTTTATTTTGACTGCAACTAGCAGCAATCAGAATACAAACACTGGGATAGTATATAAAATTGTAGCGGGGAATGGCTGTAATGTCTTTGTTTAATAAATAAACAATTATCAGGAATTCTAGTAAAACAAAACCATAAAAACTTATGATTGTAAAAGTAGCTAAATGAGTTTGGGATGCTTGCCATAAATGCTTTAAACCTTTAAAAACTTGCCTCCCTAACCAAATACCAAATATTACCATTAATAAACCAGAGGTAATGGCAATTGGTAAAGGTTGATTTTCCACTGGGAGAAAAATTAACATTACCAACCAACCTATTAAAGTTTGATAGAAAGGGGCAATATAATTTGCAAGTCCAATCCAGTCAGTTTCATTACGTTGAGCATGACTGAACATTACCAAAAACCAAGGCACAAAACTAATTGTAACTGTGGTAATAGATATAAATAATAAGAGCAATATTTGACGTTGATTGATTATTTTGTTTCGATGCCAGTAAAGAATCAAAAACAAAGTAGAAATTTCAGCAATGAAAGCTAAAATGCAGAAATAATGAACATAAATACCGATAATATTAATAATTATCCATGCCAACCAAACCCACACTCTAAGTTTTTGTTGTCTTTGAATATCTTGCTGAATTTGCACTAATCCCAACAAAGACAAAGTAATCAGCAACATCGGTAAAGTATAGTGTCGCGCTTCTTGAGATAAGTAAACCGTAAAAGGTGAAACTGCCATCAGCAGCGCTGCTACTAATCCCGTCCTTTGAGAAAAAGCACTGCGACCAACACCATAAATAGCTGCAATTGCACTTACACCAGATACCGCTGCTAGCGATCGCAATTTTATTACCCAATTTTCTCCCAAAGGAGTCATCCATCCCAGCCAAGTATACATCCAGCAAAAAAAGAGTGGGGGATGGGTAGATTGGGTAGCGACATTTGCAGCGATTTGGGAACAACTTACCCCTGGTTGATATGTGAAAATATTGTGTAAGCTTCCTAAAGGTAAAACTACATTTAAAGGCAAGTCATTGAAGTTTCTACCCAAACTAAAAACAGCAGTAATAATTTCATCTAACCATAGAGGTTTTAAGTCTAAATTCCCAAAACGCAAAATAGTACCGAGGAAAATTACCCCAGCTAAAGCAAGATAATGTAGATTGAATCTGCGATTTTTGAGCATGTATTCTTTATTTGCCTTTTACGGGTTTATTCGGTCAGGTGCAAGATGTGAGACTCCGACTAGCGGTGAAAATCACCGCTAGTAATATATGAAAAGAATACATTTTTCTTCATTTGCTAAAAGCTTTGTTGGATAAGGGTTTTAAAATGTATTTCTTGAGAGTTAATCCTTACCACAATCATAACTGCCCTAGCGAAACATTAGACTTACCGCTGCTATGAAAGGCAACTCTTAACTTCTAGGATTTTAAGGTTTTTTGCTATAAAAAATTAGGTGTTGCTGAATGAGAGTATGAATTTACAAAATACACCTCACCCCCTTCCCCTCTCCTTACTAAGGAGAGGGGTGGCTTTAGCCGGGGTGAGGTTTGTATTTAAGATTCATAACTAGATTCAGCAACGCCAAAAATTATCTATATCATCCAGTGTGTAAGTTTGTATAAAATAAATTACCTCTAAAACTCGATACAAACAGAACTTAGGATATTGTCAAAATTGGTGGTCGGTGCGTGAGACTACAAAAGAGAGCTTTACCGTACAGTATTTATCAGAGTGTCACATACCTTACGCTTATAAATGTACCAGTTGCGTAAGTCCTAACAAAAATATAATTCCCATAGCAGGAATTATTGCAGTAATATTTATTACATATTTTATCTGATGCACGGATGCAGGCAGATTACACTATAATTTCATTTTGCTTGATTGATAAGTGTTTCAGGCGATGGTGGTTTGACACAGGCAATAATGTGTATCAATAAAATTAAGTTTTAATAAGCACGGTAAGTCTTCACAATTTCCTCATATTTTTTACTTATTCTTATAGAGTGTCTCAGAAGTAAAAAATGTCATCATGTTCTCAGAAGATAAATTACAGTTTGACAAGAAAGTTACGCAATCTCATGGTAGAGTTGACCCTTGTTTTATGACTGGACAGGGGTGTGTGCATACGGAGGCTATAGATAGAGAACTAGATACTAGAGAAAGACAAGAGAAATTGTCTGGTTTTATGATTGTGCCGTTTCGACCAAATATAGAGTCATTTTTAACACTCTGCCTCCAGCGTTATGTAGAAAGATACTATTCAAGTAAAAAAGATATACAATCTGAAGAAAGTAGTAAGGAAACTGGGAAAAAGGTAGAGTTATTGCGCGGAGACAAAGTTAGAAAAACTGGGTATGTAATCTGTGAAAAAATTTGTAAGAAAATTCAAGAGTCTAACTTTGTGATAGCTGATATTTCTGTGCCTAACCCTAATGTTTTTTATGAGTTAGGACTTGCATATGGAACTAATCAAAAAATAATTATTATTTATCACTATAAGTCTGGATTTGGAAAAAAAATAACTGAGTATTTTGGCTGCAAAGCCTACCCTTACCAAGATTTGAAACAAATTCAGCCAGAAGAATTTACGATTTCTCAATTTATTTGGCAAAATCAAAATTCCCTATCTATTGAAGGTTCATTTCAACCATCCATATTGCTGATAGAAGGAGATTATAGATACAAATCTATATTAAAACAGCCAGTACCATCAATGGAGTCGGAAACCTCTATAAATACTACTAATCAAGCTATAAGAGAAGGTATAGCGAATAGCGCTGAAGCCCGTCAGTTAGCGGAAGAAGATATTAAACTGGAGTTTAAGACACATATTTTATCTGCTATTGATGTAGCAATTGAAAAGATTTTGGAGGGAATACAAAAAGGAGAACAAGAAATCAAGAACCTTTCAGATGATATCCAAGAAAAGAAGAAAAAACTCAACAAAAAACATAAAAATAAAAATGATATTTTATCTTTAGAATCTCAGAATGACCGCCTTAAAAATCTGATTAAAGATTACAAAGAAAAGGTGAGAAAACATGGAATATCAACCTATGTAAAACTGATAAAAAATTTACGTAATGCTCAAATAATTCAGCCGAAAAAAACATTGAAGGATATCCAAGAAGAGATTCAGAAGTCATATTGTTCAGTCATCAGAACTGTTGGAGCAAATGGCGATTATGACCCTATGGCTTATTTTTGGTTAGGGTATTGCCATGCTTTAGGTAAAAATGTGATCCCAATTTCAGTTATCAAAAATAAAAATGATCAGATTGACGATTTAGCTTTTGATATAAGAGCTCTTTGGCATATGACTTTTGTGGAAGAAGAACCTAAAGAGTTTGTGGAAGAGCTTCAAGGAATTCTTGAACAGATGATATTCACTGACTTTGCTGAATGGTCAAGAAAGATATTCTGGGATGAAATGTTGGGAAGACGGGGAAAAGTCTCAATCTTCACTGGTGCATTGCATAGCAGGACAGCTGTGCGGGAGATGATTGGTGACTGGGATCTTAGAACAGCTTCAGAAATGACTTCGTATTTTGCAAGTCATCATTATCGTTCAACAATTGAATCTCCTATATATGAAATTAAACTGGTACGTGAACGATATCTGCAAGACAAAATAGACAAGCAATGGAAAGAATATGATGAAGAATCAAAGAGAAAATACCTTGAATATTTCGATGAAAAAAAACCAGAATATGAACAGCGTAAGAAAGAACTCTTAGAGGTACGTGAAAGGTACATCAAAGACCTAAAAGCAATGTTACAGGACAAAAACTGTATCATTATAGCTTCTCCTGATGTTAATCCACTAACTGAAGTTGCACTGGGAGAAATCTATAAAGTACCAGAAAAAGAATGGTTTGAAGGAGAAGAAAAATGGCTGAATCCATATGTTCGTAAACAAGATGAAGCAAAAAGGCAAGAATCACAAATACTAAATGATGAAAATCAAGGTACATCTAAAAAATCACGAAATCCTAATGTGGTCACGGCTATCAAGATTAAGCCAAAGCCAGATATCCAAGAACAGATCTATTTCAGAACTTTTTACCAAGAAAAATGCAGTGAGGAAGAGCAAAAAGAACAGAGAGGTTTTTCTTCTTTATCAATACCAGATGGCAAAGCAATCCCAGAAAAGTTCTACAACCAAATAAGCCAAATAAAAAAAGAAGAACACCCTACTTTCTCTACTCTTGCACATTTAGTAATTGCACCTAATCCATTTCATGGAAAAGAAGGTGAAAATGCATCTTATCCTGAAGACAAAAATAGGAAATATATTCTAATTTTCAATGGAATTAGTGGTCCTGCAACTTTTGCATTAACCCATATGTTAACGGGTGGTGTGAGTAATGAATTTGTATTTTATGATGAGCTACCGAAATTAGATCAACAATCGAAATCAGATAAACAATCAGATACAAGTAGCTCTGCACCACAAGGAGAAAATATATTTTTTGATCCTCAATCAAAATCCGAGGAAATCTTGCAAGATATTATTAAGGACTTAAGAGTTGAGTTGGACTCAGAAAGGCTTGAGTCTGGTTCAGAAAAACATGGTCAAGAAAGACGTCTTTTTACAGGTATGCAATATCTCATTCAGGTATTAGTAGGACCTCAAACTTCACTAGAAAATGACATCAATAAGAAACAAGAAGAGCAAAAATTAGAGATCCTTGATTGGAGACGTATCAAAAGATGGGAACTGGCAGATCCCGAAAAAACACCTAGCAGACTGATAAGTGATGTTCACATACAACATAAACAACATCAAGTATAGAGGAACAAATATGAGCGTTATCAATGACTTTGAAAATCCTGGTTACGATTATGGTGATTATTTGAAAACGTTTGTTAGCATTTCGATAACAGACTTCGAGACAGATTCTCCAGGTAATAAACTGAATGTTGGGGAAAAAGCTAGGTTTAATGTTCAAGTCTCAAATAAAGGTAACTTGAAAATGACCAATGTGGTAATCCAGGTAACTGGAACCACCTATGCGGACGTAAGTACAGATGGATCGACGTGGGGTAGTTCAGTAAATGCACCTGCCATTTCTGTAAATGCTCACGATATACACAAGACCATCTATTTCTATCTCAAGGCGAAGGTTGCGACGGACAATGCCAAGGACATAGTCAAAATACGGGTAAACTCATGGGACGGAGATCTTCCCCATCTTGTGCATATTCATTACCCCAAATCAATTGCTTCGGAGATTAGTCTAAACAAGGAAATTAGCGCCACTGATTAAGAATATGAATCATGTAGTCGCCACAAGCTTACTGGAGATGGCTTCCCGTAGCAATACACAATTGTATTTAAAAGAACTTACTAACAATCAAGTTGATACCTTCAGTATTTATACTGATTTTAAAATACTTGACTAAACTTTTAAGTACAAATAAAGAGTAGTAAATTCATTTGCTTGGAGGCACAAATGTCAAGGATAGCATTACTTGTTGGAATTGACAGCTACCCCAATGCACCTTTGTTTGGCTGTGTTAACGATGCAACTCGAATGTGTAGTTTGTTGAGGCACCACTACGATGGCTCTCCAAACTTCGAGTGTAAAAAGTTGCTCTCATCTTCTGTCAATTTAATTACTAAGCAGCGCCTGAGACAAGCCATGAAAACTTGCTTCTCAAAGTCTGCTGAAATTGCTCTTTTCTTCTTTTCAGGGCATGGTACAGTGAATAGTTTAGGCGGATACCTTGTTACCCCAGATGCGCAACAGTATGATGAAGGTGTCAGTATGAATGATTTACTAGCCTTTGCCAACCAGTCACCAGCTCAAGAGAAAATAATTATTCTTGACTGCTGCCACAGTGGTGCATTCGGAAAGCTTCCATCTGTCGATAATGCCAGAGTAATTCTGAATGAGGGGGTGTCTGTGCTTAGCGCTTGTCGTGACACAGAATCGGCTGTAGAGAAGGATGGAGGTGGTTTATTCACCTCTCTCATATGCGGTGCATTAGAGGGTGGAGCGGCAGATGTCTGTGGCAAAGTTACCGTTCCTAGTGCTTATGCCTACGTTGATCAAATTCTAGGTGCTTGGGATCAACGTCCCCTCTTCAAATCACATGTTTCCAAACTTGTCTCGATTCGCAATTGCATCCCATCTGTACCGTTAAAGATTTTGCGGCTCCTGCCAACATACTTCTCTTCACCAAGCGATGAATATTCCCTAGATCCCTCCTATGAACCTGATGCTGAGCCTCACAACCTTAAACATGAGGAAATTTTTGAGCATCTTCAAAAGTTACGTGCTGCACACCTTATTGAGCCGATTGGTGAAGAGCATATGTATTTTGCAGCAATTAACTCAAAATCATGTAAGCTGACACCTCTAGGCAAATTCTACTGGAGCCTTGCCCACAAGGAAAAAATATGATTATTGGGATAACTGGACATCAGCGCTTACCTAATCCATCTATGTGGAAGTGGGTAGAAGAGTCTATGAATTGTGAATTAGATACCATTACTCCACCTGTAACTGCTGTGAGTTCCCTTGCTATTGGTGCGGATCAACTCTTTGCCAAATTAGTCCTTCAGCGTGGTGGCAGTGTTCATGCCATTATTCCGTTTGCTAATTACCAAAGAACCTTTGATGGAGACGATCTTCACATCTATCAACAACTTCTGAAACTAGTTTCATTTGAGATACTCACAACACCGGGGACTGACGAAGATGCCTATCTCGCTGCTGGGCAGCGTATTGTTGAATTATCTGATCGCATTATAGCCGTTTGGGATGGAAAACCAGCTAGAGGCAAAGGAGGAACTGGAGATATTGTTGCCTATGCAATTGCGTCAGGCATCCCACTAGTTCACATAAATCCAATTCAGCACACCGTTGTACAAAGATAGATTTCCCCATGCATCACACCAATAGCTGTCGTCTGACCTGATTGTCACTGAAATTAACCCTGTTTTGTCACTCTGGGAAAATAAAAATAAAAGCCAAATTTTCAACTGTAGATAGGTAGGGCATTTGAGCGTTTATTTTTAAACAGAATGCCTGGAATCAAGATTTTTCGTCAAAGTCCTATGCTGTAAGCATCCTAGATTATTCTATAAGCGAAAGTGATAAAAGCGTCCGAGGAAAGCAGTAGCATTACTTATGGATGTAAAGAAACAGAAATGTTTCTTAGAAGAGGGTTAATGCCCCAACAGAAGCAATTAGGGGGCAAACCATTGATGTATCTTGGACAATTGCTAATCAAGGTTTACAGGAAGCAACAGATCGAGACTTTTTTCGTATTCATCTAGATCCCTCACGCAAGTGAATAAAATTCTCATGAAGTTCCAGATTGCCCTCAACTTGTTCGCTGATTTTAACACCTCACTTTTTGGCGTTGCTACCTATTAGAAAGCGAATTTGGTATGAATAACCAAAAAAAGGAGCCTACATTAGACTCCTCCATCAACCAACTGGTAATGAAATTTTAATTACTTGACTCCATTTTACGGTAAAATCTGTAAACTTATACGGAGGCAGCGTTTCCTCTCACCGCTAATCCGATGGATGTAGCGGGAGTCTCCACCCCGAAATTAGATGATGCAAAACCCTCTCGCTGCATCTCCCACTTCAGAGTAGTAGATACAATTGTATCCAGGTCGTTATACTTTGGTTGCCAGTCTAACACTTTGCGGATTTTATCTGCACAAGCCGTTACACACTCTGGATCTCCTGGACGACGACATGTTTCAATTACAGGGAAATCCACTCCAGAAATTGCTTTTACCCGTTCCATGACTTGCCGCACACTATAGCCTTGTCCATAGCCACAGTTGAGAATTTCGCTATTTCCACCCTGCTCTAAGTAGCGTAAAGCATCTAGGTGTGCTGTTGCCAGATCCTCGACATGAATATAGTCCCGAATTCCTGTTCCATCTGGTGTAGAAAAATCAGTACCAAAAATTGCTACTTGTGACCGACGCTTGAGGGCAGCATCACAGGCAGATCCTATTAGGTGAGTTACCTTCGGCAATCTCTGTCCCAGCCGTCCACCAGGCTCGGCTCCTGCTACATTGAAGTAACGTAGAATTACGTAGCGTAGATCGGAAGCAGCTGCGTAGTCCTGAATCAGCCATTCACTCATCAGCTTTGAGCGTCCATAGGGGTTAATTGGCTGGGTGGGGGTAGACTCTGTTACCGGATTTGATTCCACTTCTCCGTAGACTGCTGCGGTGCTGGAAAATATCAACTGCTTGATACCCATTATACTACAACAACGCAGCAAATTCAGGGTATTGCAGGTGTTATTGGCATAGTAGTCAAGGGGATGGGCAAGGGATTCCGGTACGCTAATACTAGCCGCAAAGTGCAGTACTGCACTAAATTCATGGTTAGCAAACACCTGATGAAGATGGTCGGTGTCAGCTAAATCTCCGACAATTAATTTGCCATGTAGGACTGACTGTGGTGAACCCGTAGAACAGTTATCGTAGACTACGACATCATAACCTGCTTCTCCCAACTGACGGACGACGTGGGAGCCTATGTAACCTGCTCCCCCGGTTACTAAAACTTTCTTATTCATCTACCTTTACCCAACAAAACAACTCGAATCGTTTTAAAAGCGATCGCCAAATCCAACCAGATGGAATAATTCTTAATGTAATAGAGGTCGTAAGCTAACTTTTCATAGGCATCCTCTACCGACGCACCGTAAGGATACATCACCTGTGCCCAACCAGTAATTCCTGGTTTGACGAAATAGCGAACTTCATAATAGGGGATTACTTTTTTGAGATTGACATCAAATTCTGGTCGTTCTGGACGAGGACCAATCAAACTCATATCTCCCCTTAATACATTCCATATTTGGGGTAATTCGTCAATACGAAGCAAGCGCAACCATTTTCCTACCCTAGTGATTCTGGGGTCTTGTTCTCCTGCCCATTGAACTCCCCGCTTCTCCGCATCTTGATACATGGAACGGAACTTATACACCCTAAATGGCTGATTATTTAATCCAGTCCGCATCTGACTATAGAATACTGGACCAGGACTATCCAATTTAATTAGTATTGCCGTCAGCAACATTAATGGGGACAGTAACATCAATAACAATCCTGTTAGCATGATGTCTCCAAACCCCTTGATTCTCATGGTGAAATCACCAGGCATTAAGTAAAAACCATCACAAAATGCTAACCAGGTATCGTGCAACAAGGATGAGGGTAGTTTGTAGCAAAAAGTTTCATAAACATCTGGAACCCTATAGACTGGAACTCCTCGTAAGCGCATTTGTCTTAACAACTGCATTTGGGAGGAAGAAAGTGCAACAGTATTGGAAACTATCACCACTGACCAAGAAGTTTGACTCCAGATTGATAAGTCCTTAATCTGTCCTAAGCAATTAATCTGACCATCTTGGAAACGGGTTGTATCTTCTCCTGGTTCAGCCAATACAAATAACTTGCCCAATTCTTTCTTTGTCAGTAATTTTTGGGCAAATTCGATCGCGTTTTCATCTGCACCTAAGATTAACCAAGTGGTTTGCCGAGCTTGCGATCGCAACCATTTAACTGCGAATAACCGTAAACTGATTGCCCAGACTGTAAATATTCCTAGACTTGGTAGCAAAATACCTCGTCCTGTGAGGGAATGATTAAACCAAGTACCAGATATATACATGAATGCAGAGGTAAATATGGCAACAAGTCCCATACTTAAGAGAATGCGATATGGTGCCCGCAAACCAGCAATTTGATTTTCTGGATGGTAAGCATCAGCCAAATAAAGCCCCATTAGCACCAAGAACACAAAACCATCAACCACTGGGTCAAAGGGATTTATGACTCGATCAAGACGCAATCCTAAGGCTATCTGCATACAAACCAGTAAACCTAGACAATCTGCCGATAACAGCAATACTGGTAAACTAGGTAAGAGTTTGAGCAAGCTAGTCCTTCCAGAGGAAATGATCTTCTCAGGAGGACTAATGTTAGTTGTTGTAAATGCCATAGTTTATTTGTTTTACTAATACCTTAATCAGTAGTGATTGGTAGATTAGTAACAAACACCCTGTCTGTAATTCACCTCTAGATTGTAGGGAACACCAATTATTGGTCAGGTACACAAGAAATCTCGGTGGATGGAATAATCTCACTGAACGTCAGTTGTTATCAAACCCTAATTTCACTGAGTAGGACTAGACTTGCATCATGTCATAATATTTTTTTCATGATGTTTTTTTGTCATGACATGATGCAAGTATGGGGGAAGAAGAATTTGACTCTAGTACTTAACCCATGTAAATAGTATTACAAGTACTCGTACTTGTCACGAATATAAATTAGATGTTAAGTTATCAGGGGATGTCTGAAAATATTAGCATAAAAAAGTAGAAATAATTACATTGAAGGCTATACATGACTTTTTTCAGATGTAGAGACACTTGCAAATGTATAGTACCAGACTTTAAACCTGAGATTAATTTACTAGTATTTATCAGGTCATTACTGAATTTCAGGTTGTAGTCTCCACAATCCGTAATGAGTACATATTTATTAAAGACTGTGTAAAGTTCTGCTCTGGAAAGCTTGACAATTCCGTTATTTTTCTGTTATTCATAAGTTGCGAAAATTACATTCAGCTAAATTAAAGCCTAGTGAGTGGTGAGGATTAGGGTGCAAGTCCATTTGGTATTCAAGTAAATATTGTGACTTGTATTTATGTATGCTATATAACCAAGAAGAGCAAGATGCCGTTGATTTGCAACGGTATTCTTACATTCTGACAAAGCATTGGCTCGTAACAGCAACTATGATGGCTTCTGTCTTTGGGTTGACAGCTTTAGTCACTTTTTTGCCAAAACCTGTTTACGAAGCTGAGGGTAAACTGCTTTTTAATAAGACCAATCGTGCTTCTTCGTTGACTGGTTTGGATAAGCAGTTTAGTGAACTTAGTACAGTCAATCAATCAGGCAGCCCCTTGGATACTGAAGCGGAACTAATTCGCTCTATTCCGATGGTTCGCAAAACCATTGACAAATTCAAACTAAAGGATAATAAGGGTAAACCCCTGGAAATTGAAGATTTTCTCAAAAAGTTAAAAGTTAAGAGCGTCCGAAGTACGGATGTTCTAGCAGTTACTTACCGCAGTCACAATCCCCAAGAAGCTGCTGCTGTAGTTAATACTTTAATTAGTTATTACCAAGAAAATGATATTGCTAGGAATCGCACAGAGGCAAGAATTGCCAAAGAATTCTTAACTAAACAACTACCGATACTAGAGGCAAGAGTTGAGCAAGCAGAAGCTGTTTTGCGTCGCTTCAAAGATGAGAATAAAGTGGTTTCTCTCGAGGAAGAGGCAAAGGTAGGGGTAGAAGCAGTCAAGGATTTGTCAAATCAGGTGATTGAGGCACAAGCGGAATTAGAGGATGCAACAACTCGTTCTCGTGGTTTGCAAAGTCAGTTGATGTTGAGTACACAACAGGCAGTCCAATTCTCGACTTTAAGTCAATCTCCAGGACTACAGCAAGTCTTAACAGAATATCAGAAAGTACAGGATGAGTTAGCTGTAGCGCGAACTCGCTTAACTGATGAACACCCAAGACTCAAGGATTTGATCGGCAAACAACAAGCCCTAAGAGAGCAAGTACAAAAGCGATCTGGTCAAATAGTGACTAATCCAGAGTTAATACCAGAACAGAATTTGCAGATTGGACAACTTAAACAATCTCTGACACAGGATTTGGTGAAGTCAGAAGTAGACAAGTTAGCAGCACAAAAGCGAGTTGAAGTTTTACAAACAGCATTGTTGAAGTTCCAAAAGCGTTTGCAAACCTTACCCAAATTGGAACAACGACAGCGATCGCTAGAACGAAAGCGACAAGTTGCTCAAAGCACATATCAACAAGTGCTGAAGCAGTTACAAGAAGTGGAGGTAGTAGAAAGACAGCAGGTAGGTAACGCACAAATTGTCTCTGAAGCTTTGGTTCCCAAGAAACCTGTTTCTCCAAAAATTCTTCTGAATTTAGCACTTGGCGGTGTTTTAAGTGTATTAATTGGTATAGGGACAGCTTTAATGTTGGAAGCGATGGATAAATCCCTGAAAACTATTGAGGAAGCCAAACAAATTTTTGGTTATCCTTGGTTGGGTATTATTCCTCGTTTTAAAAGTCCAAAAGGTGCTACAGCAAAAACTTCAGAATTGCCTGTGAGAGATAATCCCTATTCTCCAGTCAGTGCAGCTTTTGAAATGTTCCAAGCAAAGCTAGATTTTAGTGTCTCTGATAAACCACTGAAAGTGATTGTGGTGGTAAGTTCATGTCCTAGTGAAGGTAGTTCTTTTGTGGCTGCAAACTTGGCGGTGACTAAGGCACATATGGGACGACGAGTATTACTGATAGATGGGGATATGCGTCATCCTCGTCAGCAGGAAATTTGGAATTTAAGCAGTGAAACTGGATTGAGTAATATTCTAGTTGGAAAAGCTGATTTACGAGGTTCAGCCGAAGAAGTACTGATTAATTTAGATGTATTAACTGTAGGAACAATTCCACCTAATCCAGCAGCATTAATAGATTCTCAGCGCATGGTTGCTTTAATGTCAGAGGCTGCCAAAAATTATGATTATGTCATCATAGATACTCCAGCCTTAAATTTATTTGCTGATGGCTTGATGTTAGGCAAATTAGCAGATGGGTTATTACTAGTTGTCAGTCCTGGGATAGTAGATACAACCTTAGCGCAAAATACAAAAACCATGATTGAGCAAGCGCGATCGCAGGTTTTGGGGATGGTGGTGAATGGTGTCGATAGTGAATCTGGATATTATTACTCTAAAAATCATTACTTTAAAAAAGATGGAGATCGCAATGGTAAGGTTGAAGTGAAGTCCCCAAACATAAGTTTTTCCTAATCTTGCGATAGCAGTTTTATGCAGTTATTCAATATTTTTTACGCAATAAGACTGTATTAAAAGAGAATATTTGATGTGAAAAATAGCTTACTAAAAAATGGTTTTTATAACTCACTTGCGGGATTAATCCGGATTGGAATCAGTATATTAACTATCCCTGTATTAATTCGCACACTTGGAATTGAGGAGTATGGGTTATGGACTCTGGCTTCTTCTGTAGTGGTAATGGTCACTTTAGCAGAAGCAGGTCTTTCTACAGCTACCACAGTATTTGTCTCCCAGGACTTAGGAAGGAAAGATGTTAATGGTCTGTCGCAGACCTTGACCATCAGTTTTGCAGCAATACTGATATTGGCAACTTTAGCAGCAGCTGTTCTCTCACTGGGTGCGGAAGAGATTATCACTTTATTTCCCAAATTAGGGCAATCACAACAGCTAAAAGTTATACAGGCTATGCAAATTGGTGGTCTAGTAGTAGCAGCACGATTGTTGCAACAGGCTTTAATTGGTGTTGAACAAGCTTACCAGCGTTATGACTTGATGAATATCCTCAATACAATGCAGTGGCTACTACTTAGTATCGGAATGTTGGTAGTAGCAATGCTTGGAGGTCGTACAGTTGAGTTAATGCAGTGGCAGGGTTTAATCAGTGTAGTCAGTTTGTTGAGTCATGTTTGGATAGTGCGATCGCTACTGCAAGATGTGAAGCTTTGTCTAAGTTGGAGTCAAAAAAAAGCAATGGCGGTAGGAAGCTACAGTTTAATGATGTGGTTGAATACATTAGGAAGTACGGTTTTTAGTCGGGGTGATCGGTTGATTGTCGGCAGCTTGCTGGGTAGTCAGATGGTGGGAGTATATGCAGCAATTACTGATGTCACCGCACAAATTAACTCATTTTCTGCATTACCTGTACAGCCTTTACTTCCAACTCTAAGCAATCTCATAGAGAATCATGACATTAATCGGCATCAACTACAACAGCAAGTTAAACAGGCTACCCAAATTAATGGGTTAGTTGCTTTAGGAATGGGAGCTAGTTTAATTACTCTTTCTCCATTCATTGTCAGGATATTCTTTTCCCAGCAAACTACAGGCGAATACATAACTTTATTTTGCATTGCTACAGTAATTTACGCATTTTATTCATGTCATGCGGTTGGTTACTACTCTTTGTTAGCAACAGAGGCAGTAAATACTTGTGCTTTTATTCAGTTATTGGGTAGCTTCTCTTCACTGTTACTAATAGCTTTTGGCACATATAATTTTGGCTTAATTGGAGCAATTTTCGGAAATTCTGGATATTTAACAACATTTTTAGTTACTGTATTTGGCATGAGGCGTTTATCTATTTCATCTTATTTTTGGCTCAAATGGTTGTTATTTCCACTGTCATGGTTTTCTCTAGTCATATTAATTAATTTAATAATTTCCAATCATTATATAGCCCAATTGATGTTTTTTTTAGTCCAGAATATTATTCTTGCATTTTGGTTAGTAAAAACTCATAAAGATACAGTGTCTCTGCTGTTAAGTCGATATGTAACTAGCAAAAAATGATATTTGAATAACTAAACTTACTATCTAATTTGAGGAAGTAATCATCAAATCATGGATATTATAATTTGCACTTACAACAATGCGAATTTACTAGACCGCGTTCTCACGAACCTTTCTGTACAGAAAGTGACTTGCAATCAGCAATGGACAGTTACAGTAGTAGATAATAACTGTACAGATGAAACTCCTGCAATTGTTGAAAAACATATTTCCTCCCAAAAAATACCTGGTTTACGCAGGATCGTAGAGACAAAACAAGGACTAACTTATGCACGTTTATGTGGAGTTAAAAATACAAATGATGAATTGATTGCTTTTGTAGATGATGACTGCTTATTGGCAGAAGATTGGGTGGAAAAAGCAATGATTTTTGCCTCATCTCATCCAGATTGTGGTGTATTTGGTGGCAAAGTTATTTTGGATTGGGAGATAACTCCTCCTCCTATCCTTGTAAAAAATGCGACTCAATTTGCAGCCTTCAATCTTGGTGAAATTCCCAAAGAATTAAATCGCAGAAATTATCATATTCCAGGTGCGGGTATGGTGATTCGTAGAGAAGCACTTGAAAAAAGTGGCTGGTTAGATAAACAATTGCTCAGCGATAGAACAGGAAAAAAACTCAGTTCAGGTGGAGATTCAGAGATAGTTTTAAGAATTCTCAATACAGGTTATGAACTTTGGTATACACCTGATTGTATCCTGCACCATTTTATTCCCGCAAAACGCATATCAGAAACTTATCTTTTCAAGTTAATGTATGGGTTTGGTTATGCTGCTCCCTATCTTGCTGTGATGCGTTGGAATCGTTCTTATTATATCTGGCTAATTATATCTATCTTCAGAATTATTAAAGGACTCCTACAAACTCTTGTTTGGTCTTTTATAGCTTTAATTAGTCCCATTAGTTGGTTAGAATATTTAAGGATTTGGAATTGGACTAAAGGGCAAATTGATAGTTTTTATACTATTATGAGGATGTCTGGTCAAGAACGCATAATTTGGTTAAATATGTTTGACAAATCATTAATCATCTGAGAGATGAATTAGATAATGAATTTATATTTTTCAGCTAGTAAATCTAGCTATTATAAGTATATTATTTTGTTTATTGGCATAGCTTTATGGGTTTCTATCCCCATTCTTGGAATTTTTACACTTCTTTTATTTGTGTTGATAAATCACAATTCTAAACCCTTAATTATTGATGAATACTTAAATAAGTTTATTCTATTATTAGTAATAATCACAGTTAGTCTTTTCTGTTCTTTAATTGATATCCATACTGATACCAAGGTGTATTTGGAAGTATATCAAAAATGCGCTTTACTCAATCCTATAGAATGTATAGAATCAGAACCATTCCCATTTGAACCGGGCTTTTATTTTTTATCGTATATCTTTTATTTCCTGTCAGATGGTTCAGACTTTGCTTTTTTATTATTTTGGTCTTTGATTATTAATACATTGATGATTTTTGTAATTTGTCAGGGATTATCAAAAAGATATTATGCCTTAATTAGCATATTTATTTTACTAAATCCCTCATTTTATATACAAACATTTTTAATGCGTCAATTTCTAGCAACTACCTTATTTTTATGTGCTTTAATTCTGAATAAAAATAAGATTATTTGTATTATTCTTTTATTGCTCAGCATATTTAATCATTATTCAATGCTACTATATCTATCTGTGATAGTATTAGTATTTCTGACTAAAAATATAAAAACTGAATCTTCATCTATATATAAAATTCGTAATTATTTTATTATAATATTATATATATTGGGTATAATTTCTTCCGCTGACAACAGTATTATTGCCAATGTTTTTGAACTTGTCAGTAATATTCCTTATTTGGGTTTTTTAGCAGATAAATTACAATATTTTTTAAACCCTAATTTAGCTAGCGTCAGTTTCAAAATACATTTGATTCCTCTGGGATTTCTGACTTTATTTTATCTGAATAAATCAACGCTCATACAAAATAAATATAATTTGAATTTGTCATTATTTCTAGAATATGAATATCTGGATAGAAGTATGTTTTATCTTTATTTTTTACAATTATTTTTACTTTTATTCACCCGTAAACTCGAATTTCTTCCATTGAGATTAACTATGTTGTTATTATCATATACTGGAGCTTTTTTCTACATTGCTCTAGAAAATAAGGTCAATATTAAGCCAAGGTTGAAATTTTTTTGTTTGACATGCTTAACTATATTTTGGTGTTTTTCTTTTGGTATGTTTTTACATAATATTTCAATTTCAAATAATAGTTTGAATTATCTAGAGGGTAATCCATTTACAACTTCTATTATCGATTACATTGATTTAGCTATTTCCAGATGGTAGTTAAAGATATGAGCATACTATTATATTGTTCAAGAAATCTAATAAAAATTTTTTACGACTGATGAATATGTCAAATAATCAATCCCAGAAAAATAATCATATTCAAATTGATATAATTACTCTTACCAAAAATTCTGATAAATGTATATTAGAAACTTTACACAGTGTAAATAGCCAAGATTATCCACATATTCATCATATTATTATTGATGGTAATTCTACAGATAAAACTATTCCAATTATTAACCAATACCATCACAAGAAAAAACTATCTATATTTCAGCAACATGGTAGTGGAATTGCTAATGGCTTGAATACAGGATTGATAAAATCATCAGGTGAATTGGTGATTTTTCTGAATTCTGGAGATAGTTTTGTGAGTGAATCAGTACTTTCTAAAATTGTAGATTCTTATGTGAAAGAAAAGTGGCTTTGGGCATTTGGAGAAACTATTTCTAGGAGTCGTAAAGGATATTTTACAAGGCATATAAAACAATATAAAACATGGCAGCAAAGTTTGTTCTTATATAAAAATCCTATATGTCATCAATCTACAGTTTTTTCTCAAGAAATATTGCAAAAAAATGGCTTATATGATGAAAAACTTTCTTTAGAAATGGACTATGATTTCAATGTGAGAGCTTCTTTACTTTCTCAACCATTTTTATTACATTTTCCTATTTCTTATTACGATACTACTGGTGTTTCTTCGCGACATGTTTTTAAATATTACAAAATCCACAAAAAATTGCGTAAGAAATACTTTTCATTATCACCAATCAGTAACTTGAAAATTGACAGTATTTGCTTGATAAAAGCAATATTACGATTTCTAATGATACCTGTAAAGCTATACTTATGATTTCTACCAAACTAGACTTTCCTTCTTTATCTGTAGCCATTCCGACTTACAACGAATCTGCCGACATAGAAAGAGTTATTAGAGGTTTTTTGTCAACTCAATATCCTAATCTAAAAGAAATTTTTGTTGCAGATGGTGATAGTACAGATGGGACTCAAGAAATAGTCAGAAAAATATCGATAGAAGACTCAAGAGTGAAGTTAATTAATAATCCTCTGAAAGTTCAGTCAGCAGGCTTAAATTTGATGCTTGATAAGTGTAGTGGTGATATTTTTCTGAGAGCAGATGCTCATTCAGACTATGCACCAGACTATATAGAAAAATGCGTAGAAGCTTTACTAGAATCAAAAGCTTTGAACGTTGGTGGAGCTCAAAGATTTGTTGCAAAAACACCTTTTCAGGCAGGTATTGCTCTTGCTTCTAAGACTTTTTTAGGTAGTGGGGGAGCAAAGTATAGAAATCCTAAATACAATGGTTATGCGGATACTGTTTATTTAGGATGTTTTTGGAGAAAAATATTACAAACATTGACAGGTTATTGTATTGAAGCTACACCGAATGAAGATTCTGAACTCAATATAAGATTGAAAAAATATACATTTGATTTAGAACAAACAAAAAATCAAGAACCGGAATTAAATCAAAGCCTACAAAATACAAACAATCAAGCTATTTACGTAAGTTCTAAAATTCAAGTATGGTATTATCCTCGGACAAATTGGAAATCCCTTTGGATTCAATACTTTAAATATGGTAGAGGACGTTATTTAACAAGTACAAAACACTCAAATCAATTACAACTGAGGGGTAAACTACCATTTTTTGTACTATCCATGACAATATTGATGGCATTCATCGATTTATTTTTCCCCCAATTAAGACTACCCATAATCGAATTTATTCCCTTGGGTATTCTATTTCCTTTTATGGAAAGCTTGCGAGTCAACTGGAAATATCGCAGTAACTTTAAAGATGAATTTTGGCGAGGTAGCGAAGAGGAAATACCCTCATTTTTAAGTCGCTGGTTTTTCTGCGGAGTTACCTTACTGACTATGCCTATTGCTCATTTCTCTGGATATACATACCAATTATTTAGGCATAGAGTTTTAAGAGTGGATGGTTGGTAAATCAAATCACAATCAATCCAAACGCGGGTTCAAACTCGCACCAGTTCTCCCTGTAACAAGCCACAGCACACAACGTCCACAATCCCTTAACACCCTAACTAAAGACTCAGACTCATCCCTCCTCGAAGACACCGAAACCGGAGTAATCACAATCCCCCGACTACCGAAAACAATAGTTGCAATTACCCTTGCCCTCCTCATGTGATAATCTGACGTAATCAGATAAATATGCTGTAATTTTCGATTACTAAAATCTTCTACCAAACTCGTAAAATTAGTTACAGTATCACTTGCCCTACCATCCAAATGCAACCGCTGATTGGGGACACCAAACCGTTCAAAAATGCGGCGATTATAATTTAAATTCCAGCCAAAATCAGAAACCCAAATATCTAAATCAGTATGAGAGTGCCAAAACCGAGCAGCAAATTCCATCCTTTCGGAAGAACTACCCAACACAAAAATAGCCTGGGGTGTCGGGGTTTGACGAAATGCGATTGCAATCCTCACAGAGATAAAACTACTCAACAACAAAGCTATTATTAAAACCAGGCATAGAAACCTGATAGAGTAGAGTTTAAAAAGCCTGAATTTCATGCAGCCACACCACACAATAATTAAGAATGTAGAACTATTTGCTATTAAAAATTAGTATTCAATAACTTCTGTACTTGTTCTCGTAAAGGTAGTATTTTGCTTTGTATAACATCCCAAATAATCTCCAAATCTACTTGGAAATAAGTATGAGCAAGAATATCGCCTAAACTAGGTATTTTACGACACTCTACCTCTGGATAACGATTACATATTTCCTGTGGTGTCTTTTTAACAGCTTCCCCAATTACCAAAAGATTTAAAATAACAGCATCAAAAGTACGCTCATCTGCAACTAACTCTGCAAAAGTCATTCCCTGAGTATAATTAATGATTTTCGTACAACTGGAAATAATATCTTCTAAATAAAGCTTAATACTACGCGACATAAATTAATTCTTGCTCCACATTTTCTAGAATCTGTGGCTTGAGACTTTTCCAAGTTACTAAATCGACACGAGTTCCCAGTTGTTCTTCTAAATAAAATTTCAAGTCCATGTAGCGGTCAAAAGTTAGCGGAGGCTCTAAATCAACTAAAATATCAACATCACTATCTGGTTTAGCTTCATCTCTTGCTACAGAACCAAACAAAGCCAGAGAACGAACTCCGAAACTACCCAAATTGATTTTTAGATTTCTCAGAATAGCAATTACATTATCCCTCTGCATATAATCAACCAAGAATAAAGACGACAGGGAGTTAATTATGCTTTTACTACCACTATATCAACAAGACCGCGAATAGGCTAAATATAGCGGTTTTCACTTGGGTGTAATACACTCGAAACCTCACCCCTTCCCCTCTCCTACCCTACCCTTCGGGAACACCTGCGGTGAACGGGAAGCCACTTCGTGTCTATAGTAAGGAGAGGGGTGTCCGTTAGGACGGGGTGAGGTAAGATTTGTATTCTACTCAACCGAAAACCGCTATAATAAGGAAGACAGGAAGGAGAACCTGTTGTCATAGAAAACTTGTTGAAAGTACCCTTCGATTCATTAGACTGTGAACTTCAAGCAAATATTCAAACCAAAAAAAGGAGCCTTAACTAGACCCCTTTTTAAAAAAAATGAGTAATGAAACTTGAATTACTTCACAGTTACCTTACCACCAGCTTCTTCGATGCGCTTCTTAGCATCTTCAGCAGCTTCCTTAGCGATCGCTTCCTTAATTGCCTTAGGTGCAGATTCTACCAAGTCTTTGGCTTCCTTCAGACCCAAACCAGTCAATTCCCGGACAATCTTCAGGATAGCAATCTTCTTATCAGCAGGAACGGATTCCAAGACAACATCAAATTCAGTCTTCTCTTCCTCAGCTTCAGCAGGTGCAGCAGCACCAGGAGCAGCCATCATCATCATACCACCAGCAGGTGCAGCAGCACTAACCTCAAAGGTTTCTTCAATTTGCTTAACTAACTCAGCCGCTTCCAACAGAGTTAGAGTTTTCAATTTTTCCAAAATCTCATCAGTTACAGCAGACATTGATATATCTCCTTGAAAGTTTAATGTGTTGATTTGTTGCTTGTTAGTTATTAGTTGTTAGTTGTTAGTTATTGTTAGTTATTTGTTAAAAATTAGTTGTTTTAATCATTATTAAAAATCCTAACTTTTAACTTTTGGGCGCAAGCATTGCGCCCCTACAAATTCCTAATTTCTAACTTTTGGACGCAAGCCGCAGCGTCCCTACAAACTAACTAAGATTCAGCTTCGCCACCTTTTTCCTTATCAGCATGAGCCTGCAAAGCACGAGCCAAAGAACTGGGAACCTCGTTGATACCCACAGCAATCTTGGTAGCCAAGGCATTGAGAGCTCCAGCAATTTGCGCCATGAGTTGCTCTTTAGATGGCAAGTCACCTAGGGCTTTAACATCTGCTTCTTTTAGCAGCTGACCATCCATAACACCACCGCGAAGTTCTGTTTTCTTGGTGGCTTTCTGGAATTCTTGGTAAGCCTTAATTGCCGAGGAAAAATCTTCTTTAACTAGCAAAAAGGCAGAAGAATCCTTGAGCAATTCCGACATCGGTTGCCATTTTTCGTCTTCTTGAATGGCAATGTTCATTAAGGTATTCTTTGTAACCTTACAACTAGCGCCACTGGGACGTAGCTTCCGGCGCAAATCAGTGATTTCAGCTACCGTTAGCCCTTTGTAATCAATTACCAGTGCTAGAGTAGACTCACTTAAACTCTCTTTGAGTTCGGCTACAATCTGTTTTTTATCCTCTAGCGTCCTACCCATACTGGTTTCATCTCCTTGAACAATTTTGTATTCATTTTCCCCTTGCCAGACCGACCACAAAAACAACTAACCCCGACTTCTATAGCCGGGGTTTCACTTCAGGCAAGGATTTTCTCTCACCTGACTCATTTTGCTACAGCTAATCCAACAAGCATAGTTGAAAATACTGAGAAAGTGAGTGCAAACCTCGGCAGGATATTAAGCCATGTGGCACCTGCTGTCTCCGGCTTTGATTATTTAATTTTGGTAATTGGTAATTGCTAATTGGTAATTGGAGGGAATTTATCACCCATTACCTATTACCCATTACCCATTACGCTGCTTCAGTCAATTTTAAATCGCGCAGAGCGTTGATATCAACTCGAATTGATGGTCCCATTGTGGCGGAGACGTAAATACTGCGCCAATAACGACCTTTGGCTCCTGAAGGACGGTTGCGGTCTATGGACTCTTGCAATGCCTTCAAATTCACCATCAAATCTTCGGGCGAAAAAGATACCTTACCAAACATAACATGAACGATGCCAGTCCGGTCAGCCCGATATTCTAATTTACCAGCTTTAAATTCAGCGATGGCAGATGTTAAGTCAGATGTTACTGTACCACCTTTAGGGGATGGCATCAAGCCACGGGGACCTAAAATTTTACCAAGCTTTGCTACCTGAGGCATAACATCAGGGGTAGCAATCAGCTTGTCAAAGTCCATCATGCCTTGTTGAATTTCGTTAATCAGTTCTTCGGAACCGACTATATCAGCACCGGCATCACTGGCTTCTTTAACTTTTTCACCTCTAGCGATAACAGCCACCCTGATGGTTTGTCCCGTACCTTTAGGTAGTACTACGGTTGTCCGCAATTGTTGGTCAGTATATTTGGGGTCAATTCCCAAACGAATATGTGCTTCGACTGCTTCGGGAAACTTTGCTGTTGCGGTTTCTTTGAGCAGGTTTAAAGCCTCTTCGGGGCTATAGTCTTTATCTTCTACCTTCTCTAACAACGCCTGCATCCGGCGTGATAGTTTTTTTGCCATTTTTCTCTCCTGGGGTCATTAACGAGGTTGATTCTCTCCCCCGATACGATTTTGGATGTTCGATTTTGAATTTAAGAAAGATTAATCTGTGACAGTAACGCCCATATTTCTAGCGGTGCCAGCAATAATTTTCATTGCTGCTTCAATGTCATTGGCATTGAGGTCTGGCATCTTGGTTTGGGCAATTTCCTCTAATTGGGCTTTTGTAATCGAACCCACTTTCTTTTTGTTGGGTTCGCTAGAGCCTTTGTCAACTTTTGCTGCTTTGGCAATTAATACCGATGCTGGGGGAGTTTTCAGTACAAATGTAAAACTCCGGTCTTCATATACCGAAATTTCTACAGGAATTACCATCCCAGCTTTATCTGCTGTTTTGGCATTGTACTCCTTACAGAACATCATGATATTAACACCATGCTGACCCAGTGCGGGTCCTACTGGTGGTGCTGGGTTGGCTTTTCCAGCATTGAGAGCCAGTTTAATGAGCGCTACGACTTTTTTCGCCATTCTTTAGTTAGCTTTGTTTCTCAACCTGATTAAATTCCAATTCTACTGGTGTATCCCGTCCAAAAATGGATAGTAAGGCTTTAAGCTTACTCCGTTCCGGACTGACTTCAATCACCTCACCTTCAAAGTCCTTAAATGGACCAGAAAGCACAACTATCTTATCACCAGTAGCCATGTCAATTTTGACAATTGGCTCTTGTTCGGTGGTCTGTTTGAAGATTCTTTCTACTTCTGTATGGGAAAGGGGAACTGGCTTGACGTGACCCCGACCTCTGCCGGTACCACGTTTTTGTTCTGCTCCCACAAAGTTAATTACATGGGAGGTATTTCGCACTACCTGCCAGCTTTCATCGTCCATAGCCATCCTTACCAGCACATAGCCGGGAAAGACTTTCTCTTCTGTTGGCATTCGCTTGCCATCTTTACGGATTTTTACTGCTGGGGTGTGGGGAATCTCCACCTGTAAAATTTTATCAGCGACATCAAAGGTTTGAATACGCTGTTCTAAATTAGTTTTCACACGTTTTTCACAGCCAGAGGCTACTTGTACTGCATACCAGCGTGCTTCTTGGGAAGCATTAATCGCTGTTTCTGTAGTTTCCCCCGACTGCAGTGCCGAATTACGTGGTTCGTCTGTTGCAGAAGTCATTGCTAAACCTATTGAGCTGCCAAAGCAACCAATCTATCAACTAGATTGATTAATGCTGCCTGATTACTGGGTTGGAATATTGCATCGCTTAGGTTTCCAAATAACCAGTCAACTACATAAATCAAAGACGCAGAGAGTGTCACCATTAACAATACAGCTGCTGATTCACTCACCAACTGCCTCCGAGATGGCCAAACAACTTTGTCAAGTTCTTCCCTAAGTCCTTGAAAAAAGTTCCCAATGCTAAACCCTTTGGAGGCTTCTGGCATTTCTGCTTCGCTTTTTTTGCCCACGGCGATCTATCTCCCCCATTTTTGAATATTTTAACTTTCTAAGTTAATTTCTATTTTTACAGTTTGTACAGTAGCTATCCCTGCTAACTGCAAATAAAATAAATTATACCCGAAATCAACTATGATAGCTGTTATGATCACAACTGCCACATTTATTTCGGGTTCGTTTTTTGTTGAGAGCGCGCCCTGGAGGACTTGAACCCCCGACATCAGGTTTTGGAGACCTGCGTTCTACCAACTGAACTAAGAGCGCACCAATTATTTGGGCTTTTTCTGTTATTGCGCTGCAATTTTTCTAGTATAACGCAATTTGGCTAACTTGTCAACATTAGTGTCACTTTCTTCTCAGGTTTGACTCGTCAATGTTATAGTCCCCGTCCTTAAGGACGAGGTTTTTTAAGCTCCCTGCAGTAAGAACACTGCTTGATGTAAAACGATTTTGCTGTTTAATCCTTACCGACAGTTGCCCAAAGCTGTCCAACTCAAGGGTGTCATCACTTAAATAACCTAGCAAACAGTTTCAAACCCTTAGACTGGAAAGACCTACCCCCATTCGGGGTGAATAATGCGGTTTTATACCGTTTTATCCCGACCTGCAGGTCTCTCGCTGTTTGTGGAATTTTTCTCCCATACCAAGGAAGGTGGATTACAAAGGACGGTCAAACCGTTGCTTGATTCGGGTAGCCTTACCTACGCGATCGCGCAGATAATATAGCTTAGCACGTCTGACTTTACCGCGACGTACTATTTTGATTTTATCAATTCGGGGAGAGTGGAGCAAAAATACCCGTTCAACCCCAATTCCTTGAAATACACGGCGAACTGTAATAGTTTCGTTAATTCCACCATTACGTTTGGAAATTACCACCCCTTCGTAGGGTTGGACGCGGAACTTGTCACCTTCTTTAATTTTGACTCCGACTCTGACGGTATCCCCTACGTAAATCTGGGGCAAATCTGATTTTAATTGTTCTGCTTCAATGGAGCGGATAATTTCTTGCGCGTTCATAGTCTATAAAAACTCACGATCAACCATCATAAACTAGCTATTGCTTCCAAGTCTAGTGATTGTGACATTCTTCCACCAGGTTCCCCTAGGGTGTAGCGGTAGGTGACCCAATCTTGCGGTTGGGTATTCCTGCTTCTTTGGTCACACCTAGACTTGCGTCCCCGGACAAGGATACCTCCACTGATGTTTTTCCCTGTACAAGGCACTATCACGGAGAAATACGTATAATAAAAAAAACATATAACTCTGTGACGGTACTGGACTAATGAAATTGAGTGTCGTAATTACGACATACAACCGGCTAGCATTGCTGCGACGAGCTATTGCATCAGCATTGAACCAAACAATTCCCTGTGAGGTGGTTGTTGTTGATGATTGCTCCTGTGATGCTACTCAAGATTATATTCATAGCTTAATTGAACAGTTGTCAATTTCTGGAGAATCTCGCCTAGTTTACCATCGTAACCAGGAAAATTCCGGTCATGCAGCCACGGTAAATGCTGGTGTCACCAAAGCTAGTGGTGACTGGATTAAATTTTTGGATGATGACGATTATTTAGCTCCTAATTGCTTAGAGGAGATGACAAAGGCGATCGCACTTTGTCCTAGTGCGGTGATTTGCTCTTGCATTGCGGCTCAGGTTGATCAAAATGAAGTCGAACTTAGTCGGACTCCTGTTGTCGGTCCTGGTGCAGCTTTTTACATTCCCCAAGCGGATATTCACTACGGGATGTTATTGGAGTTAGTTCCTTTTGGTACACCAGTGCAGGTGGCTTGTCGTCGTGATGCTTTCTTACAAACTGGGGGTTGGGATTCCCAACTAGATGCTAACTGCGATGATATTGATTCTTGGATTCGGATTTCCCAGTTTGGGGATGCCATTTTTCTCAATCAATGTTTAGCTTATCGCACTGTTTGGTCTGGTGCTTACAATCACAAGTTTTCTCTCACCAAAAGGTTAAATACAAATATCTTGATTAAGGAGAAAATTTATGCCTTTGTAGATAAAAAACACCACTCTTATCTTCCCAGTTTTGAGGAAATCAAAAATTACTTAAAACTACATTGGATTCTAGTAGCTGTGAAACAAAAACAGTTCTCTGATACCCTCAAAATGGGATTATCAGCAATAATTTATTGGAAATCTTGGCTCATTTTACTATCTGCTGTTTTATCACGCCGTACCCATACAAAAAATACTTATCTACGTAAAATTATTTTAATTAATTCATGAATTCATTAACTAATTAATGAGATGAATAAAAAACTATTCTTGTTTGTGTCTTAAAGGGTGTTTAGAAAATAAATGTAACACTCCCGTGAAGGTCTATAAACCGGGTTTCTTTTGGCGTCAATACTCAGATTCTCGATTCTCAACCCATCCCAAACCCGGTTTTTTGGTCTTTACCTTTTATTTATAAACAACCTCTTAGAAGGTATTTAGAAAATAAATATAAAACAAAACTTACGTGAGGGTCTATAAACCAGGTTTCTTTTGGCATACATACTCAAATTATGGGTTTTCCACCTATCCCAAACCCGGTTTTTTGGTCTTTACCTTTTATTTATAAACAACCTCTTAGAAGGTGAAACTTGCAAATCAAAAAATATCCTAAAATGTGATAGTCCTATAGGCATCCTTACCTGTATAAGTGGGAGTTGCAAATCAAAAAATATCCTAAAATGTGATAGTAGTAAAAAATATCTTTTTAAATAGTCATACAGACATCCTTGCCCTGGTTGACTGACAAAAGTCTTGGAAGTGTTGAAATTTCGTAGCCCCTCCACCCAACGCAATCGGTTGCGGTTGTTGGGTTTCTACATCAAAAAGATTTGTCACTCAATCAGCATCCTTGCCTGTATAAGTGGAACTTAAAAATCAAAAAAATATCCTAAAATCTGATAGTGGTACAGGCATCCTTGCCTGTATAAGTGGAACTTGAAAATCAAAAAAATATCCTCAAATTTGATAGTGGTACAGGCATCCTTGCCTGTATAAGTGGAACTTGAAAATCAAAAAAATATCCTAAAATCTGATAGTAGTACAGGCATTTTTTTTGATAGTGGTACAGGTATCCTTGCCTGTATGAGTGGTCAGGCAAGGATGCCTACCCCACAATATGGGATAATTTATGTGTTATTATTTTCCCATCACCAACGCCATTTAAGAGACCATTTATAAAGTAAATATGGTTCTTCAGTACCTGTTATGCCAAACTATTAGTTAAAACGAAAATTATGCTGTTAAATAAAAGCTTAAATGACCAGAATGCTTAAAAAGTTAGTTTCTGTTAACAATTAAAGCATGTATCCCTTGTACAGCTTGAATTTTGAGCTTTTGATAGACATTTTTAGCATAATACGTACTGAAGAGCCGTAAATATTAAGTCTATGGGTGTAGGGAGAAACCGGGTTTTTATGTAGAGTATCGAATCCGCATCGTACTTAGTCTCAAAGAAACCCGGTTTCTTGGGTCTTAAGGTTTACTTTATAAATAACCTCTAAGTGATTTAACCCACTTTCCTGAAAAAATATCGTGTAGCAGGGTGTAAAAACAGGGAATAATCAACAAAGTTAAAACTGTCGCCAGAGACAATCCTGAAAACACCACCACACCCAGGGGTTGCAAAAATTCTGATCCTTCTCCAATTCCCAATGCTAGGGGAAACATACCTAAGACAGTAGTAATGGTGGTCATTAATATAGGACGCAAGCGCTGGGGTGCTGCTTTTAATATCGCCGTTTGTCTATCAACTCCGTGTTTTTCCCGAATTTGATTTGCCAATTCCACCATAATAATGGCGTTATTGACGACAATCCCCACCAATAACACTGCACCTACTATTACAGTAGCACCAATGGCGGTGTTGGTGATGTAAAGTCCAAAAATTCCCCCACATAAAGCCAAAGGAATAGTAAACATAATTACTAATGGGTCTACCAGGGAATTGTATTGCACTGCCATCACCACGAATACTAAAAATGCAGCCAGTCCTCCCAATACCTTGAGAGAGTTTTGCAATTCCTGGTTAGATTCGGAACTAGTACTAGGTAAAACTGTTACCCCTTCAGGTAAGTTTAAATCAGCTAAGACTTGATTTACTTGTGCTAGGGCTGTACTTAAATTTGCTCCCTCCCTTAAGCTACCAGCAATGATAAATACCTGACGCTGGTTAATGCGCTGAATTTCTCCCGGTGCTTTACCTTCTACAATACTGGCTACATCCCTTAAACGCACTTGGCGATTATTATCCACAAACAAAGGTAATCTTTCCAATTGGGAAACGGATTTTACCGATTCTTCATTTAATTGCACCCTAATATCAACTAGACGATTATCCCGTTGTAGTTGGGTGGGAACGCTACCTAAAATCGCAGTTTGAATGGTTTCTCCTATATCCTGGGTAGTTAACTCTAAGGCTTTAATCCTTGCCCAATCTGGTATGATTTTTACCTCTGGTTGACGGGGGTCAGCATCGGGACGAAATCTGACTAAGTTGACTTTTTCATCTAAACTAGCAAGTACTTGCTTCCCTGCTGCTTCTAACTTTTGAGTATTATTTCCTTGCAGCATAATATCAATGTCAGCACCACGCACGGGGGAGTTATTAAGAATTAAACCCCGTACCTGACCTGGAAATATACGTAGACGAATATTTACTAAGTTGAGCTTGTTAAATTCCCGGGATACTTTTTCTGTGTAAGCTGCTATGTCTGTCCCTGGTTTTAAGGTAATGGTGCTAGAACTGCGTAGGGGATTAGAAATGGTACTACTACTAAACAAAAACCCACCGATTGAAGAAAACACATACTCTGTTTCCGGTTGTTCCTGGAGAATCCGATCCACTTCAGTCATGACTTTTTGGTTCACTTCCAGGGGTGTTCCCGGAGGAAACATCGCAAATAATCTCGCTTGTCCGGTATTGATGCGGGGAAGGATTTCCTGGGGAATTTGCGGTGCTAACCACAAACTACCACCCCCTAAACAAATAATGGCGATCGCCAACACTAGCAACCGCATACGCAATACTTTTGCTAAAAAACGACTGTAGCTGTTGGTAGCAGCATCAAAACGCTGATTAAATTTCTCTAGCAACCAAAACTTACTGATACCGCTAGAAATCCGCCAAGCTAACATTCGGGATGTTAACATTGGTACAACGGTAGCGGCGATTAAGATCGAAGCAGCTACGGAAAAACTAATAGTTAAAATTAATTCTTTGAATAGCAGAATCACAAAGCCACCAATAAGTAAAAACGGCAACACTGCTACTAAATTGGTACTAGTAGAAGCAAGCAAAGCCGATTCCACTTCCTGACTGCTGACTTCTGCCTGTTGAATTACTTGTTGTTGACTAAAGCCAGTTCTAGTTACTTTACCAGGAGTCATACCCATACCCTGGGCAATATTCTCCAACATGACGATGGAATTATCCACCACAATTCCCACACCCAAGGCTAAACCACCCAAACTAAACACATTCACAGATAAACCAAATATCCCCATCAAAATGATGGCAGCTAGGGTAGCTAAGGGAATAGCAATAACGATAATAAATGTTTGACGCAGCGAACCCAGAAATAACAACACGGCGATCGCAGCTAATGTCGATCCCAACAAACCAGCAGTACTAACGTTGGCAATAGAATTACGTATAAATACAGACTCATCTAAAGTTGGAGTCAAAATTGTTCCTTCAGGAATCAAGCGAGACTGTTTGAGTTCCTCAATCCGTTTTTTCACAGCATCTACAACATTAATGGTATTAGCATCTGGTTGTTTTTGGATGCTGAGTTTCACCGCTTCTTTCCCATTCAGGGAGACAAAAATCCGTTGTTTTTCTGTGCCATCTATAACTTCGGCAAAATTCCGCAAATAGACGCGACGGTTACTAGCACTTTGAGAGGGGGAGAGGGAAGAATTAGGGGAAGCAGAAACTTCAAAGGTAAGATTCCTAATTTCATCAGCATTCTCAAACCGTCCTACCGTTCGAGTCAAGGGTTCGGAATTATCACCTAAAATTCTTCCTCCAGCAATATCTTGATTGCGTTCCCTTAATTGATTTAAAACATCCGTTAATCCCACACCAAGAGCTTGCAACCGTTCTAAATCAATATTAACTCGGACTTCTTCATTGACTCCCCCCGATACATCTACCCCCGCAACTCCCGCAACTACACCGAGTTCCCGTGCTAACTCTTCTTCTGCAAATACCCGTAAATCTACTCCTGTTCGGGAGGGTGAAGTTAAGGCAAATTCATAAACAGGTAATTGGGAAGGCTCATATTTAAAGATACGCGGTGCTTCGATAATATCTGGTAACCTACTTCTAGCTCTATTAAAAGCTGCCGTGGCATCATTGAGAGCTTGGTCAATCTTCCCCCCTGGTTTAAAGTATAGATTTAAACTCACTCGTCCTTCACGGGTTTGGGAAAAAACTTGTAACACTCCCTCGGTAGCAGCAAAAGCTTCTTCCAAAGGTTTCGTAATTTGATCCACCGCAACTTCTGGAGACACTCCCGGTGCTTGTACACGCACCCCAATGCGAGGATAGGTAATAGAAGGCAGCAAATCTACTGGCAGCCTGGTAATAAAAAACAATCCAATTACCATCACTGCCACAGTTAACATCAGAGTACCAATATGTTGGCGGATAGCAAGGGTGCTAATACTAAATCCACCACCCTTTTTTAGAAGCTGCATTAATTTTGCCTTTTTGACTCTTGTGTTTCTGACAGTATAGATAGACGCACTTCATCCCCTTCTTTTAAAGGTTTGCTGGCACGCACTACATAATTTTCTCCCGGTTGTAAACCAGATAAAATTTCTACTCTACCATCAGCACGTTTCCCTAACTTGACAGTTCTCGCTGTAACCGTTGTTTTGTCACTGATACGCCTAATTACAAACACCCTGCCATGAGACTTTTGTTTCTCTGTGCCAGAATCAATTCCCTCAATTGCTGTCAGTGGTACTACTATTTGCTCTTGTGCCTTACCCGTAAATTTTACCCTTGCCAGCATTCCACTACTGATTTTGCCATCGGTATTAGGTATCACTATCTCCACCGGTACTAAACGAGCCGTAGCATCTGCAGCGGGAGAAATACGGGTGACGCTACCAAAATAATATGGATCTCCAGGAAAAGCATCCAAACGTACTTTTACAGACTGCCCCACCTGGATATTTGCTAGCTCTAACTCTGATACTTGAACAACAACTTTCACCCGGTTAAAGTCACCTATTTTTAAGACCTCATTCCCCGGTTGTAAGAGATTTCCCGGTTCCGTACTCTTCTCCAATACCAAGCCAGCAATAGGAGACTTAAGTTTGGCATAGGTTCTCCGTTCTTTTGCTTGCTCTACTACAGCTTTTTGAGCCGTCAATCTACCTTTAGCAGCAACAACAGCCTCCTGTTCCGTTTGCACTTTTTCCTGAGATGCACGGAGGATTTGAGCCGCAGTTTGGGCATTGGTTCGTGCCTGTTCTGCCGACTGTTTAGCGATCGCCCCTGCTTTTAATAATTTCTCTTGCCTTTGGGCATCAGACTTAGCTTGTTGCAACTCCAACTTAGCCTTTTCCACCTCCGCACGGGCATTACTTACCTGATTAGTAGCCCTGGCTACCTCAGATTTAAGGGCTGCCATTTCCGCTTCCGCCTGATTTAATGCTGTTCTCAGTAGGGTATCGTCCACCTGTCCCACGATTTGCCCTTTTTTCAGGGCATCTCCCACATCAACATTTAACACCAGTAATTGTCCTTCCACTTGCGATCGCACGGATACGGTACGGAAAGGTGTAGTATTACCTATATACTCCAACTGCTGACGCAACAAGCCTTTTTTGGCAATAGCCACATTTACAGAGGTTGCTTGGTTATGAGTGCCTGTTCTTTGTCTTTTAGATTGAGCTTCAGCAGATTCCTTGGGAAATGAACCGCAACTTGTAATTATTACTCCCATACCCAGCAGGCAAACTATTGGTAAAATATACCGCAACATTGGGCGATTGCCAGGTGAAAATCCCCTCAAATCCCCTTCCCTATAGCTGAGCATTGATTTTTGTTCTAAGGTAGCACAGGCAGCACAACTTCTATATCCCGGAAGGATTTCCGTAGAAATCTGCCTCAACCTAGGCTCTAAACCCTCCTCTACACCTTTAACCCTTTTCCCCATATCTGTATTTATTTTCATTGCTGAATTATACTGGGTGTGAATTACCCGGCTTTTGCTGGTAACATGTTCGTATTTTAACTAGTTGATGCTGCTGTTTAATTTTCTGCCAAAAAAGACTGTTTTTACTCTCAATGGAACTTTTGTGTATGCAAATAGCCTGATACGGAAATTTAGGTATGATAGATATCACTGATTGGGTAAACACAAGCAGAAATAAGGTTAATAGGCAGTCAGGAAAAAATTTTTTTTAACTATAGAAAATAACTATATTTTCCCAGTCAAATCAGCAAAACTTTCACTCTGCTGGCACAGAAACAATTTTATATTACTCTCTGCAAATTTGACACTCCACACGGCTTCTAGCCGTGGGATTCTTGGTTCAACGACTCGCCGTTAGACAGCAGGCTTACGCCCTTCGGGTATCTCCTAAGCCCTCCGGGCAGGCTGTGCCAACAAAGACGCTCCGCGTTAGCGTTAGCTCCCCTGAAAGGGGCACGGCAGTCGCACCCCTGCGGGGAAGCAAGCTACATGGGGGAGGGCACGCCACTTCTCTCAACGCGCTTAACCCGCGCACGAGAGTGGCTCCCCATAGACGCGTTAGCGTAGCTTTCTCGTAGAGTAGCGGCTTTGAGTAGAGTAGACCGCGCTGCCTCACCAACTGCCCAAGAGGGCAAATCTCCCCAAACGTAAGTTCCCGTATGCCCTACGGTACTTAATCCACGTTTGAGAATGTTGATACTAGCATTAATATCTCGGCGTTGCTGATTTGAAGTATGAATCTGGGTGTAGAGACGTAAAATTTTACGTCTCTACAAGGCTTTTGGAATGATGCAAAATTATTTTCACGCCATGGATTCAGCAACGCCAATATCTCTGTCTTCTACATATTTGCAATGTGAGCAGATATGGGTTCTGGTAGACAGAGTTTTTTTCACTTTCTTGCCACAGTTAGAACAATCCTGGCTTGTATTGTGAGGAGGTACAGCAATTGTTACCTTTCTATACTTTTGACCAAAATATTCCAACCAATTACGGAAAGTTGTCCATCCACCATCACTTATACTCTTAGCCAAACGCCGATTTCTAACCATGCCTTTCACATTTAAATACTTCAATTTTGCAGAAAACAGAAGTGGTGTAATTACGGAAGTTTTCTTGATGCTTTCTGCTTGATGGTAGGAAACAAGTAGAAGCAATATATAAGTAAAAATTATTGATATGGTATTTTAGTTTTCATTTCCCAAACACAGCACTTTTTTTGTCAAGTTTTTATTGAAAATATTTCTTAAGTATTAACGAAATTGTGTTGTTTCAGCTTATAATTAAAAATAATAATGGTGGCTTAGTATAACTTTTTTTTGTAAAAAATTCCTGTAAACCTATTTGTATCGTTGATTAGCGTCCCAAGTCCAGATTTAAAATTCCATCAAAAGTCGCTATTTTTCACAGATGAGGAATGGCTAAGATATATCTTGATTTGACAATTTAAATTTAATGTGGTAAGTAATCGCTGCTATATTGAATAGATTAAGCAAGGCAGTATGAAGGGAATAGGGAACAGGGAATAGGGAACAGCGAAAAGAGAGTTCTAATAATAAGACTTTTACCATATAAACCTTACCATGAATTGGATACAAAATGCCAAACTCTTGGCAGCCAGCACCCAAAGAAAAGACCAATTTGGCTATGCCATTGCTGTCTGGAAAAATACCTTAGTTGTGGGAGCAGCACGGGAGACTCGTGACGGCAAAGCACATGTTTTTGTTTGGGATGGTTCGGACTGGAGGGAACAAGCAGAACTAATTCATTCACGTAGTACCACTGATGATGCCTTTGGTCATGCCGTAGCAATTCATGCTGACATAATTGTGGTGGGAGCACCCTACGAAAATCGTAAAGCTGGAGCCGCTTATGTCTTTCAACGACATGGTAAAACTTGGCAGCAAGTCACCAAACTGACCGCATCAGATGCCCAAGCCGGTGCTTTATTCAGTTATGGTGCTGTATCCATTGATGGCGATACCATTGCCATTGGTGCGGTAGACGATGATGGGCGTCGAGGAGCGGTATATATTTTTCAAAAGCATCAGCAAAACTGGGTACAACAAACTAAACTGGTTGACCCAGAAGGGGAGAGGGGGTCTAGATTTGGATATCGCCTCAAAATTCAGGGAAATACCCTTGCTATTGGTTACGATATTCTCGATATTTATAGGGGAATTCACGGGCAAGGCAGAGTCCATATTTTCCAGCAGAAAAACAACCATTGGCAGTCTCGAATCCTTCGTCCGTTAGAACCTTCCCGTTTTTTCGGTCACGCTGTTAGTCTCAGTGAGAATTTGCTAGTTGTAGGTGCTTTTATGGAAGATAGTGCCTATGTTTTTTCTCGACAGGGAAACAACTGGATACAAACAGCCATCCTTAAAGGTGACTCTTCCACTCGTCCGACTTGGTTTGGTTTTGATGTGTTTACAGACGGTAAAATAATTATTGTGGGAGCGCCTTATGATAATGAATTAGGGACTCGCAGTGGGACAGTATATGTCTATATCTATGAGGACAACAACTGGGTAAGACAGAGGAAAATTATTGGTGATGATATCACTTCAAAAGAAGAATTTGGTTTTTCCGTTGCTGCTCATGAACAAATGCTGATTGTGGGATCTGTCCATAACCAAGCTAGAGGTGATGACACCGGTGCTGTATATACCTTTATCAAGATTCCCCATGATGCTGCGGTTTTGGGAGGACAATCATCACCACCTGTTGATGCTGCTGTTCTGGGAGGAGGAGAAAATTATAAGTAATAAGTAATAAGTAATAAGTTGCATAAGAATCTAAAGTCAGATGATTGAGTGAACCAAATCGGCTTTTTCTGTTTATCTATTAATCAAGAGAACCTTATGCCATAATAGAGTCCTGTATTTTTTACTTACTACTTATTATTTATTGCTTCCTGACTTTTCACCATAAGTCCTCAACCAAGGAAATTACGTTATTTTTTCTACTTATCAATAGCTTAAAATTAATGAAAATAGCGAAGGAAAAAACCACAGTTTGAGAAAACGTTAAAATCATCTTTTCCACATGCCGTGAAAAGTCAGATTACTTATTACTTATTAGTTATTAGTTATTAGTTATTACTTATTACTTAAGAATCTCCCCACCCGTCAAGTGCCTCTTGTACTCCCTTGTAAATAAATTCCGAATGTTTGCAATTGGGACACACATACACATCAAAAATTAAACGCTCTTCAATATCCAAAAGCCATTTAAATATACCTCTTTTATTATCTTGAGAATCAAATTTGTATTCTTTCAAATACTTCATTTCTGTTTGACATCTCAAGCATTGCATAGGTTTTTCTTCTTGGCTCATTTTTAGCTAACTTCCTATTATACATAAACTTTTAAAGCAAAATATAAGTCCATGGGTTGATTATTATGGGTAGGGGCACGGCGTCAGCAAAATTACTCTAGAAACCGAGAAATTATGGATGCCGTGCCCCTACAATACACACCAAAGTTATGAATGTTCCCTATTAAAAATAGGGTTAAAAAACACACTCCAATAACAGAGAATTTACCCTGTTCTAACCACCCCAAATTTTGGACAAAACAGTTTTAGCTGCAATATCCGCCATCTTACCCGTCGGGGATTTAATGGCAAGGAATTTATCACTTTTGGGTAGAACCTTTGCTGGGTCTGTAGGACCAAATAAGGCGATAGTGTAAGTTTGTACAGCCACACTGAGATGCATGGGGGCACTGTGGGTACACAACATTAAATTTGCCCCAGCAATCATCGCCGCTAATTTACCAATATCATCAGGGGAACTGACTTTGATATTGGGTGCAGACTGCAGGATAGTACGGACAAACTCTTCATTCTGGGCATCCTTAATCACTACCACTGGCATATCCGGCTGCTTACGCTGACAGTCTTGTATAATTTCTAGCCAACTTTCCGTAGGGTAGATTCTCTCAAGACCTTTAGGTTGATTACAGTGATGGTAATCGCCATGCACCAAAATATAACCAGTGTCTTTGACTCCTAGGCGAATTTGTTCTCTATCTGCCCAGTCGATATCTGGTTTAGGAACATTGATAGCTAACTCTGGACATGGAGATCCAATACCCACACCTTGGAGTAAATCATGGTACATACCAGCTATGTACTGTTCCGTTTTCAGCGGTACTGTATTGGTGAAGGGAGCGCCACCTTTGCCTTTGTAGCTTATCCGTGTGGGAATTCCAGTTAACCATAGTACCAGTCCTTCTAACCAGCTTTGTCCCGTAGTAATGGCGACATCATATTCGCGATCGCGGATTGTGCCCACTAAATTAGCCCAATCTGCCAAGCTGTTACGGTCTTTGTAATCAAAAGTCAGCACTTCATGAACTGACTTACTTACCCGGTAGGCTGCCTTTGACCGGGGTTCGGTCACCACATCTATTTGAGCTTCAGGATAATGTCCCTTGAGGTCGTCTAAAGTGGGAAAGAATAGAATTTGGTCGCCAATTCCGCCAGGAACAAGGGCTACTACTCGCATATTATTTATTTTTGCTTACTTGCTACTTATTTTAGGAGAAGATAAGGGTTAAAGAGATTGGTAATTGGTAATAGGTAATTGGTAATTGGAAGTTTACCCATTACCTATTACCCATCACCCATTAGCTATTACCCAGTAACTAGATTGAGGAAGAACGTGCATTTACTAATTCCAGCGGCGGGAATGGGACGCAGAATGGGAAGTAATCGCAATAAACTTCTGTTAACGCTGCGATCGCATCCGCTGATTAGTTGGACTCTCCGAGCGGCTGAAGCATCCCCGTCAATTACTTGGATTGGGATCATTTCTCAAACAACTGATTGGCAAGACTTAGAGGGGATTCTTTCCCAAGAAAAGCTCACCAAAGCAGTGGAATTGATTCCAGGTGGCTCCACCCGCCAAGAATCAGTTTACAATGGCTTACAGGCATTGCCTCAAGAAGCACAACAAGTATTAATCCATGATGGCGCTAGATGCCTTGCGACACCAGATTTACTCGACAGGTGTGCCGCAGCCATTCGCCATTGTCCTGGCTTAATTGCTGCCATACCCGTCAAGGATACTATCAAAGTTGTAGACGAAAATGGCATAATTAAAAGTACACCCGACCGACGACAGCTATGGGCAGCACAAACACCCCAAGGATTTGATGTCAAATTGTTAAAACGCTGCCATGCTGAAGGTGTACGTCAAGGCTGGCAAGTAACCGATGACGCTGCCTTGTTTGAAAAATGCGGTTTGGAGGTGCGAATTGTCGAAGGAGAAGAAACAAATTTGAAGGTCACCACTCCCGGTGATTTAGCTCTGGCAGAATTTATCCTCAAAGCCAGAATTGGGGAATCGTAAATGGGAAAGGGTAAAGGGTAAATGGTAAATGGTAAATGGAAATACCTCACATCTTGCACCTTCTCAATAAGAGTAAGTAGGGCTATGCCGCACCTACGAAATAATAAGGGTTACAGGCGACACTCTTCGCAATAATCATGTGGTGGAAGATATGAGATACCCAATCTTAATTGTGCATGTATTGACGTTCCTATATTATTATGATAATATCCGTGCCACTTAAGAAAATGGGTACTAAGTAATCAAAATCCTTCTTCCCCCAATTACCAATTACCCATTACCCATTACCCATTACCAATTACCAATTACCCATTACCAATTACCCATTACCAATTACCCATTACCAATTACCAATTACCCATTACCAATTACCAATTACCCATTACCCATTACCCATTACCGTTATTAGTCATCAGCCTGGGTGACTAATGAGTGATGACAGATTACTCAACACCGATATGAATGCAGCGACCAAAATAGAAGCGATTCTCTACTTAAAGGGTAAACCCCTATCCATTGGCGAAATCGCCGATTATGCCGCTTGTGATCGCGCTACAGTTGAAGACGGGATTATTGAACTAATTGACCAATATGCCCATCGAGATACTGCCTTAGAAGTGGTAGAAACTGCTAGCGGGTACAGTCTACAATTGCGGTCCGATTTCCAGGACTTAGTACAAACCCTAATTCCTGTAGAATTGGGTGTGGGGGCATTGCGGACTTTAGCTGCGATCGCCCTTAACGGTCCCATACTCCAAAGTGACTTGATTAACCTACGCGGTTCTGGGGCATATCAGCAAGTGCAAGAACTGGTGGCACAAGGTTTTGTGAAAAAACGGCGAGATAGTGAGTCTAGGTCTTATTCTTTACATACTACTCCGAAATTTCATCAATATTTTCAAATTGAGCAACTGCCCCAACAATTTTTTCCAAAAAATTCTCAAAAACAATTAGAATTGGAGCTAAACCCAGTTGTAGAGGTAGACTGAGGGCATTTGGGGATCGCGAATAATACCACTTTTAATAGTGTGGAATATGGCTCATAGTTATACTATGGTTTAGAGTAGAATTAGCAACTAAGCTAAAAACAACTGCCAATGGAGTTCAATCCTGACTTTTTGAATCACAATTCTTCCGAACACGAAAATCATCTCCTGCATGATAACCTTGATGAGCACTCCAACCAGTTACTCAAATATTTACAACATCAGTCTCCGGAAGTGTTAGCCCGTGTTGCCCAGTCCGTTAGCCCCGAAATCAAGCAAATCATTTCCCAAAATGTCCAAGGGCTAGTGGGGGTATTACCCGCAGAAAACTTCAACGTACAAGTTACAACTGATAGGGACAACTTGGCTGGACTTTTGGCATCGGCAATGATGACGGGGTATTTCCTCCGGCAAATGGAACAACGGATGCATTTAGATAACTTAACTAACACTAATCTCGGTCAATAATCAATAGTCCGAAAGTCTTCAGCATAGACTGGGGACTATCGATTACTATTGGTTACTTTTTCGGATAAGCCTCTGGCTGTACCTTGAGGCTAACTATTTTGCCATTACGGTTGACTTCTATTTCTAAGATGTCTCCCACAGAACTGGAATCCACTAGCTTCTGCACCTGAGCGGCAGTTTTAACTGATTTGCCGTTCACTTTCAAAATTAAGTCTCCAGCTAGTAATCCTCCTTTTTGTGCTGCTGATTTCTTTAGGACTGTGCGGATTAAAATTCCTGTGTCTTGTTTAATTTTAAACTTGCTGTCTCGATTTATTCGCTCTTTTTTAGCTGGATTTAAGTCTACCATTTCAATCCCTAAAAAGGGATGATCTACATGTCCTTTTGTAAATAATTCTTGGGCAATACGGGCAGCAACTTCAATGGGAATCGCAAATCCCAGTCCTTGAGCATCCGCACGAATAGCCGTATTTACACCAATTACTTCCCCTTGAGAGTTTAACAAAGGTCCGCCCGAATTACCAGGGTTAATTGCTGCATCGGTTTGGATAAAGCTGACTCGTTTATCTGGAACACCCACTTGAGCGCTAGTGCGATCTGTAGCGCTGATAATCCCGATGGTCACAGTATTGTCTAAACCCAGAGGATTGCCAATGGCGATCGCCCATTCTCCTGGTATTAACTTTTGCGAATTACCCAGTGTTACTACGGGCATATCTTGAGCAGGAATTTTGATTGCAGCCACATCTGTCCTCTCATCAACCCCTACAACCTTACCCAAAAAAGTTCGACCATCCTTAAGGGTAACTTGTACCGTATCAGTATCTGATACTACATGGGCATTGGTGAGAATTTTGCCATCATCACTCAACATAAAACCAGAACCTGTGCCGCGTTCAATTCTTTCCTGGGGGATTGGTTGTTCATCTTCCCCAAAAAAACGGTTAAATAGGGGATTTTTGAACGCGTCAAAGATGGGATTTGCGACTTTACGAGTGGCATTAATTCTTACTACCGCAGGACCAGTTTTTTCTACTGCAGCAGCAATAAAATTTGTGTTACCAGTATTAATAGCTCCAGCCATGCCACCTACAGAACGGGAGATGACATTTTGGTTTTGTGGAGGTAAAGTGGCTGTTACATTTCTTAACTTTTGAAATGAGTGTTTTTGTGGTAATAAATAAAAACTACTTAACAAGCCGATACCGCTGCCAACAGCCACTAAAGAGAGATAAACAGCAATTTGCTTGTAAGAAAACTTCATAATCATGCAAGTAGAGAATACAAATGCAGATGGGTTTTTTATCAGTTTAGTCAAGCAAAAGGCAATTGGTAAGGGTAGGAGTACAGAGTTAAAAGTCAAAAATCATAGACGCACGGAATGCGGCTACTAAAAGAAGCCACTCTGTGTCTATCTGTAGGGTAAGTCAAAAGTCAAAAGTATTACTCCATTGATGTAGGTAAAGCTTTCCTTTAGGGTATCCCCTTGCTCTGTATTCGGTTTATTTTTAATCAGAATAAAAGAGTTATAGTCTAGTTAAGAGTAAGGTGAAATGGTAAGAGCATTCTGCTGAATACCTGATTAAAACTTCTGAGGAACGAAATGATGGATTTTGCCTTCAAATAGGATAGATGCCCACATTTTTGCTTATGGTTGAGAAGGCTTGATGCTTTTGTTCAAAGTTAATAAAAATACACATTAACTGATATACATGACTTTTGCACCTCGTTTACTCATTCTTTGTAGCCTAGTCAGCAGCTTGGGTATAGTATCAGCACCCTCAGAGTTAGTAGTAGCCCAAAATAGTAGTGTAAATTGTCCTACACCAGCCTTAGAACGCTTCCTACGTCATACAGTTGAGAAGGGTGAAACTTTAAATAGCATTTCCTCAGCTTACAATTTATTACCAAGCAGTATTTTGAACATGAATCCCAACTTGCGTAACCGCAGACTGACTGTTGGTAGTGACATTTTAATTCCTCCCTACAATGGTATAGTCGTGGAAGTAGCAAGGGGTCAAACTTGGCGAAAATTAGGGGCAAAATACAAAGTACGTGCGGATGTGTTGTTTGAGTTAAACGGTTGTCAACCACCCTCAAATATAGCTTTTGTACCCGTGGTTAATGGTAAGCCATATCTTCCCCCGGTGAGTGCATCCCCCGCTACCCCTAGTTCTAGTTCTACTGAAACAGCCAATCCTCCTCAACCTCCTCAACAGCTTGGTTACCCTTTACCAAAAGTAGCACGGGTAGGATTATCCTATGGTTGGCAGATGAATCTTACTAACCGGGAAGTTTTTTTTCACAGTGGGATTGACTTATTAGCAGCAAAAGGAAGCAACGTACAAGCAATTGCCCCTGGAACTGTGGTATTTGCTGAGAGGCAAGGTAGTTATGGTAACTTGGTCATTATTAATCACAGTGGGGGATTGCAAAGCCGCTATGCCCATCTACAAACGATTCAAGTAGGTGTAGGTCAGCAAGTCCAACAAGGAGAAGTACTGGGAACTGTAGGTATAACTGGTACTCCTACTTCTAGTCAACCTCATTTGCATTTTGAAATGCGTTCTAGTTCATCCTTGGGTTGGGTTGCGCAAGATCCCAGGAAATATTTCCAGCGATGAAGGGAGAGGAAGGAATTTAAGGGAATACCAAGAAATAAATTGTCCCATATTGTGGGGTAGGCATCCCTGCCTGCCCCTTTGATACAGGTAAGGATGCCTGTACCACCGTAAAACTTTGGGATATTGTTTTAACTGGAAGTCCCTAACTTTTGGTTTTTTATATTTCTATTGCCCATCCTTTAGTGAGAATATCACTTTTACTTAGGATGGCTGTATCATCACATGCTTCCTTAAGTCTATCAGGAATATCGCAACATAATCCCAATACACCTGTTCGACAACCGAAGTCTTCAACACGTTTGAGTGCTTGTACAAAATCTGTATCAGTACTTACAAGCAAAGCATAATCATAATTTTTAACTGCTGCGTGATAAACCAAATCAGCAACCAGAAGAGCATCTACTCCTTTCTCTTTATAATTTCCATCATAATTTCCATCTTTATCTTTCTTAGGTACAGCATCCCCTTGTACGACACGCAACCCGTCTGAAATTAAATCTCCATGTTTTTCTTTTGCATGTTGCAAATACGGTTTAGAAGTGTACATGTAGACTCGCACCACCTGGCGGTTTTCGACAAAAGACTCCACAATATTTGATAGCTTCTCCTTTAGTTGAAGTTTGACACCATCCAAACGATGGAAAAGATTAGTTCCGTCAATAAATATCATTGCCTTTTGAAACTGAACCGGAGGAATTGGAGGAATTGAGGGAGAAAATGCTCCAGACATTAAATGTTAATCCTTGATTTAATTTCAGCAAGACTTCCTATTTTAATCAAAACGTGCAGCATAGCTCATTTTGGCGTTGCTGATTGAGAATATGAATTTAGTCCTAAGGTGCAAAATATAGCGGTTTTCACTTGGATGGAATACATGCGCTTACCTCACCCCGGCTAAAGCCACCCCTCTCCTTGGTAAGGAGAGGGGAAGGGGGTGAGGTAAAATTTGTGTACCTCACTCAAGCGAAAACCGCTATATACCTATGGGTACTTTGGTTCTCAAAGATCCTCATAGCACTCTTTGGTTTTGTTTAACCCACCCATAAAATTTTTAATAATTATTTACAATAGACCCGTGTCACAATAAGAGCAGCAGAAAAAATACTCATGTGCGAAGGAGGGGAGTTATGGTAGCGCTCACCGATAAGACGAAAAAAAGGTTAACCATCCAGACTGGGGACATTGCAGCGGATACCAGAGTCATTCGTTCTTTGGATTGGGATCGCGATCGCTTTGATATTGAGTTTGGTTTGCAAAATGGTACTACCTACAATTCGTTTATCATTCGCGGTGAGCAAACCGCATTAGTGGATACCTCCCATGAGAAGTTTCGTCAGCTATATTTAGATACCCTCCAGGATTTAATCAATCCCACAGAAATTAATTATTTGATTATCAGCCATACAGAACCAGATCACAGTGGCTTGGTTAAAGATATTCTGCAATTAGCACCGGAAATTACCGTAGTCGCTTCTAAGGTAGCGATTCAGTTTCTGGAAAATCTGGTACATCAACCCTTTAAGCGACGGATAGTCAAAAGTGGAGACATCCTCGATTTAGGTAACGGACATGAAATCGAATTTGTCACTGCACCTAATTTACACTGGCCTGATACCATTTTTAGTTACGACCGCAAAACCCAAATTCTCTACACCTGCGATGCTTTTGGGATGCACTATTGCAGTGATGATACCTTTGATGAAGATTTAGCAGCAATATCACCAGACTATCAGTATTATTACGAATGCTTGATGGCTCCAAACGCCCGTTCTGTCCTGTCTGCCATGAAGCGGATGGATAAACTGGAAACAATTAATACCATCGCCACTGGTCATGGACCCCTTTTGCGGCACAATGTTAAGGAGTTGACTGGACGTTACCGCAGTTGGAGTCAATCCCAAGCCAAAGCAGAAACCAGCATTGGGGTATTTTATGTTTCCGAATACGGCTATAGTAACCAATTAGCAGAAGCCATTGCCAGTGGTATTAGCAAAACCGATGTCGCTGTAGAAATGGTAGACTTGCGAGGAGATGCTGATTTACAAGAATTGCGGGAAATTGTCAGTCGCTGTACGGGAATTGTGGTAGGAATGACTCCTGCTGCTGGGGATGCTAATATCCAAGCTGCTGTGAGTACAATTTTAGGTTCCGTTAAAGAAAAACAAGCCATTGGTATATTTGAAACTGGTGGTGGAGATGACGAACCAACTTATCCCTTACTCAACAAATTCCGCGCTTTGGGTTTAAGTGTCGCATTCCCAGTGATTGAAATTCGAGAAACTCCCACGGAAAACACCTACAAACAGTGTGAAGAAGCAGGTACAGACTTGGGACAATGGGTAACTAGGGATAAAAGCATCAAACAGATGAAATCCCTTGGTGCTGACCTGGATAAATCCCTAGGTAGAATTAGCGGTGGATTGTATATTATTACTGCCAAAAAAGGCGATGTGCAAAGTGCTATGTTAGCTTCTTGGGTAAGCCAAGCCAGCTTTAAACCCTTGGGAGTATCAATTGCAGTGGCAAAAGATAGGGCAATTGAATCACTGATGCAAGTGGGTGATAAATTTGTTCTCAACGTCTTAGAAGAAGGCAATTACCAAGGATTAATGAAACACTTCCTCAAAAGATTTGCCCCTGGTGCCGATCGCTTTGCAGGAGTGAAAACCCAAGAAGCGGAAAATGGTTCTCCCATCCTTGCAGATGCTTTAGCTTATATGGAATGTGAAGTTGCCAGTCGTATGGACGGTGGTGACCATTGGATAGTTTATAGCACCATCTACGCTGGAAAGGTTTCCAAACCAGACTCTTTGACTGCTGTTCACCATCGTAAAGTCGGTAATCACTATTGAACAGGGGAACAGGGAATAGGGAACAGGGAATAGGAAAAATTTAGCACTTCCCCCACTCCCGGGCGGGGAAACCCCGCCCCTACTTCCCCCACTTCCCCCACTCCCGGGTGGGGAAACCCCACCCCTACTCCCCCTACTCTCTAAATAGCCATGCCATCCACAAAACCCCGTGACGTTCAAGTTTTCCCCATTGCCACAGATACCAGAGTTTTGCGATCGCGCAGTTGGGCAAGATTGCGATTTGAAATTGAATATGCCTTAGCTAAGGGTACTACTGCTAATTCCTATCTGATTGAAGGGGACAAAACCGCACTGATTGACCCCCCTGGGGAAACATTTACGCAAATTTACTTAGATGCTTTAAAAGAACGATTTGATGTTACAAAGATTGATTACGTAATTGTTGGTCATGTCAATCCCAACCGAGCATCAACTTTAAAGACTTTGCGGGAAATTGCTCCCCAAATTACTTTTGTTTGTTCTAATCCTGGGAGCATAAATTTACGCAAAGCTCTAGAAGATGATAACTTACCACTTTTGGTGATGAAGGGGGAAGAAACCCTCGATTTAGGTAAGGGACATCATTTACAATTTATCCCCACCCCTAACCCCCGCTATCCAGATCACCTTTGTACCTATGACCCCCAAACGGAAATTATCTATTCTGATAAGCTATTTGGGGCACATATTTGTGGTGACCAGGTATTTGATGAAGGCTGGCAAGCTTTTCTAGAAGACAGACGCTATTATTTTGATTGTCTGATGGCTCCCCATGCTCGTCAAGTAGAAACAGCATTAGAGAAGTTATCGGAATTACCAGCGAGACTTTATGCCCCTAATCATGGTCCTTTGGTACGCTATGGCTTTATCCAACTGACTGATGCTTATCGTCAATGGGGTAAACAACAATCTTCTCAAGATACAACAGTCGCTTTAATTTATGCCTCCGCTTACGGAAATACCGCTATAGTCGCACAGGCGATCGCTCACGGGATTACTAAAGCTGGTATTAGGGTAGAGTCCATTAACTGTGAATTCGCACAACCAGGGGAAATCCAAGCTGCGGTAGAGGAGGCTTCAGGTTTTATTATCGGTTCCCCAACTTTAGGAGGACATGCACCCACACCAGTACAAACGGCTTTGGGTATCGTGCTTTCCACAGCTACAAATAACAAACTGGCTGGGGTATTCGGTTCCTTCGGTTGGAGTGGGGAAGCTATCGATATTATTGAAGCTAAACTCAAAGATGCTGGTTACCGCTTTGGTTTTGACCCCATTCGGGTGAAGTTTAAGCCTGATGATGTCACCTTGCAAATGTGCGAGGAAGCGGGAACTGACTTTGCTCAAGCACTGAAGAAAAGTAAGAAAGTACGTACAGCTACCCAACCTGCTACCAGTGTAGAACAAGCTGTGGGAAGACTGATTGGTTCTCTATGTGTGGTGACAGCCAAGCAAGGGGATATATCTAGCGCTATGCTAGCATCTTGGGTTTCCCAGGCAAGTTTTAATCCTCCTGGTTTAACTATTGCGGTGGCAAAGGACAGGGCGTTGGAATCACTGATGCATTCTGGTAATAAATTTGTCTTAAATATTTTGAAGGAAGGGAATCATTTGGGGCTAATGAAGCATTTCCTCAAGCCTTTCGCACCAGGACAAGACCGCTTTGCCGATGTGAAGAGCGATACTGCTAATAATGGTTCTCCCATTCTCACGGATGCTTTAGCCTATTTAGAATGTTCGGTGAAGGATAGGATGGAAGTCGGTGACCATTGGTTGGTTTATGCAGCGGTGGAAGATGGTCAGGTGTTTAATCCTGATGGTGTGACTGCAGTGCATCACCGTAAATCAGGGAATCATTATTAGTTCTTGTGGGATGGGCATTCTTGCCCGTCCCCTCAAAATTTAATTTTTGTAAATTTGTTCGCGGCAAGTATATGAATTAATGGTTTGTTGTGGGAGAATATGATTAGAAATGAATCATATTATAATGGAGTGGTGCCAAAATTTTTTCAACAAGCACCACTCCATTATATAAGATACTTATTTTTCACCTCTTGATAATATCAGGAAACCTCCAAAAAAGGTTCGATTTTTTTACAAAACTTAATTTTTTTGAGAAAGCATATTAAAAGGGAAAAGGGAACAGGGAACAGGAGTGCGTGTGATGGGGGATTTAAATCCAAGCCTGTTGCCCGTTAAGAGTTCCCTCTCCCGAAGAAAGTTGATTTCTAAATGTCAAACTTCCATATATCTCAGGTAGACAACTAAATATAATTTACGAAAACAGATTCTAGGGAAAGTACAGGTAGGGGGTTATTTCATCAAAAGTTTTTGGATACCATGCCCTGCTATCGGGTCTTTTTTAATTTTTGTAAATTTATTCGCGCGAAGTGTATGAATTAATCGTCTGTTGTGGGAAAATATGATTATAAATAAATTATATTATAATTGAGTGGTGCCAAAATTTTTTCAAAAAGCACCACTCAATTATATAAGATACTTATTTTTCATCTTTTGATGATACCAGGAAACCCCCAAAAAAGGTTCGATTTTTTTACAAAACTTAATTTTTTTGTTTTTGATGCATATTATTTGCTAAATGTCAAATACACACATATCTCAGACAGGCACTCAAGGGGAAAAGCAACCTAAAAAAGGGCTAATTGTGGACGGGGACATAGGAAGTAAGCAACGATATTAAAAGGGTTGCAGGGCTTTTAGGCGAAAAAAGTTATACTAAGCCACAATTATGATTTTTAATTATAGGCTGAAACGACGCATTTGCGTGAATAGTTAAGAATTTTTTTCGATAAAAACTTGACAAAAAAAGTTGATTGTTTTGAGAATTCAATTGAATTAGGAAACAAAAATAATATTTTTTTATATTTTATTTGATATCTAGGGGAGGTAACGGTAAAGCAGGATGTTCATAGGTGTCAATTTAATGTAAAATCCTCAACCGCAAGGAAATAAATTTCAGGGTGGCACAATCAGGGCGCAAGCCGCAGCGCCCCTACCAATGCAGGTTACACAGGCTACAAGAAAAAATCTCCACGTTATCCAAATCATAACCGCTATAATTTCATTACCTTCCCCGTAATTTCACCAAAACGAACCTTCAACCTGTGACAGTGGTTAACTTCAAGCCTTACCTGGAATCAATCTGTGAGAAATACGCCCAATGGTGGGATACTTACACCTTTACAGATGTGGTGGGGAAAAAGCGGGATGAGCAAAAAAAGCGATGCTCTGTAGGAGCCGCTACGCGATCGCCCCTACTTCATAATTTGATAGTGGAGAGGGTTAAGCCAGAGAAGGAAAACAGGGGAGAACAGGAAGAAAAAACCGAACGGTTAACGGTTCTGGAAGGTTTGCGCAAATATGCTCGTGACCACGTATTATTAATTGGTCGTCCGGGTTCGGGTAAATCCACGGCGTTGGTAAGGTTGCTGTTGGAGTCAGCACAGAAAGCACAGGCTGTCATTGCGAGAGAAGCACAAGGGAAAAGCGAGAAAATCCCCGTCCTTGTAGAACTGCGTTATTACCACACCTCCATCCTCGATTTAATCCGCGACTTCCTCAAACGCCATCAAATACTGCTGGAAAGCTGCCAAATAGAACAACTGCTGTTTCAGGGACAATTCTTGTTACTTCTGGATGGGGTGAACGAATTACCATCAGAAGCAGCGCGGGGGGATTTACAGAAATTTCACCAAGATTACCGCAGCACCATACCGATGGTTTTCACCACGCGAGACTTGTGGGTGGGTGGTGACTTAAAAATAGAGAAAAAGTTGCAAATGCAACCCCTGACGAAAGAACAGATGCGGGAGTTTGTTTGTGGGTATCTCCCCGAACAAGGGGAAGAGATGTTAAAGCAGTTGTCAGGACGTTTGCGGGAGTTGGGAGAAACCCCTCTGCTGTTATGGATGCTTTGTTCGGTGTTTGTGGATAACCAGAATCAAGTACCTGCTAATTTGGGTTCGGTATTTCGTCGGTTTACGCAGATTTATGACAATAAACTGAAACAAGATATTCCCGTATCGGATGAATCTCGTCGTTGGTGGAAGCGGTTGTTACAGCATTTAGCTTGGGTGATGACCCATGGTGGAACCTCACCCCTAACCCCTCTCGTGCAAGGAGGAACCTCACCCCTAACCCCTCTCCTACAAGGAGGAACCTCACCCCTAACCCCTCTCCTACAAGGAGGAACCTCACCCCTAACCCCTCTCCTTGTAGGAGAGGGGAATAATTCTGGTTTAAAAACGGAGATTCTGGTTGCAATTCCCAAGCAACAAGCTAGGGATATTTTGACGCAGTTTCTCAAACAGCAAGATTATCATCAGCCAAGGGATGCAGAAGTATGGTTAGATGACTTACTCAAGCATCATCTGATTCAAGTAGGAGCGGAAAATAAAATCGAGTTTCGCCATCAACTGCTACAAGAATATTACGCCGCAGAAAGGTTATTGCAGGTGTTACCAAATCTTAGTGATGAGCAATTGCAGTGGGATTATTTGAATTATTTGAAGTGGACGGAACCTGTAGCCTTGATGATGCAATTGGTAGATAAGCAATCTCAAGCGGTGCATTTGGTGAAGTTGGCGTTAGTAGTAGATTGGCGATTAGGTGCAAGGTTAGCAGGGAAAGTTAAACCAGAATGGCAGGAGGAAACTGTTAAGTTAATTGCTGATTTAAATTTGCCGCAATTGTTGGGAATTAGGTTATTAAAAATTAGTCAATCATCAGCCGCAGTACCAGGGTTAATTCAATTTCTGGAAGATGAAGACTCCTCTGTGCGTTCTCGTGCGGCATCTGCCTTGGGAAAAATCAAATCTAAGAAGGCAGTACCATGGTTAATTAAACTTCTGGAAGATGAAGACTCCTATGTGCGTTATACTGCGGCATCTGCCTTGGGAAAAATCAAATCTAATGCGGCAGTACCATGGTTAATTAAACTTCTGGAAGATGAATACTCCTATGTGCGTTCTCGTGCGGCGTCTGCCTTGGGAAAAATCAAATCTAATGAGGCAGTATCATGGTTAATTAAACTTCTGGAAGATGAAGACTCCTATGTGCGTTATACTGCGGCATCTGCCTTGGGAAAAATCAAATCTGATGCGGCAGTACCATGGTTAATTAAACTTCGGGAAGATGAATACTCCTATGTGCGTGATACTGCGGCATCTGCCTTGAAAAAAATCAAATCTGATGTCATAGTACCAGGGTTAATTCAACTTCTGGAAAATGAAGACTCTGATGTGCGTGATACTGCGGCATCTGCCTTGGGAAAAATCAAATCTGATGCCGCAGTACCAGGATTAATTAAACTTCTGCAAGATGAAGACTCCTCTGTGCGTGATACTGCGGCATCTGCCTTGGGAAAAATTAAATCTGATGCGGCAGTACCATGGTTAATTAAACTTCTGCAAGATGAAGACTCCTATGTGCGTAATACTGCGGCATCTGCCTTGGGGAAAATCAAATCTAATGCGGCAGTACCATGGTTAATTAAACTTCTAGAAGATGAAGACTCCTCTATGCGTTATACTGCGGCAGAAGCCTTGGGGAAAATCAAATCTAATGCGGCAGTACCATGGTTAATTAAACTTCTGGAAGATGAATACTCCTATGTGCGTTTTCGTGCGGCAGAAGCCTTGGGAAAAATCAAATCTAATGAGGCAGTATCATGGTTAATTAAACTTCTGGAAGATGAAGACTCCTATGTGCGTTCTCGTGCGGCATCTGCCTTGGGAAAAATCAAATCTAAGAAGGCAGTACCATGGTTAATTAAACTTCTGGAAGATGAATACTTCTATGTGCGTTCTCGTGCGGCGTCTGCCTTGGGGAAAATCAAATCTAATGCGGCAGTACCATGGTTAATTAAACTTCTGGAAGATGAATACTTCTATGTGCGTTCTCGTGCGGCGTCTGCCTTGGGAAAAATCAAATCTAATGAGGCAGTATCATGGTTAATTAAACTTCTGGAAGATGAAGACTCCTATGTGCGTTATACTGCGGCGTCTGCCTTGGGAAAAATCAAATCTGATGCGGCAGTACCATGGTTAATTAAACTTCTGGAAGATGAATACTCCTATGTGCGTTATACTGCGGCAGAAGCCTTGGAAAAAATCAAATCTGATGTCATAGTACCAGGGTTAATTCAACTTCTGGAAAATGAAGACTCTGATGTGCGTGATACTGCGGCAGAAGAGTTGGGAAAAATCAAATCTGATGCCGCAGTACCAGGATTAATTAAACTTCTGCAAGATGAAGACTCCTCTGTGCGTGATACTGCGGCATCTGCCTTGGGAAAAATCAAATCTAATGCCGCAGTACCAGGGTTAATTAAACTTCTGGAAGATGAATACTCCTATGTGCGTGATACTGCGGCATCTGCCTTGGGAAAAATCAAATCTAAGAAGGCAGTACCAGGGTTAATTAAACTTCTGGAAGATGAATACTTCTATGTGCGTGATACTGCGGCATCTGCCTTGGGAAAAATCAAATCTAAGAAGGCAGTACCATGGTTAATTAAACTTCTGGAAGATGAAGACTCTGATGTGCGTGATACTGCGGTATCTGCCTTGGTAAAAATCAAATCTGATGCCGCAGTACCATGGTTAATTAAACTTCTGCAAGATGAAGACTCCGATGTGCGTTATACTGCGGCAGAAGCCTTGGGAGAAATCAAATCTGATGCCGCAGTACCATGGTTAATTAAACTTCTGCAAGATGAAGACTCCGATGTGCGTTATACTGCGGCAGAAGCCTTGGGAGAAATCAAATCTGATGCCGCAGTACCAGGATTAATTAAACTTCTGCAAGATGAAGACTCCGATGTGCGTGATAGTGCGGCAGAAGCCTTGGGAGAAATCAAATCTGATGCCGCAGTACGAGAGTTAATTCAACTTCTAGAAGATGAAGACTCTGATGTGCGTGATAGTGCGGCAGAAGCCTTGGGAGAAATCAAATCTGATGCCGCAGTAACAGGGTTAATTCAACTTTTAAATACCAAACACTTTCTCAACTTAAATAACGGACAAAATGCCTCTCAAGCTATAGATGCACTAGAAGAAAACCAAGAACACCTCAAATACTACAAACCCATCCCCAAACCCACCATGTCCAAATCCACCTCCCACAACTATGCCTTACTCATCGGTGTCGGTGAATGCGAAGAAACCAAATTATCCCTACCAGTCACAGTTAAAGATATTCAAGCACTAAAATCTCTCCTCACCGACTCCAACCTATGCGGTTACATCGACGATCGCCAACACATTCGTCTCCTCCACGACGCAAACGCTACCAAAACCAAAATTTTAGAAGCTTTAAACTGGCTCAAACACCAAGCGGAAAATGACCCAGAAGCAACTATACTAGTGTTCTATTCCGGTCATGGTTTCTTACATCAATCTGGAGATTACTACCTCATCCCCCACGATACTGACAGAACAGATATCCCCAACACAGCACTCCCCGCAAACACCTTTAAGCAAACATTACGGGAAATTCCAGCCAAGAAATTATTAGTAATTATAGATAGTTGTCACGCTCAAGGAATGGCGACATCAAAGGATGATACAGGGAAAACCAAACGTTCACCAATACCCAAAGGTTTTACCCAAACAGCTTTACCCAAAACCATCATTGAGGACTTAAAACAAGGTACGGGAAGAGTAGTTTTCACCTCCTCCACCGAAGAACAATCATCTTGGGTTCGCCGTGACGACACAATGAGTATCTACACTTACCATTTCCTCGAAGCATTGCAAGGTGCAGGAAATCAACCAGGGGATAAAGTCGTCAAGGTTTCCCATTTAATGAACTACCTGAGTAAAAGCGTTCCCGCAACCACACAACAGGAATATCAAGCCGAACAAATCCCTTGCTTTGACTTAAGCACAGAAGGAGACTTCCCCGTGGCATTGTTGCGTGGTGGTAAGGGTTTACCGCAACAGGGTTGGGAAGAAGTCAAAGGGGAAGCACAAGAGAAGATTCGCACTATCAGCGTCCAGGTTACTCATAGCGATGTGGGTAATATTATTAGCATCACAGCCGAAAGGATAGATGTTGGCGGGATTTCTTCGAGCAAGGGAGGAAATTAAAATTATACTTGTTACAGCAGTTGCTAATTCTAGAGGTTCTTGCTGCGATCGCACTCAAATGTGAATGCTGAAAACATTCGTCTGCAATAAACATATATTTTTATCATTAATACGCAAAATTAAGGTTTATCAACTACGTATACCTGAAAAAGCTGTTTCATTTTCTATGAAAACTTGTAAGTGTAAGATATGAATAAATATGAGTGTATGAGTGGAGTATTCCACCTGCCCCAAAATATTATGAGACGTGTGATTGATTCGTAGGGGCGGGGTTCCCCCGCCCTAAAGTTGGATGAATCTAACAACTTGTACTTCCAAAAAGGATAACAAGGAGGCAGAGCCTCCAAAGCATAGTTACCAGCGTGACGCTGGTAACTAGAACATAGGGATCTCTGGCTCTTCTTGAAAATGGTGCAAGTTATCAGATGAATTACACAAATGGGTGTATACTGGCAAGTTAGAAGTAGCTACAATCATTTCACATGTCCCAGCAAATGCCATATCATGTTCGCTGCAATTTGTCAAAATAGGATATACCTCAGCCAGTATTCATCTGGGAAAAATTGCGACTTTTAATAGGATTTTTAACCGAGACTTTCAGGAACGTCTAACGAAATAAAGATAGTTACAGCGATTTTTGTTGAAAAAAAGTCACACTACGCCTTGATTATGATTTTCTGATTATAGCCTGAAACGACGCACTTGCGTGAATAAATAAGAATAATTTTCGATAAAAACTTGACAAAAAAAGTTGATTGTTTTGAGAGCTAAATAGAATTTACGAAAACAATAAGATTGATTTATATCTGTGATGATATCCAGGGAGATAAGGGCATGGCGTAGATAAAATATCTGTTTGATCAAAAGTCTTGGGATGCCGTGCCCCTACCATCAGGTGTTTTTTTAATTTTTGTAAATTTCTTGGCGCCAAGTATATGAATTAATCGCCCGTTGTGGGAGAATATGATTAGAAATGAATCATATTATAATGGAGTGGTGCCAAAATTTTTTCGACAAGCACCACTCCATTATATAAAATACTTATTTTTCACCTTTTGATAATACCAGGAAACCTCCAAAAAAGGTTCGATTTTTTTACAAAACTTAATTTTTTTTTGGGGAGGGAGCGATTTACCTGTTAGCAAATAGTTCAAATATGGCATCATCCAATTCATAACCCAACAATTGCGCCATATATTGCAGTCGGGTTTGACTAGGTATACCTTGCTGCTGTAACCAATCAGTTAAGACAAACAATTTGTGCATCAAAAATATCTCTAAAGCCTCTGGATTATACTGAATGCCTTCCTTACTACTAAACTGATGTGGTACGAACATTGCAGCATAACGAACAAACTCTCCAGCTTTCCAATCCAGTAAAAAAGGCAACCAGGGATATTTTGCATCCAAACGGATAAACCATAACCTCACTTCTGGAATTTCCGAGAGTTCCCGTGGATCTCCTGGTTCCCGCTCATAATTGATATCAAACTGGATTTCCTGTTCATGGGATGCGATCGCCCCTGATTGGAGTAATTTTTCAATCACCGTTGTCGCTGGGGATAGATCCAAGGTGCGAATGCAGTTAGTATTGAGAGCGATCGTAGTTGTCATTCAGGATTTAGTTAGAGGTATTCAAAATTAGCTTTGATATTTCATATGGTGACATGTTTATGATACTACCTGGAAATTAACATACTTGTTTTGGTGTTCTAAGATTACCTATAAAAATTTCTGGCGTTGCTGATTTGAAGTATGAATCCGGGTGTTCCAGACGTTGCAGTGCAACGTCTCTACAAGGCTTTTACTATCATGCAATATCATTTTCACGCCATGGATTCAGCAACCCCAAATTTCTCCCACTCTTCCCCCTCTTCCCACTCTTCCCACTCTTCCCCCTCTTACTCAATTCGGTAATCTTCTAGGGGGACGCGAGTAGTTCATTCTTGAGTTGACATTTGATTAACAGTATGATTCAAATCTCGAATGCGTCGGGAGAGTACACGAATAATATTCACGGCAATTTCGGGAGTTTCTTCAATGGCGTCATAAAGTTGTTCTTGAGTAAGTTCCAAGCATTCACAGGGTTCTAGGGCAATTGCGGAAGCTGAACGGGGTTGAGCATCAAATACTGACATTTCTCCAAAGGCTTCTCCTTGGGGAAATACTGCTAGTTGCTGACCTCCAAGATGAATTTTAACTTTACCAGAAACTACAATAAAAAGTGATCGCCCTTCTTGTCCTTGTTTGAAAATAGTGGTGTTAGCGGGAAAAAACTGCTCGTCCATTACTGAAGCCAATCGTACCAGAAAATCATCCCGCAATTCCTGAAAAATAGAAACCCGTCTCACAAGTAATAAACGTTCAACTGTGGTTAGCATAATGTTTGTTCATCAACTCTTTTACTTGTGTAGCTACCAGGGGGTCGGGGTCATTTTGCATTTGGGGTACAATCTTTAGCAAAGTATTTAGTGCTGCTACCTGTAAGTAAGCGATGGCAGCTTCGCGAACAAAACCTGTGGGATGACGGAGATTATCCAATACCTGTTCTATAGTTAAGCGGATACGAGCAACTTTTGCAAAATGGAAACAGCAGGCTAAACACCAGTCGGAAAGATAACGATGCTGTTCTAACAATCTGCGGGTGCGATTACCAACAGACATGGGTTGAGAATCAACTAGTCCAGCGACTATGAGAGTTTGTAGTTTTTCTTGGGGTGATCGTCGATCTAAAATGTTGAGGAATACGGATTTAAAACGTAAATTTAGGGTATCTAAGATTTCTAAACCTTGGGCTATATTTACCCCTGAAGATGATAGTAGATTAAAGGTTGCTGCTTGAATTATTTCTTGGGGATAAACTAACTTTAATATTAGCAGCAATCGTTCTTTGACATCCCTTTCTAATTCTATTAGGGCTTGTTGCAGCAAGTTACTGACATTAATAACCTGCCAATTTGATTGAGAAATATCTAGAGATTCTTGTTCCTGAAAATCTATGTAAGCAGCGTAAATCTCTCCTAATAAACATAATTCCTCAATAATTAACTTTTCAACTACACGTTGATGCCAATTGTCTACCAAACCTACAATTCCTTCTTTTTGATGTCGTCGAAGCATTGCCCGGAGAATATAATTTCTATTATTGGTTCCAGAGGCTTCTAAATGCATCCATAATGTATTAAGAGCTTCTGTAGAAGGGATTTGACCAATAGTACGCCAAGCGTACATCCGCGCTACTTGTGGTTGGTAAATATCTGTTGCAAATTTGATTACATTTGCTAAAATTTCATCCTCCAATTTTACTAATATTTCCATAGTTATATTCCGGGTTGATTTGTAACAAAGTCCCATGACTAGGGCTTGATAATATTCCTCTAAACGAGTGGCTGCAATTAATTCTAGTACTGCTAGACGCACCTCTAAAGACTTGTCTTGTAACAAATTAGGAATATGAATTCGCAATGCTTGTAAATATACTGCTTCCTTAAGGACTTTAACACCATTTACCCGTTCCCGTTCTTGTTTGTGATTGAGCATTCGTCCCAAGACTTTGGTAGCAATCAATTTTTGCTTAATGGAACCCTCACGCAATAATAATGCAGCAGCAGTTCCCCGAATCAAGGAATGTTGATCAAAGTTGAGATACTGTTCTAATTTCCTTAAATCGGGATTTGCCCCAGCTAGCCAAATGTAGCGTAAACCAAGGGCAAAAACTTCGGGTGCTAGTAAGTGTTTAGGTATTGCTAACAAAGTCTGGATTGTAGGTATATAAGCGGGATTTGCACCTTGCTTGAGCATTGCTTCCAAACTTTTGTACTGCAAAAGGGGAGGTAACTGATCTAACAGGGGTGCTAAAACTTCTCCTACTCCTTTAGGATCGATGTGGGATAACAAATCGATACAAGAAAGTTTATCTTGATATAGGCTTTTCTGAGAATGTTGGTCGAGATAGGTATTTTTTTCTACTAATGTTTTAATAACTGCCTGTTTAAATGCTCGTAAGTCTACATTTGTAACACTTAATTGACCCCTTTGTGCACTTAACACTAGCAAATCGACATAGCGCGATCGCACTATCAAAATCACTTTCAAGCAGATACCACCAATAATGGCGGTTAGAATCGGCAAAACCCAAATTTTTAAGCTATCAGGTACTGCTAGATATGCTCCCAGTAAAGAACTACCCAAGATAATCACACTTGATGTCAAGGCACCTATGGCTGTACCAATACCATCAGATAATGTCTGTAGGTAACTGCGAATTTTATCTGGTATGGGTTGAAACAGTAAAGTACCGTTATTAGCGACGAAAGTATAGCGCAGTAAGTCGTCCCAAAACTGGAAGATAACTAAACCCCAAAAAAAGTTTTGTCCAAAGTCCAATCCAGGGAATAAACTCATAACAGCAATTACCATTGGTAGTAGCACCATACTGGCTGGCAAAATAGCGATGGTGAAAAATGCCCCTATACGTTCTAACACCCGACTGGATAAAAACCACTGGGTTCCTAAGGCAGATATTCCCACAATTGCATCCAACAATCCCAAAAATCTGGCAATTTCTTCGCGATTACCACCCTGAAATTTGGATTCTACTTGACTAAAATACTGGAACTCAATTAACATGCCAATAATATGCAACAAAGCAAATAAAGCGATTGATAGCCCTACATATTGTTGCAGAGGTCGAGATAACCGACGTTTTGTGGAATAATCTACTTCCTTAAATTTTGGTTGGGAAAAGTTGGGAAAAGCCTGTGGATAGTTCCGACTTAAATATAGCAGAATCGTTGATCCAAATACAATTAGCACTCCAGTAATCAAAATCAGGTTATGTAAACTCAGGATATTGAGTAGCCAAGATAAACTAAAGCCGCTAAATATTTGAGCTACTAAAAACCCACTGCTAATTAGAGGATAAGTGCGCTTAATCTCCCTAATATTAAATAGCTGGTTAGCTGCAATGGCTGTGTTGAGTTCATTCGCAACATAAATCGCATCTAGCCATAGCCGCAGCATCAGTAAAGTCTTTCCTTCCTGACCTGGAATTTGTATTCCCCAGTGAAACAACAATAAAGGTATTGCCATCATGGGTGCGATCGCCACAATTACCCAACGTAGGGCAAAATTCCTTTGCAACCAGGAGTAAACAAAAACCACCAGGATGCCCATAACTGCACTACCGATATAAAACTGAGGCAGATAATAAGCCCCAAAATTAGATACCAATTCTGCGTCTGTACTGCGTTCTGCCCACCGTATTCCTACAGAGATAATTGTGTAAATAACAAACATAAGGAAGGTACGTTTGCTCTCTTCCGGTCGGAGATTTATCGACTGTAATATTTGTTGCCAAATGCTTCTGTTTCTGGTCAAAAAGTTATTTGTGAGTTCCATGCAGTTTTACTTTCTGGGTTGCTTGGTTACTGTCACTTTTGCTGCATTGTCTTTTCAAGAAAAGGCAGTATTCACTACCAAAAATCCCTATAAATAGCAAAAGTCCTGAGTAACTGAGTATTATTTTTCCCACTCAGGACTCAAGACTAAAACAATTAAAAATTAAAAATTAAACTGGGCGTAAGGATTGTGTCCCTACCTTAGGCGCAAGTATTGTGTCCCTACTTTGGGTGTAAGAATTGTGTCCCCCTAGCTTGAGTGTAAGAATTGTGTACCTACCTTGGGTGTAAGAATTGTGTCCCTACCTTGGGCGCAAGCATTGCGCCCCTACCTTAGGCGTAAGGATTGTGTCCCTACCTTGGGTGTAAGGATTGTGTCCCTAGCTTGGGTGCAAGGATTGTGTCCCTACTTTGGACGCAAGTATTGTGTCCCTACCTTGGGTGTAAGAATTGTGTCCCTACCTTGGGCGCAAGGATTGTATCCCTACTTTGGGCGCAAGTGTTGTGTCCCTACTTTGGGTGTAATAATTGTGTCCCTACCTTGGGCGTAATAATTGTGTCCCCCTACCTTGGGTGCAAGGATTGTGTCCCTAGCTTGGGTGTAAGAATTGTGTCCCTACCTTGGGCGCAAGCATTGCGCCCCTACAAATTGTTAACTGTTAACACCCAACGGCGAAACAATTCTACAACAATTCGCCAGCGTCCTTCCTTTTCCTGGACTACATCATGACGCTGAAGGGTCTTTAGTGCTGACTGTATATTTAGGTCTTCTAAAGTTTCTGTACAAGCATCGTTAATCGCCTCCAAACTCAACCCCTGGGGATGAGGTGCTAATAGCCGCAGTATCATTTGTTGCCCTGCTGCACCCTGCCCTGCCTGACTCCAAACTCCATCAAAATAGTATCGTCCCCGTTTGAAGAAGTCAGGGTTAACTACCGCTTCCAAGTCATCCACCGTAAAAACTGGGTCGCGGGAATGTCCCATTTCAAACACTTGGTCATTGTAGCGGCGAACTAGCTGGAACCCCAGCAACTGCACTAGATATGGTTGTCCGTGGGTGAGGTGATAAATTGTATCTAAGGCTTCTGGGGTGTAGTCGAGGGGAAAATCTTCAGGCGTTTCTACAGGGTTGGCAAGAATCTGGCGAGTAGCTGCACGTTCCATGAACCCAACATGGATGGGGATGACGCTACCAAAGAAGGGGTCGAAGTAATCTGCTGTCATCTCCTCTAAGGTGTGCAAACCTGCAAAGGCAAAGGTGAGTTGAGAAGACATTTGCACCAACCCCCGCAGATACCCCATAAAATTTGTAGGTATTTTTCCGTCTGTAATTAGTTCTTCGATTTTCTCGAATTCATCTAGGGCGATAATTAAACCTTGTTCAGAGGGGATTAATTCCTTGTCTACAACTCGTTTCAAATAGCGTTCAAAGGTGGGGGAAGGAAGATTGAGCAAATCTGCATCGGTGGGAGGTGAAATGTTAAGGGTTTCAGAAATACTATCGCAAATCGCTATCAGCACTTCACCAACTTCCTGGGAAATATTGCCAGCATTGAGCATGTTGATATAAGCTACCTTTACTTCAGAACCTACGAATTTGGCTGCATTACGCAGGATGGAAGTTTTACCCATGCGTCTATGTCCGTAGAGAACTACAGATTGTAGGGATTCACTGGTCACCCAAAGTTCTTCTAGCTGTCTCATTACGTCTTTCCTTCCTACGAAGCGTTCCCCTAAAACTGGGTCACCGATAATGTAAGGATTACGGACAGGCTTGGTAATAGAAATTTCCCCTACTTCGCCAGCTACTTGTAGAAGGGCTTTTTGCCAATTCTGGGCAATTTCTATGATTAGTCCCCGTTCAGCTTCTGGAAGGGTTTGGGGATGATTGAGGATGTTTGTCAGTTCTCCTTGGGCACGGTTGAGGGCAAAGGCACGGGTTACACGGGATACGCTGTGTTGGACAAGTTGGGTATCTTCAATGACGCGATGTAGACTGGCGATGGCTTGCCAAGTATTTGGACGTAGTAACCCTTCTGTGTTATTCCCTTGGTAAGGAGGGGAAGGTGGGTTGATAGCAGCAATATTAGTAATTTCCTGGGCTTCGTGAAAGATTGCTAGAGTTTGGGCAAGGGTATACATTTCCTTACCGTAGAGGAGGGAATGCACCTTTGCAAAAGCCTCTTTTGCTTTAGCTGGTTCTTTTTCGTGGAGATACCAGAAACCAGCAGCAGTAGCATGGGCTTCTGTATCTAGACGAGTATCTGCGATCAAACCACCCTCTAATCTTCGCCGCCAGTTTGCAGGTAAAAATGGAATGTCTCTAAGAATACCTCTAAGAAATTCTGACTTTGGCTTTATATTTAAAGAAGCAGAAGCAAAACGTACTAAATCCCAATCAACAGGTACTTCAGCCAACCGAGAAATACGCCAAATAATTTGTTCAGGAGGGGTTTTAGCAAGTGTCCGATTCACTGCTTGGACAACAGGAATAAATTGCAGGGTGTATGCCAGCAGTTGATTAATATTATGTAAACCAGTTTCCCAATCCTGTTGTAACCAATTTTGCAAGCGTAAAGTCAGATAGGGCAAGCGTAGCGGAGTGACACGGGGAATTAGAAAGCTACTCTTGTGAAAATTTCGGAGATTGAAAGGTGAACTAATCAGCCAGTTTTCTAGACGTAATATTGCCACGGCAAAAGCCACGCTAATAGCCACGCCATAATCCAGTTTTTTATAAGCCACGCCAATAGCCAGGCCATAAACCATGCCAGAAGTCACGCGATAAAACACGCCAGAAGCTACGCCAATAGCCACGCCATAAGCCACGCCAATAGCCACGCCAATAGCCACGCCATAAGCCACGCCAATAGCCACGTCAGAAGCATTCCTAATAGCCACCACGGCAAAAGCCACGCTAATAGCCACGCCAATAGCCACACCATAAGCCACGCCATAAGCCACGCCATAAGCCACGCCAATAGCCACGCCAGAAGCCACGGCAAAAGCCACGCGAACCCAATCAATTACAATACCTATTTGCTGTAGAAATCCACTCAAAACCAGCGGTGTCACAACTGTCAAAACCAACCCTTGAAAAAGCAAATTCCGCTGAATGTGGTTTGACCAATTCATTCCCTCACCCTCAATATACCCACCTCCAAAAGTATCCACATACCACCGCAAAGCCTGGGGAAAATAAAACACCCAGTACAAAAGGCGCAAATAATCCAACGGGTTCCACAGGGATAGGGGACGCTTGAGTTTGGGTGCTAAATCTAGACGGGGTACGGGGGGTTTTTGGTTCATGGTGGGTCAATCTTCAAATAAGACCTCACCCCGCCTTCGGCACCCCTCTCCTTAGTAAGGAGAGGGGTTGGGGGTGAGGTTTTGCGGTTGATATACTTAACATTGGGCTATCAGCCTGGGATTTTAATCCTGGGTGGTTGTGGATGCAAAATGATAATTGTGCAATATCTTTCATCCCATCTCCTCCTTATACCGCTTATAGGTTCGATTACATAGCTGCATCAATTCCTGGGGATGTCCGCGACTTGCGATCGCAATCTGCATCACCTCCTCATCTGTAAACTGGACGGGAGTAGGTGCGAGACGGCTACTAATAAAATCACGGACTGTGGCTTCATCCCACAATGTAATCTCTTCCTCCAGACAAATATTCTGAAAAGGGGAAACCATACCGAACTCATGACTATCGGGAAACAGTCGATCCAAGGAAGTTGAAGCAGCCACCACCAACCGCAGAGGTGCATCGTTTCCATCCGCTAATCCCCGCAGTTGTCCCCTAAGATTCTTAGTAAAACCTTGCCAGGTCATTTTCTCAAATTCATCAAGTAAAAGCAGCAGTCGGGGACGTTGTTTTTCCAAAGCCCTAGTCAAACGAAAACCCTTGCACTCCTCAATTCCTACCTCAGAACATAGAAAGTCGTAAAAGTCGTTTTCATTATAGAGTTGGGTCATATCTAGATAAATTGGCTTGCGGGGAGGCATGAGTTGACTTTCTGCCTGTTGCTGAATTGCGCACAGTAGAGAAGACTTACCAATTGACCGCTCCCCAATTAGTGCTACACTACTGCCACTATTCAGTATCTCAAATACTGCCCGGATTTCTCGCTGTCTGTCAAAGAAATCTTTGGCGTCTGTTACTTTACCAGTTTGGGGCACAAAGGGGTTATTTCGAATATCTGGAGTGGGTTGCTGTGTTGACAGTTCGGGGAATACTGCAAATATAACACTTGTGGGAACTGCCCTACCCCCTAAATCACTACTTCGATCCCTAGTTCTTTTAACAACACCACATACTTTTCCCGTGTTCGTATTCAGTAATGGCGAACCACTAAAACCGGGACGCACTTGTCCTTGGGAAAATTTGAGTAAAGTAAAAGGGAGATTGGCACCATCAAACCCATCACATTTATCAAATGTAGCTGGTTCTCCGTGAATATAGTCGTTGGTATAGCCAAAAGTATATAGTTTGTTTCCCACTGAAGCAGTTACATCTAACGATACACAGGGATGATTAGCAGGTGATTTTGTCAACCTTAGTAACGCCAAATCAACATCGGGATTCTCCGGCAATTTCTCAATTACCGCTGTGTAATCTTGATTTTGCCACCAGACATCAATCGGTTTGTCAGTCTTGCCGATAACTTCTTTCACAACATGGGCACAGGTAAGAATTAGTCCAGGGGCAACAAAAAACCCCGTTCCCAATTCTCCGGCAACTTTTAACCTCACCGTACATTGCTTTAGACGTTCATACATCGGCAGTTTCATCAATGGGACTACCAGTTAGAGGTTATTTATAAAGTAAACCTGAAGACCCAAGAAACCGGGTTTTTTTGAGACTAACTACGATGCGGATTCGATACTCCACCCATAGAAACCCGGTTTCTCCCTACACCGATAGACTTAATATTTACTTGGGAAATGGTCTCTTATCCACCTACTTACCGGGTGAACGAAAAAATGTGTGGGAGAGCCAAAATACTTATTAATTATTAATTATTACTTATTACTTATTATTTTCCCAGAGTCTTTTTCGCTCATCCCTACTTACCCCACTGGAGAGTCAGTTTGAGATTCCCTTTGCCCGTACCATTAACCAGCAGTGTTGTCAGCTTTCCTGACTGCACACCAACCTCCAAACTCAATTCGACGGTAGCTTTATCTGGTTTTACCTTGCTGACAGTACTGGCGATAGTTGCTGTAATTGCTTCAATAGCATCTGTGACTGGCTTAAAATCCAGCAGTTTACTTGATACATCCTCTTCACCACCAAGTGCCTTTGCCTCAACCATGACAGTCAAGTCTTCAGTAATTTTGACGGGAATAATTTCCAAACGTTGTTCCATCATTTACATAATTGAATTCAATACAGTTCAAGATTTTGGCGAAAATATTTGCTTCTCAACTGCCGCAAATCAAAGTCTTACTTTTATACATAAAAACAATCTGGCAACGGATAAACAACGAATATAACCGATGATTTAGTTGTACAATCGAAGACTCTTATCTGTGTTTATAATACCAGTTCCGTAAGTCCTAATGTGCCACGAATAACAAACAATGTGTCACTGTACAACGGTGCTTACTGTGCCTCAACTAAATTATGATCCTTAAAGCCGATGGCGGGATTTGAACCTTGACTAAGACCCACAACCCTCGAAAACTCAATACTCAAACTTCCCTCATAAAAGGTCAACCTATTTTGTTTGAGCGAAAAATGAGCGATAAAATAAAATTAGGGGGAGACGGCACCTATGAAGGTTTTGAAGCAATTCTCGAAACTATCAAGAATGTTTCTAAGCGTCTCCCCAAAGGAGTGCGGTTGAAAC
>JASJCY010000223.1 GCA_030065825.1 Nostocaceae cyanobacterium | reverse complement strand
GGTTATAAGAAAATCGGATGAAAACCCCGCGTATGCGCGACCGGGGATGAAAGCCGTTAGGAGACTTTAGTCTCCTGTGATGCAATGCTTTCTGATTAACCTTTCTAGATATTCACTAGCGCTGATATTATTCTTTAGAGCTAAATCTTGTACAGAATGCCACGCAGCGTCTGTAAGCATAACACCTCTCTTTTTTTTCAAGTCATTGTATAAAACAGGGATGTTTCGCAATCTTTTTTTACCTTTACCAGTTGACATTTTCAGAACCTTCACCTATGCTAAAAATATAGCACAGGTAGGGTATCCGCTAGCACGTGACAATATAAATCTGTGGTGTCCACACACGACTGGCTAGGAAACAAAAATGCTAAGTGGGTAAGGTAAGTCCACTTTAAAAACCTAGACGTTACCTAATACGTAGCGCGTGAACCTAGAAAAACAAACACTTTTAAAACAGCGTACCGTGGGGCACACGGAAACGTGGGGAAGGGTAGGAAACACGCTTCTAAGGCACTACCAAATGAGTACCCGAAAGCTTGGGGACAGATGCCCACTAGGTCTTTTGTGAACTGACTCGATATTTGGTTAACCTATACGACGGATATCTGGTTTAGATATTGCCCGTGTACCAATCGGCGATTGGGAATAGGGACACAAAGGTTTATGGCTGCTGGATGAACCAAGAATCCCCGTGTCTTTAGACCGGGGAGTGTCAAACCAATCCACATAATGTTTGCAACAGATAAATTATTCGTAGGGGTTTAGCATTGCTAAACCCCTACCCATCTGTCCCATTCTTTTTTCAAATTGGTATTATCTTTTCGATGAAGCGCTAATTTTGCACCTATCGACAACAATTATCGCAATGTCCACAACGCCAATTTTCTGCTTCCTTCCCAAACCCAAAAGCAGTTAACAGAAACTGCCATCTACAACCCTTACTAAGTAAATATTGCCGCATTTGTTTAGCAGCGTGCAACTGATTAGACTGTTGCTTTTTCTTCCCCTCAACAATCTGATAATGAAAAGGATCTAACCATTGGAGTTGTCCGCTACCATGTAGTAAAGAAAAAGCGATCGCCGCGTCCGGAAATTTCCGCAGCACTTCACTGACTTCCCCTTGCTTGGGTAGCTTTTTAACTAACTGCTGTGCTGATAATTGTTGCGATCGCAATTTATCCTCAAAAAATGTTTGTCTTTGTTTATCTTCTGGATCTAACCATCCCGTGGGTTCGCTAATTAAAGTTAGTGCTTCGGCTGGTTTTCCGTCTCTTCCCCCACGTCCAATTTCTTGCACATACTCCGATAATAATAAAGGTGGATGCAAGTGAATTACCCATCTACAATTTGGTTTATTAATCCCCATCCCAAAAGCCGAAGTACACACCACAAAAGGCATTTTTCCACCCAACCACTTTGCTTCAACAATACGACGTTCCTCTGCTGACAACCCCGCGTGGTATGCTGCGGTTATATAACCTTTCTGGGATAACCATGTTGCAATATTCTCGCTATCCCGACGGGTGCGGACATAAACTAAACCAGCAGCGCGAGATTTTTGTTGAATAAACTTTAACACCTGCTGTTTTCTTCCCTGGGGTGTCCACACAATCCGCACTTTGGGGTGGAGATTATTCCGATAGGGATTTAAACGAAATACCTCTGGCTGCTGTAATTGTAAGGTTTCTTGGATGGTTTTTTGAGCGCTAGGATCTGCGGTAGCGGTAAAAGCTGCTAAAGTGATTTTGGTGCCTGGAGGCTTTGATTTCAGTAACGCTGGTCTAACTGCCCCCAATCTGCGATAGGCTGGTCTAAAGGTGTCACCCCACTGCACCAAACAATGTGCTTCATCAAGAATAATACCGTTAATTATCAACTCTGGCTGAGATAATCTTTCCCAAACTGGAGGACTAAGTAAAGTTTCTGGGGATAAGTACAATAACCTTAATTTCTGTCTTTCCAAAGCTTGTAGGGTTACACGTCGCTGCTGGGAAGACAATTCACCGTGTAATAATCCTGCGCTGAGGTGACGCTGACGTAACTCTTGGACTTGGTTTTCCATCAAGGCTACCAAAGGGGAAACTACCAAAGTCAATCCCCTTTGTAATAATGCAGGTAACTGGAAGCAAATAGACTTTCCACCCCCTGTAGGCATGATAATCAATGCATCTTGTTTTGCCAACAGACAGTGGACTATTTCCCCTTGAGGGGGGCGAAAATCCTCGTAACCCCAAATTTGTTGAAAAGTACTGCGAACAGCTTCCCAAGAGGTTTTTTGCAGATGATTCATCGGTAAAAGCACCAAGAGCTTGTTTCCGAATATATCCCCAACAATCAAGTCCAGAGTTCAGTACTTTTATTGATTCTTGAAGATTGCAGAAAAAATTCTGGGAAAATGCTTGACACTTTTTGGTAGGTTGCTGCTATAATCAACAACAGCGAACGTAATGGGGCGTAGCCAAGCGGTAAGGCAGCGGGTTTTGGTCCCGCCATTCCTAGGTTCGAATCCTAGCGCCCCAGTTATTCTGATTTGGCAATGAGTAGTGCGTAATTGGTAATAGGTTCAACATTTACATATAACCAATCTCTAATTCCCACTTGTGAATTTTAATTGAATCGAAGTTGAAGATATTGTCAATCATCTCAAATTGACGACTATCAAAATAATCCTTGGGCATAAAATAAGATTAAGCACAGCTATAAAGATTTTGTGCAATCATTTTGTGCAATCGCTGAGAAATTAGAACCTTGCTAATGTTAATTTTAGCGATCGCAACTAGCTATTTCTGGAATTCCTGGAACTTCCTTCGTAAGAGTAAGTAAGTCAATCAAGTTTAATTGGTTATACCGAGTCATTCAGCCAGTTTAGCTAATAAACTGACCTATCGAATATATCGAGACAGTTGTGCCAGTACGGAGTGACAGTATCGTCAAATAATATTTATAATACACCAATATCAAGATTATGTTAAGAGAAGAACGACCATTACCCCTATCAACCATCAGAACTACCCAATATCATGAGACTGATGAAGGTGGATTGAACCTGGGTCAAGTTGCAGCAGCTATCCGTCGTCGTGCATTAGTAATTGTAGCAGCAACTGGTGTAGTGGCGTCAGCAGCGGTATATCAAGCAAAACAAGTAGACCCAGTATATCAAGGCAAATTTGAGATTCTCACCAAGCCAGTGACTGGTGAAACTCAGGTAATCGCTAATGTGCCTCAAGCTCTAAATACCCAAGAAGATAATACACAAAACCAAGTACAAACTACAATCAAAGTCTTAACAAGTCCTGGAGTATTGGAACCAGTAATCAAAAAACTTCAGATCAAATATCCAGATATTACTTATGGGTCAATCAGTAAAAACTTATCTATAGTATCAAAAGCACAAAATATTTTAGAAGTTCAATATACCCATGCAGATCAGCAACAAGTTCAAGATGTCTTAAGTGGAATTGCCGAGGCTTTTTTAAATTATAGTTTAGCAGAACGTCAGGCTGAGGTAGACCTAGCCCTTGATTTTGTCCAAGATAGAATTACCCGTGGTGGACTAAAACGACGGGTAGATAATTGGCAGATGAAATTGCAAAATCTGCGACAAAAACATAATTTGGTAGAACCTTTACAAAAAGCTCAAGAAGTTTCTGCTCAAATTGCAACTTTGACCCAACAGCAAAGAGATGTTTGGTTACAACTAGAGCAAATGCGATTTAGATATCAGCAATTGCAAAGGGAGTTAACCCAACACCCAAATGGGATGGCAGCTACTTCAATATTAAATGAAATGGGTCGCTATCAATCAATATTAAATCAGATCCAAACATTAGATATTGAAATCAAAAAACAGTCAGCCCGGTATTTCGATGAAAGTCCAAATATGATAACTCTCCGGGAGACAAGAGTTCAATTACTGACCTTGCTAAATCAAGAACAGAAAAGACTACAAAGAGAGTTTCAAAATAGTATCCGAGATTTAGAAACCAGGGGTCAATTACTAACCAAGCAAATTGATAATCTCAATCAATATCTGAAACAATTGGCACAAGTTAACCGCGAATACGATAATATCCAGCGGGAATTAACAATTGCTACTAATAACTTAAATCAATTTTTAACCAAACAACAAGCATTAGAAATCGAGAAATCCCAAAAGGTACAACCTTGGAAATTATTGAATCCAGCAGTTAATGCCAGCAAAATTAAACCAGAAGCTTTCCCTGTTGGTAGCGTAGAGGGTGCTTCTACCTCCAAAAACCTAGCAATGGGAGCAATGTTAGGCTTAATGTTGGGTGTGGGAGCTGCTTTAGTTATGGATAAACTCAGCAATGTATTCTACACTGCTAAAGACCTCAAAGAAGCTCTAAGACTGCCAATATTAGGGGTGATTCCCTTCCGTAAAGAATTGTCAGCTTTACCCAGCCAGGACAATATTGTCTCTGTGGTTCAACAAGCGAGTCGTACCTTCTTTTTTGAAGTATTTCGCTCTCTCTACACCAATATTCTCCTGTTAAGTTCAGATGCACCAATCAATTCTTTGGTAATCAGTTCCGCAGGACAACAAGATGGCAAGTCTACCGTTGCTGTACACCTAGCTTTAGCAGCAGCAGCCATGGGGCAAAAAGTACTGTTAGTAGATGCTAATCTACGCGCTCCCAATTTACACCATCGCGTGGGATTAATGAATATTCAGGGCTTGACAGATGTGATTTCACAAGACCTAGACTGGCATAATGTAATTGAGCGATCGCCTCTAGAAGAAAATCTCTTTGTCCTTGCTGCTGGTCCTGTTCCCCCAGACTCCATTAGATTACTAGCATCTCAAAAAATGCAGGATTTAATGAATGAACTGCAAGAACATTTTGATTTAGTAATTTATGATAGTCCTCCTCTACTTGGTTTCGCGGATGCTCATCTCTTAGCTGCCAACACCAATGGAGTCGTGCTAGTAGCTGGTTTGGGCAAAGTCAAACGCACAGTCTTACAACAAGCACTAGAAGAATTGCAGGTATCAGGTACTCCCTTGTTAGGTGCGATCGCCAATGGCTCTAAAGAACCATCACCTACCTCTGATAACTACTATCAGGAATATTACAAACGAAATCTCGCTTCTATAGAACTTGCGGAAAGTACAGAAACAGAAAGTATCAATACTGCTTCCTTCTCCTTGGCTCTCAAAAAAATTATGCCGACGAATAGAGTTAAGTAGATTCCCCGTGTTTCTTCAAAGTTAGCCCAGGGTAGGAATATTGCTATTTTTCAGGAGATTTAAGTGCTTGGTCTAAAATTTGACGGGCTTCTTCTGCTTTTACTTTTGCTTCTTGATAGCGTAGGTTAGCCTGGGCAAAAGTTTTAAGAATTTTAAAACCTTCTTTTAAGCGGGTAATTTCTTCTTCTGTGACAGATTGATCGGAGAATAGGATATCAATTGCTTTGCGAACTTCCAAGGCTTCTGTGCGGGAATCTTGAACTTTTAACTTGAGGGTGGCGAGGTGATTTAGTGTTTGAACAGCTTGAGTAATAGCGTCTTCTTTGCTATCGGTATCCATTGTTGGCGCTTTTACCTCTATTAATTGTTGCGGACTAAATCCCTCTTCCAATTCAGTGGGTAGTTTACCTGCTTCCATCAGCTCTATGAGCTGATCCATTGCTTTCTCACGGGCTTTATCCGAATCTCTGCCAGGAACAGAAAGGACGATTTCTGGGCTTTGAGCGAGGGTGTACTGAACCATATCTACTCAGAAAAACTTGCATTGATGACAAGCCAAGGTAATTAATTCTAACGTAAAATCATCCCCTAAAATCAGCAAATACTCGATATTTGTTCACTTTTCAGCACAGCAAGCTGTTGATGCACAGCAAAATAGGAAAATTGAACTAGGTAAAATTGTCTCTCCAGTTGTTGTTACACCAAACACAAATCAAGTTGAGGAACCTAAAAGAATCGCATTAAATGTATCAAATAAATTAAACACTGAACTTGTCACTTTAAAAACTGACCTTAAATCTATACAAGCTGAAATCAACAAAATAGATATTAAAATTAGATAACGGGAAGAAGTGGATAGAAAAGTTGAAGAAAAAATTCAAATAATTCCTAAAATTGTTTTCATTTAACCACCTTAATCGTTAACTTTTGTTAAAAATTTAAAATTGGTATTTTCCTCGCAAATCAGGATTTTGAGCGAACGAGATTTCAGGGTTTACAGCAACCTATTTTCTGCTATAATTGGGGTATTCGGTGGGTTACCCTGCCATTTTTTTTGTCATGTTTTGATGACATAGCTATGTCATCGTTTCATTACTTTTGCCAAATCAGGAATTTGATGTTTTTCTTCTCTAGGTAGTTGTTTATGATGGGGAAGCTTCACCGCAAACAACGAATCGCCACCAACAACCCCCTTGCCTTATTCAAAGTCTCCTCATATTCTTTATCTGGTTCTGAATCGGCTACCAAACCCGCACCCGCCTGTACAGTTACCGTATTATCCCTAACGACCATTGTGCGAATTGCTATCGCCGTATTTAATTGACCTTCAAAATCATAGTATCCATAAACACCAGAATACACCCCCCGACGGGATGGTTCTAACTCATTAATAATTTCCATCGCTCTAATTTTCGGTGCCCCGCTCACCGTACCCGCAGGAAAACAAGCTTTGAGCAAATCCCACGCCGTCTTATCTGGTGCCAGCTTACCAATAACATTACTGACGATATGCATCACATGGGAGTAACGCTCAATCACCATTAATTCATCGACTTCCACACTCCCACTTACACATACCCGTCCCAAATCATTCCGTCCCAAATCCACCAACATCACGTGTTCGGCGATCTCCTTGGGGTCGTTGAGTAAATCCTCAGCTAAAGCCCCATCTTCCTGGGGTGTCCTCCCCCGACGACGGGTTCCCGCAATGGGACGCACCGTAGCCACTAAATCGCCCTGAGAATCCCGTTCAGCCTTCACCATGACTTCTGGACTGGAACCGATAATTTGCCAGTCTTGGAAGTGAAAATAAGCCATATAGGGAGAAGGATTTATCTGCCGCAGGGAGCGATACAACGAAAAGGGATCCCCAGTGTATTCCGTTGAAAGTCGCTGGGAAATTACCACCTGGAAGATATCACCAGCTTTGATATACTCTTTTGCCTGATTGACGCTGACACAAAATTCTTCTTTGGTAAAGTTACTTTTATACTCCTGTATTTCTCCATCTTTTGGGCGGGGAAACCCTGCTCCTACGGATATGCTTCCTGGGGATTTCCATTCCAAGACAGTTTTTTCTGGAGATAGGGGCAAAGATAACTTACTTACCATCTGACTGACGCGATCGCACCCTTGTTCATAAGCGGCTTTTAAATCTACATTTGGGTCGCGCAAATCCACATAGGCGATCGCCCAAATTTTCCGTTTTACCTGGTCAAAAACCATCAGGTGGTCTACCTGCATCCACAAACCATCGGGAATATTACGGTCATCCTGTGGATATACCGATACTCGTGGTTCTATCCAATTAATTAATTCATAGCCCCAAAAACCAAATAAACCGCCTATTCCTGGGGGTAACTCTGGTAACTTAATTGGTTGATAGGGTTCCAGACATGTAGCCAAAGCTGTAAACGGATCGCCTTCAAATACCTTTTGGGAACCGTCACGATGGATTTGTGTAGTGATATTGCCTCTAGCTTCTAAAATCCACAGTGGATCGCAACCGACAAAACTATAGCGTCCTAATTTTTCTCCCCCTTCTACGGACTCCAACAAAAAGCTGTAGGGCTGTCCGGCACAGACTTTATACCAAGCGGATACGGGTGTATCTAAATCGGCTACCCACTCTTGATACAGTGGTACAAAGTTGGCTTGTTTGGCTAGGGTGGAAAACTGCGAAAAATCGGGAAAAATCATAAAAGTGATTGGTCCACAGTTAATATAGGACGCTAAAAAACTGGTAATTTTTTGTCAAAAACTGTAAGTGTATTCGTGGAGTTCACCCGTAGGTGTCATGACTTATAGCGGTTTTCGGTTGTAGGTGCAGCCTCCCCCTAGGGTGTAGAATACACTCCTTGCAAGTCCGAATTATACGTAGAAGTATCAAGAAAGAAATAAATTAAATTTCCTCCTCGATACTCCCATGAGTTAGTTAATTGTATTTATGGCTGAGAATGGAAAGCTATGGAGGAGGACTAAACGTCGTGGGTAGCTTTACCACTAAACTTGATTTGTGAGGGATTAGGGTTCTTACCGATGCTGCGGGGGACAAAACGCACTTTTTCCCGACCTTCGTTTACCTTTTCAGGGAAAACACCATCAGCTGGATGAATCATAGTGGTTTCACCAGTAGGTAAAATTCGGTAGACTTTGTAGTCCGTGATTTTCATTTTCCGCAGCTGCGCACCCAAAGCAATGCCATATTCCTTGCGAGCTATGTAAAGTAGGTTTTCACCTTCATTCATCACAGCAGCGCCACCTGTAGGCAATTCAAACACTTGGTCTTTCTTGCCAGTCCAGGTAATAGCATACTTCTCTTCTTCTTCAGCAGCTTTGAGTAAACCGCCTGTGCTGCCAGCAAATAAGGGAGTTTTTCCAGTAAGTGCCATATGTTTTCACTCAAGGTTTTTACGGCATCGTAACACTGCAACCCCCTTCATATTGCAATCGTGTTATAGACTGTAACAGTTTTTAGCATTTGACTTTTGAATGCGTGAGTTTTAACTCCTAGTCCCTAATCTCTTCACCACCGACGGTGCTGGTTCTGGACTGCCTTCCACAATTGGGATTGTAAAGTGAAATTGACTGCCCTTATTCTTCCCTATGGATTCTGCCCAAATTTTACCGCCCCAGTTATTGACAATTTGACGAGAAATTGCTAAGCCTAAACCTGTACCCCCTGTGGTGCGTCGTAATGCTCCTTCTTCTTGATAAAAAAGGTCAAAAACTTCTTCCAGGCGATTGGGTTCTATACCCCGTCCGGTGTCAGCGACAATCACCTCCACCATTTGATTCCCTGTGAGAGTCGCCTTAATGGTGATTTTCCCCTTTGATGGTGTAAATTTACAGGAATTGTCCACCAGTTTTGCCAGCACTTCTACCAGCCAATCACCATCAGCTCTAACTAAAGGCAAGTCGGGAGACAGTTCAACTTTGATTTTGGGGGTTTGTTCGCTGTTTGAACGGGTACGCACCCGACTAAGTGCTAAATCTACACATTCTTGCAAGTTGAGAGACTCTGGATGCCATTCTACCCTGCCGCTTTCCAGGTTAGAAAGGGTAAGGAAATCTTGGATGAGTTTACGCATCCGTTCGGAATCATCCAAAGCGGTATTCAACATTACCTGTTGTAAATCTACAGGCATATCTGGTTCGCTGGCAAGACTTTCCAGACATACTTGAATGGTGGATAAGGGAGTACGCAACTCATGTCCGGTGATGGCTATCAGGTTGCTGCGGGTGCGATCTAAAGCTTCTAATTGCTGATTGAGGTATTCTAGGTGAGCATAAGCTTCAGCTTGAATTAAAGCTGCTCCCACAGCAGTAGCGATCGCTTCTACTAAATCCAATTCCCCGGCTTGCCACTGGTGGGTTTGGTCACTACAATAATGTAACTCTACAATACCCAATAATCGCCCTTGATATAACACTGGTTCCATTAACCAAGAGCGGATACCGTACCTTTCTACAAGGTGCCAAAGAGGTTTAGATGTGGTGACAAGTCTATCGTTAACGGTATCAGCTATACAGACACCCTCCCTTTGCTGTACTACTGTTTGAAACAGGGGATTATTCTCTAATTGCCATGGTTGTCCCAACAAAGATACTACACCGGGATGCAAAAATTCATGTTCAATTATGGCTTGGGTATCCGTAGCTTGAGCGCGGTAAATTAAACAGCGACATGCTCCTAAATTTTCTCCCAATTCTTGGGCTGCTACTTGCAAAACTTCCTGCTGATTGAGCGATCGCCTGATGGCACTGCTGATGGAGTTGACTAAACGTTCTTTACGTGCTTGGGCAGCAATGGAACGGTATGCCTTATGTAATTTGTACTGGCTAGCTTGCAGATAAGTAACTAACCGCTGTACAAAGGGGTTGGTGTCAATATCACAAGCATATTCACTGTTTTGGGATGTTTGTAATTCTCTTTTGGGCTTGCCAATGCCAAACCTTTGCCGCGATTCTTCGATTTTTAAGGCTAATTCTGGTCTGTAAACCAAAATCTTCTCAAATAGTAATTCTGCAGCTTTGAGGCTAACTCCTCTTTCTGCGGTCCAAATGCCCTCAAACCTCCGCGCTGTATCCATATCCAAACTGGGAATCAGCTTTCGTCCCTCCATATTTTTGCTTTGAGAACCCTTGTGTTCTCGGCACACTAAGCAAGTGGCATAGTTCTGGGCAATTACCACTAAATGCCACTCTTGAGATAGGGCATCATCTGGCTCAAAAGCTATTTTTTCATAGTATTGCGAACTATTGGTAAAATCTGTTTCTGGAGCGGATAATACATATATTTGGTCGCTTCGCTGTGCCAGTCGTTGATAGCGGTGTGCCTCTTGACGATAAAATCGCTCTCGTTGAAAATTAGCAATTACCAAGGGCTGCTCTAAAGTGGCAGCCAAAACCTGATCTTCCATGGCATGGGAGAGCGCTGTTAACGAAGCTTTGAAATATAGCTGGGACCGCAGGTGAGGTAGTGCCTGTAGCAGTTCACTCAGTACGGAGGTTGAAATGCTCATGAATGTCTTAATGAAGCCACAGTTTGGACAAAATTCATGTCACAACTGCATTGTACAAATTACAACGGACTTTCAAATCCAATATACAACTCTAATATGTAAAGAATACTAAACTGATACTCTACCCCATTGAAGGGCAGAAGGCAGAAGAAATTTAATCTCAGAAATCTTTACGTTTCTTAACATAATTATTATTTATTTTCACTTAATTTCGATATAGCAATCGGGTTTGATATTTGAAAAATCTAAGTAGGGTGTGTGATTTCTGAGAGGTTGTTTGGAATCTGGTGAAGTACAGATGAAATTACTAAAATTATTGTGGGGTAGAGAGCAGCGCGTTGCGGAGCCAGTCACGTGCGCGGGTTTCCCGCGTTGAGTGAACTGGCGTTGGGGTACTCTCCGTAGACGCGGA
>JASJCY010000222.1 GCA_030065825.1 Nostocaceae cyanobacterium | reverse complement strand
ACACACTAGAGTTATGGATGCCGTGCCCTTACTATACAGCGTCAGCAAGGTTACCTTATACACACTAGAGTTATGGATGCCGTGCCCTTACTATACAGCGTCAGCAAGGTTACCTTATACACACTAGAGCTATGGATGCCGTGCCCTTACTATACAGCGTCAGCAAGGTTACCTTATACACACTAGTAGTCCACCACACCAACTTTGCGGGGTAAAGGCAGAGAGGGGGAAGAGGGGGAAGAGGGGGGAGAGGGGGGAGAAAAAACTTTGTTCTTTCCTTATTAACCCCGCATAGTTTACTTGGTGGAGTACTAGAGTTATGGATGCCGTGCCCTTACTATACAGCGAGATATTAGACCTGTTGCAAAAATAATCTTGTTGGAAACTCAATGATTCCTCTATTCCCTATTCCCTATTCCTCTATTCCCTATTCCCTATTCCCTGTTCCCTATTCCCTATTCCTCTATTCCCTGTTCCCTATTCCCTATTCCCTATTCCCTATTCCCTATTCCCTGAACTAACCCAAGAAGTCTATTGTGGATACCATACCCCTACTAAATCTGAGAAACATTAATGTTTTATTAAAAAAATCACAATTGTTCTTTATTTGCGTATGTTGGAGGTAGGAATGAATTCAAGCACTATAGAAATCAAACAAATTGCCGCACAATTGTTAGCTGGAATGCTTGCGAATCCCCACATTTATCCAATGATAAGTGATGAGATGGCAAGAGGACAGAAAGAACAAGATTTAATGGTGTTGGCAGTGGAAATGGCTGAAGGTTTGATTGATAAAGTTGAAAAACAAGTGGTGGATAAGAATAATTAGCATTGTTTAGGAAAACTAAGCCTGCAAAATAATATTTTCATCGGGAGCAAAATATGAGCGATTTTCATGACTTTCTCAAACATCAATATGCTTATGTCGCTGTGGGAGAATTTAAACCAGGCAAGTTTGATGAAGCAAAACAGCTTTTTGAACAGGCTGTTTCTACTTACAGCCAAGGTTTTAAGGGAGCATATTTGCTGCAAGAACCAAACACTGACAAAGGAATCGCCATCATTTTGTGGGATAACCGAGAAGATATGGAAGCTAATCATAGTCAAGCTTACCAAGAAATATTAGCAAAGATGAATCACTTATTTGCCACATCTCCCACTACTGTTTTCCACGAAGTTGTCTGTGACATTAAACCAACCGTAGCTGAAGCGGTTGCTAGGTCTTGAAATGCATAAATGCAGGATGATTCTAATAGTATTGTGGGATGGGCATCCCTGCCCGTTTTCTATATTTCACCAGGCAGACAAGATGTCTACCCCACTCATAATTCATCCCTTAATTCAGCAATGCCAATTTCTTAAACCGCCATAAATAAAGATGCAATTGATGCAACTGCAACTATCTCCAAAACGGAAAATTTGATTTATCTCAAGTAAAACCTTCGACAATGACAAATTCTGGATTCATAACTGATGTCATTGTCTTAATGATGATTATAAAACTCCGTAAGACAAGTATGTATCTATCGATAGACATATTTTACAAGTTTATAATTATCAAGTTAATTAGGAATGATTCACTGTCGATGCTTTTGTGTGACGGTTATCTAGATATTTTATACTAGCCAGCGGATTCCGCTCCTTGGTACATATTTCAGATGACATTTATAACCGATCCCGCTTACGATATTCTCCGTAGCGAACGTCAACCCCTCAGTTCTATATTTGCGCCGAAAACAGTAGCTGTTATTGGTGCTAGCGATACCCCTGGGAGTGTGGGACGAACCCTGCTATGGAACTTGATTGGTAATCCCTTTGGCGGTACTGTCTACCCAGTTAACCCCAAACACCACAGCGTTCTAGGTATCAAAGCTTACCCTAACATTGCTGCAGTACCCGACCCCGTAGATTTGGCAATTATTGCCACTCCTGCCCGCACTGTCCCTACAATTGTACGAGAATGCGTGGCTGCGGGGGTGAAAGGGGCAGTAATCGTCTCTGCTGGTTTTAAGGAAATTGGGAAACCTGGAATTAAATTAGAGCAAGAAATATTACAATCAGCACGCCAGGGTAGACTGAGAATTATCGGTCCTAACTGCCTGGGTGTAATGAATCCCCATACAGGATTAAATGCGACCTTTGCCAGTTCTATGGCACGTCCAGGAAAAGTAGGTTTTATCAGTCAAAGTGGTGCTTTATGTACCTCCATTCTGGACTGGAGTTTTCGGGAAAATGTCGGCTTTAGTGCCTTTGTTTCCATTGGTTCCATGCTGGATGTGGGTTGGGGTGATTTAATTTATTATCTCGGTGATGACCCCCATACCAAAAGCATTGTTATTTATATGGAATCCGTAGGGGATGCTCGCTCATTTCTCTCCGCTGCCCGGGAAGTTGCCCTGACGAAGCCGATAATTGTGATTAAAGCTGGTAGAACCCAAGCCGCAGCCAAAGCTTCTGCTTCCCATACAGGGGCACTTACAGGTAGCGATGAAGTCCTGGATGCTGCTTTTCGCCGTTGTGGAGTGCTGCGGGTAACTAAAATTTCCGAACTGTTCAACATGGCAGAGGTGTTAGCAAAACAACCCCGTCCCAAAGGTCCCCGGCTGACTATTATTACCAATGCTGGGGGACCAGGGGTACTAGCCACGGATTACCTAATTACCACTGGGGGAAAACTAGCAGAAATCTCCGGAGATACCCAAACATCCCTCAATGAAATTTTGCCTACTTATTGGAGTCATGGCAACCCCATTGATATCCTGGGAGATGCAGATCCCCAGCGCTATATTAAAACCCTGGAAGTTGCTGCTCAAGATGTCAACAGCGATGGAGTGCTAGTGATTCTGACTCCCCAAGCAATGACTGACCCCACCCAAACCGCTGAACAGTTAAAATCATACATTGGGGCACAGAAATTTCCCTTACGTAGCAAACCTATCTTAGCAACTTGGATGGGGGGTGCAGAGGTGATGGCAGGGGAAGAAATTCTCAATCGTTCCAGTATTCCCACCTATCCTTACCCAGATTCCGCAGCCAGGGTATTTAGCTATATGTGGCAGTATAGCTACAACCTACAGGGTATTTACGAAACCCCCGTATTACTGGAAGATAGGGATGGAATACCAGACCGCAACCGTACTGAAGAAGTAATTAAAACAGCCCGTGAAGCGGGTAGAACTATTCTCACAGAACTAGAATCTAAACAAATTTTAGCAGCATACGGTATACCCACAGTTCCCGTTTGTGTAGCTAAAAGTGAAGCTGAAGCCGTGGATTATGCCAATTCCCTCGGTTACCCCGTGGTAGTCAAACTGCTATCCCAGACAATTACCCATAAAACCGATGTGGGTGGGGTACAGTTAAACCTCACCGATGCAGAAGCCGTAAGCTGGGCTTATAACACCATTAAAACCTCCGTGGAGGAGAAAGTTGGAGGAGAACACTTTTTAGGGGTAACGGTACAGCCGATGGTGAATTTACATGGGGGTTATGAGTTAATCATTGGTAGCAGTCTTGACCCCCAATTTGGACCCGTACTGCTGTTTGGTACTGGGGGACAGTTGGTAGAGGTATTTAAAGATCGAGCGATCGCCCTCCCTCCCCTCAATACTACCCTCGCGCGACGGATGATGGAACAAACGCAGATTTACAAAGCGCTGCAAGGTGTGCGGGGACGTGCATCTGTGGATATGGCATCTCTGGAGGAGTTATTGGTACGTTTTTCCCAGTTGGTTGTAGAACAGCCTTGGATAAAGGAAATAGATATCAACCCCTTGTTTGCATTTCCTAGCCAAGGAGATGAGGAGAGTCAGGAAAATTCACCATTTGCTGATTTTATTGCCCTAGATGCGCGGATTGTTCTCCACTCCCCAGAACTTACAGAACAACAACTACCAAAACTGGCAATTCGTCCCTATCCCAGCCAATATATGGCACCTTGGACAATGAAAGACGGGACTAATGTCACCATTCGTCCTATTCGTCCCGAAGATGAACCGTTGGTAGTACAGTTTCACCAAACCCTCTCGGAACAAAGCGTCTATTTTCGTTATTTCCACTTAATGAAACTCAGTCAGCGCATTGCCCATGAAAGGTTAATGCGTCTGTGTTTTATTGATTATGACCGCGAAATGGCACTAGTTACAGACTATAAAAATCCCGAAACTGGCAAACACGAAATCCTGGCTGTTGGACGTTTGAGTCAATTACATGGTGTGAGTGAGGCAGAATTTGCCCTGTTAGTGAGCGATCGCTTCCAGCGTCAGGGTTTGGGTACGGAGTTACTGCGGCGATTGTTACAGGTGGGTAAAGATGAAGGTATTGAGCGTATTACCGCTGACATTCTCCCAGAAAATTCAGCCATGCAACGAGTGTGCGAAAAAGTCGGCTTTCGCGTGCATCGTAGTGCGGATTCAGTGAAAGCAGAAATTGATTTAACTGCTGAGGGTAATGGGTAATGCTGCTACGCATAAGCAAGCTACGTAATTCATAAATATTTTCTTGAGAGATAAAAAGGTAACTATAGCGCTATGGTTGCTTGATGATAAAACTATTGTTTTAACGCAATATTTTTTGGAGAAGATCCAAATATAACTCTAGCGAAGGGGGTTATTTGCTGAGAAAACTATTTTTTTAACACAACAGTTTGTTCCAAGTTAAAGGGTAACTATAGCGCTAGGTTTGTTTGGGGATAGAACTATTTTTCTAATACAACAGTTTGTTCCAGGTTAAAGGGTAACTATAGCGAAGCGGGTTGTTTGCCCAGAAAACTATTTCTTTAACACAACATTTTGTTCCAGGTTAAAGGGTAACTATAGCGAAGCGGGTTGTTTGCCCAGAAAAATATTTCTTTAACACAAGATTTTCTTCCAGGTTAAAGGGTAACTATACCGCTAGGGGGTTGTTTGCTGATAAAACAATTTTTCTGACACAATAGTTTCTTCCAGGTTAAAGGGTAACTATACCGCTAGGGGGTTGTTTGCTGATAAAACTATTTCTTTAACACAAGATTTTCTTCCAGGTTAAAGGGTAACTATACCGCTAGGGGGTTGTTTGCTGATAAAACAATTTTTCTGACACAATAGTTTCTTCCAGGTTAAAGGGTAACTATAGCGCTAGGTTTGTTTGGGGATAAAACTATTGTTTTAACGAAACATTTTTTGGAGAAGATCCAAAGATAACTCTAGGGAAGCGGGTTGTTTGCTGATAAAACTATTTCTTTAACACAAGATTTTCTTCCAGGTTAAAGGGTAACTATAGCGCTAGGGGGTTGTTTGCCCAGAAAACTATTTCTTTAACACAAGATTTTTTTGAGAAGATCCAAAGATAACTCTAGCGAAGCGGGTTGCTTCCTTCGTCCGCTAAAAAGATTAGATGCAGAAACTCAGGGGGTGGAGGGATTCAGTAAGCCATGAAGTTACTACCCGAACAAGCTGCTGATTTTATCAAAGAAAGCGACCTTGATAAGTTGAACCTGCATTCCTGAACAGATACCATTTAAAGAGTCGTCATCAAAGAACGCTAAGAAATCATCTAAAAAGCCCCAAGGAATATGACTGTGACTAATCAAAAAAATTAATTTCGTGTATTTAGAGATTGAGGAAGAATTTTAACGTTAAATTGTTTGTAAATATCATCAGACCTAGCTGATAATAATAAAACGCTAATATCATTCGATATTAAACCCTTAAATACTATAGTAACCTTGGTAGGAATGTTAAATAGCATATTTTTCGCTACATAAGCACGATTGGATTTCTTCCCAAAAGTTACTTTAGATGCTAAAGCCTCATTGCCAGACGAATCAATTAACATTGACTGTCCTAGTCTTCCATAATTTCCATATATTACAAGACCTCTTTCTTCCTCTTTATTTGTGATTAATAATGTGCATTCTCTTTCATCAGAAGAGATTTTTCTACACTCTTTAATCTCAAACAAGAAATCCTCAGCCTCACCAAAAAAATTGCTCTGGTTTTTTGACTGGTTTTTATTTAATGAAATTACCTGTGTTATCTTTTCGCTCTTGATATCTTTTGAATCTTTAGGTGAGTTTTGAGATATTTTTTCAGAGTATAAATCAATATCTGATTCAGATTTTCTTTTTCTTTTAAGTCTGTATCTTCTATTTATACTTTGTTCAGTATTTAAGTTAACTGTAATGGTTTGTGTTTCATAACCTTCTTTCTCCAAATTAATGCGCACATCCCCATCACTTGGAATTTTAACCTGAACATATCCATTCTCATCACTATATGCAATTTCAGGTGCACCTAAAGCATTTACTCGAACTTTTACATCTTTTAAAGGAACACCTGATTCCGTTTCTGTATTAAATTAAAATAGCTTTTTTTCTTTAACAGTTTGTTCAACAGAATTAATTTTTCTTTCCCCATTTTGTGTGGATGTGCAACCTACTATTGCAAATATTGTAATATATATAATCAGAATAAAACCCAACTTATATTTAGACTTTTTACTGCTGTATGGTATAAATAAAAATAAAAATATATCACTTATAAACTATAACATTTTGCTGTATAAAAGATAGCATATTTCCCTCCTTCCCTCGTTACAAGGTTCTACCTTGTAATGGATCTTCTGGAGGCTCTGCCTCCATAGTGAATGGGAGGCAGAGCCTCCTAGAATGCATTTCCAGGCTCAGCCTGGAAACGAGTTATCCTTAGTTTTACTTTGTTCCTATTCCCTGTTCCCTATTCCCTATTCCCTATTCCCTATTCCCTATTCCCTATTCCCTATTCCCTATTCCCCAACTTCTGCCAGAAATCTATTCTTAACATAGACATTCGTAGCGAAATATTAAGGAATATTGCATTTCCGTCAGATTTGACGGCTAAACAGAGAAATCAGCCAAAAGTACGTGGTACGATGCTTTCGGTAAAGAAACAATGTCCAAATTGGGAGAAGACCTTTGACACTACGGGTTGCTGTTGTTGGTTCGGGTCCAGCCGGTTCTTCAGCCGCAGAAACGCTAGCGAAGGCTGGGATAGAAACCTATCTATTTGAGCGTAAACTAGATAATGCCAAACCTTGTGGCGGTGCAATTCCCCTGTGTATGGTAAGTGAATTTGACTTACCCCAGGATATTATTGACCGTCGGGTGCGGAAGATGAAAATGATTTCACCTTCTAACCGCGAGGTAGATATCAATTTAGAAAATGAAGAAGAATATATAGGCATGTGTCGCCGTGAGGTGCTCGATGGCTTCCTGCGCAATCGTGCGGCAAAGTTAGGCGCACATTTAATTAATGCCACTGTTCATAAACTTGATTTTCCTAGCAATAATACTGACCCCTATACAATCCATTATGTAGACCATACTGAAGGTGGAACTCAGGGAATTGCTAAAACCCTCAAGGTTGATTTAATTATTGGTGCAGATGGGGCAAATTCCCGCATCGCTAAGGAAATGGATGCTGGGGATTACAATTATGCGATCGCCTTCCAAGAGCGCATCCGTCTGCCGGAAGATAAAATGGCATTCTACCAAGATTTGGCAGAAATGTACGTCGGTGACGATGTTTCTACGGATTTTTATGCTTGGGTATTCCCCAAGTATGACCACGTAGCCGTAGGTACGGGGACAATGCATATTAATAAAGCTAGCATTAAGCAATTGCAAGCTGGTATTCGTGCCCGTGCTGCCAGAAAGCTTGAAGGGGGTAAAATTATTAAGGTGGAAGCGCACCCCATACCGGAACATCCCCGTCCCCGTCGGGTTGTCGGACGTATTGCTTTAGTAGGTGATGCCGCTGGCTATGTAACTAAGTCTTCCGGTGAAGGTATTTACTTTGCGGCAAAATCTGGACGGATGTGTGCTGAAACCATTGTGGAAGTTTCTAACAGTGGTGCTACTATTCCTACAGAAAACGACCTCAAATTGTACTTGAAGCGTTGGGATAAGAAATACGGTCTTACTTACAAGGTATTGGATATCCTCCAATCTGTATTTTACCGTTCCGATGCTACCCGGGAAGCTTTCGTGGAAATGTGTGGGGATATGGATGTGCAGCGGCTAACTTTTGACAGCTATCTGTATAAGACGGTTGTACCCGCAAATCCCATCACCCAGCTGAAAATTACTGCCAAAACTATTGGTAGTTTAATTCGCGGTAATGCCCTTGCTCCCTAAAAACATAGGAACAATCGCAAATTTTGATTAACCCACGAGAGGCAAAGATTTTCCTCCTGTGGGTTTTGCTATGCCCAAACTCTTAATTTAGCCTCATCACAAGTTTCTGGGCTGGGAATATATTTTGGTGGACACATAATTACCCTTGGAAGTATCGACCAATATCATAGTTAATAACAGTATAAATACGGTAATAATTAGGGTTATTTTTATTTATGCAGCGAATATCAATGCAGTTAATAATTAAGCAATTATATGACGATAATATAGTGCAACGTCAATACTTTACAAAAAGAGATTTTCAGATAACAATATATAAAGATATCTGTAATTACTTATATGCATAAATTTTGGGGTGATAAAAGATTCTGACAAAGAATAATCAAGGTTGTGTAAAAATTTAATTTGGATTACAAAACATCTTGGGGAACCTTTGAGTATATTTACTAAGGTTAATCAGTCATCTACCCAAGTAGTTAATCTGGAGAGGAGTTGGAACCTAACAATGAAACTAAGGTCTTGTGTTGCTAGTACCTTGTCTGTTATCAGTGGGATTACAGTTCTTGGTTTCTGTGCAACAGTTCAAGCTCGAACTTTTTCAAGTAGTTCAAGTGGTATATGGGGGGTTCCTTTCTCAGAACGCGTCAATACAAATCCTTCTTATTCTGTTGAGGAATCTGCTCAAGGGAATATATTTAGCTGGGGAAATCAGAGTATCTTTGGGACTGGTCCAAATTTTCTCACCTTTGTTGGCAGTCAAGTTAGTAATGTCGCTATCGGTTCTTCCTTTGAGCTTGGTAAGGTAGAGTATTTTAATGGGTCGGTTCTCTATGGTACTGCTGTGGATTCTATACCTTTTAACCTAGGTTTATCACTCCAAGACAATAATCAGGTTTTGCCCCAGACTAGTCTATTTCCCGGGGAAGATACTTATCAAGCTTTTACTGATTTAGATTTTAGCATCCGCTTTGACATAGAAAATACACCAAATATTTTCCTAGACCCCGATCAAAACGCAGATTCCGTTGTCATTACACAAGAAACGACAAATTTCAATTTCCGATTAGATGACAAGGAATACAAAATTGAATTTCTTGGCTTTAGCCAAGGTAACAGTGGAACAATAAGCAACAAAATTACTGCAAGAGAAAATACAACGGTAACAGCATCTCTCTATGCCAAAATCACCGAAGAACCAGAGATCAAAAGAATTCCTGAATCTGGTAGTTTACTGGGCATATTTTTATGTTGGATTTATCTTTTTTACCGCAGTAGTCAGCAATTATCACAGTTCAAAAATTAACTTACTGCTGTAGATTTATTCGGCATACCCAAAGTAACACCAAAAGCCCACACCGTATGCTGGCATCAGTGTGGGAACATGTCAATTTTACTCTACCACTGAGGTGGAAGCTTCCTCGGCTGATGGAGGGTTACTGGGCAATTCTAAACAGTATCCCGCACCATATACGGTCTTAATGTAACGGGGATGACGGGGATCTGGTTCAAGCTTAGTTCTCAAGTGACGGATATGTACGCGAATCGTTTCAATGTCATCGTCAGGATCATAACCCCAGACTTCTCGGAGAATTTCGCTAGGAGAAACCGTCTGACCATGACGTTGGAGTAAGCAGTGAATTAGCTCAAACTCTAAGTGAGTCAATTTGACCGTCTGATTAAACCAGATTGCCTCAAATCTTTCAGGAACTAGAGTCAACGGACCATAACTAAGTATTTCGCTGTGCTTGGCAGCTTGGGGAATCCGGTCTGTACGTCGCAAGAGTGCTCGTACCCTTGCTAGCATTTCCTCTACCTCAAAGGGCTTGGTGAGGTAGTCATCTGCCCCAGCATTGAAGCCTTCCACCTTATCCTGAGTTTGGCTTAATGCCGTCAACATCAACACGGGAATTTCAGCAGTACGCTCATCACGACGCAAGCGCTGGCAAACTGTAAAACCGTCAACTCTTGGCAGCATTAGATCTAACATGATCAAGTCTGGCTGTAATTGGAGAGCAAGGGCTTGACCTTTTATTCCGTCTTCAGCTTGACTGACATCATAGCCAGCCATTTCCAAGTTTACGGCTACAAGTTCTGAGATTGCTGGGTCATCGTCTATAACAAGAATCCTTGGCATTATAAAAGAATTATTACTACGTATAAAGGCTAATTACCATTGGCAGATACAAACATTGCTTTATCGATTATAAAAAAAATTTTAAATTTAACATAAAACTTTAAATAAGTGTGAATGTAAAACACAGGGCTAAATATATTAAATCTTAATATGATCTATTATGCTCCTAACAGTCCGTCTCGACTTTTACAAAAATTGTGTGCCAATTCTATCAACTCTAAGACAGCAACTGACCCTAGTTGTTGTCTCAATTTACTTTTTATAGTTTTTAACAGACACCACACAAGATATTGTACCTGTTGTTGGAGCTAGTTCATAGATAGTATTTACTTAAGTTTTTTGGTTAAAAAATTTTGGAGTTGGAGACCAGGACAGTCTGTGCGGTGCAAATAGGGGTGTAATTATTGCTATTGTTTATACTTATGGTTGCCATTGGGGATTAGGATTAAGTAAACAACGGTGGCAAAATTGTTTGTTGAGTTACAATCCACACAGATGATGGCGATGGCTGCTGCAAAAATGGCAAAACTGTCTCAAGATATCCTAGAAGAATGGGCAAATTGATTAAGTTACGTCATATCTTGTACCATTTTCATCAAGCAGGGAGAAACCGACGCAGGCACTAACAGCGGATACTCTACGTAGACGCACAGCAGTTTTTAGAGGTTAGTTCACCAAAAATCTGGGTCTGAAGCCCCGTCCTTCTAGGACGGCTTTTTTTGAAGTTCCTTGATGCAGTCCCGTAGCACTTCTGCCGGAGATATCTGCTTATTGGCTGCATACTCTTTAAGAGTTCGCAATTCTTCATCAGAAAGTCTAAGAT
>JASJCY010000221.1 GCA_030065825.1 Nostocaceae cyanobacterium | reverse complement strand
ATTTGTAGGGGTGCAATGCTTGCACCCTAGATATGGGATATTTTAAAAATTGGAAGTCCCTTAATGAACATAAATAAATCTTCAACTGCCAATTTTATGTAAAATAAACGGGCAAGATGCCCGTACCACAATCGGGCAAGATGCCCGTACCACAATCGGGCAAGATGCCCGTACCACAATCGGGCAAGATGCCCAACACAGCCGAAATTCCCCTCAGACTTTACCAAGGACGATTTGAATCATTGCGATCGCACCAACACCAAGGTCGAGACTTATTTATTCAGTGGTATCGCGGAAAAATTCACCCCAAACTCTGTATTTAGTTTGTGAGTTGATACACCTTGCATGAACCACTCCACCTACTCTGCTGCGATATTGATTGATCACCTGTGTTTCTTCAGAACTAAGGCTAGTCATATTTGAATTGTGAGAATTCCTCCCCCCAGATCCCCGACTTCTTGGAGAAGTCGGGGATATTATTTCTCACAAATGATTTGGGATTGCTATATGAGTGCTATAGTTTCAGTCAGTTAGGAGAGAAAACCGAAAAGAAAGGATTTGGGAATTCCTACCTAGGTGTTGTGTAGATATTGCACTTAAAAAGTTATGATAGGTAGTGATTTGTATGGCGAAACTGAGGATGCAATAAGCGTGCTATCTACACTCCTTGCTGACTTTCGCATTATTTTTGAACGGGACCCTGCTGCCCGTAACTGGTTAGAGGTCTTATTTTGTTACCCTGGTTTGCAAGCCTTATTATTCCATAGGCTGGCTCACTGGTTACATATTATTGGTATTCCCTTTATCCCCCGTTTTATTTCCCATATTTCTCGCTTTATCACCGGAATCGAAATCCATCCTGGTGCAACCATTGGACAGGGTGTATTTATTGACCACGGTATGGGTGTGGTAATTGGTGAAACTGCAATCGTGGGAGACTATGCTTTAATTTATCAAGGTGTCACCCTTGGTGGTACTGGTAAAGAAAGCGGTAAACGTCACCCTACCTTAGGCGAATATGTAGTTGTGGGTGCTGGTGCTAAGGTACTGGGTAATATCCAAATTGGTAACAATGTTCGTATCGGTGCAGGTTCTGTTGTTTTGCGAGATGTCCCTTCCGATTGTACCGTTGTCGGTATACCTGGTCGCGTTATCTACCGTTCTGGTGTGCGTGTCGCTCCCTTGGAGCATAATAACTTACCAGATTCCGAAGCTCAAGTCATTAGAGCATTAGTTGATCGACTTGAGTTGATGGAAGAACAAATACAACATTTGCAGTCACAGCAATCTGCACTCAAAACTCCTATTTTAGCCGGTAAAATTGCTGCTAGCAAAGTTGAATTAACAGAAGATGCTCCTTGTTGTGATATTCGCGACCAAGCGATTCGAGAATTCTTTGATGGTGCGGGGATTTAGTTAAATCACGGTGCGTTAGATGTAGGGTGCGTTATGACTTTAGTCTAACGCACCCATCCTGTATAAGTAATAAGTAATAAGTAATAAGTAATAAGTAATAATTAATAATTAATAATTAATAAGTAATAATTAATAAGTAATAAGTAATAAGTAATAAGTAATAAGTAATAAATATAGCGGTTTTCGGTTGAGTCCAATACAGTAATAACCTCACCCTCTCTCCATCTGTTGCGACTTCGGAGAGGGATGTCCCTTAGAGGGTGTTCAAAGAAACCGGGTTTCTATAGTTGGAGAATTGATATCTTGCACCATTCTCAACAAGACCAAAAAAACCGGGTTTCTCAAGGAAAAATCAAGGTTTTGAGACTGAGATATTGCCAAGAAACCCGGTTTTTAACCTAGGTGCAAGATGTGTGAGAACCGAGAATTTGAGTATGTATGCCAAAAGAAACCCGGTTTCTAGAGCCTCACGGGAGTTTTATATTTATTGGACCTCTGTTGGAAATTAAATATGCGTTGTCCAAAACCGTTGTTCGGTGACGTTGCATTGCAACGTCTCTACATTCTTTTCCACCAGATGTCTATTTTATAAACACCCTCTTTGAAGTCGCAACAGAGGGGAAGGGGGTGAGGTTTTGGTGTACCGGACAAAGCGTGAAAACGGCTATAACTACTTATTATTAAGCAAGCTACATCAAAAAAGATAAAGATTTCCTGATTTGAGAATTAAGATTAATGTATTTTTTTGTATTTTTATTTTCTTCACAAAAACCTCACATTTCTATCATAAATAAAATATAGACCTATCATTATTTACTACAAGGTGAGGTCAATGAAAACAATAGTAAAAAAATTGGTTCTCCCCCTGGGGATGTTGGTTTTAATAACTAGTTGCACAACTGAATCCAACACATCTACTCAAACAGAAGAATCGCCAAAAGTAACTCAAGTCAAGAACTCACAAACAATTACCACTGTCAAAATAGACGGTTCTAGCACAGTTTATCCGATTACCCAGGCGATCGCCAAAGAGTTTCAAGCCCAAGGAAACAACAAAGCTGATGTTAGGGTGGCTATTTCCGGTACTAGTGGGGGTTTTGAGAAATTCTGTGCTGGAGAAACAGACATCAATAATGCTTCCCGTCCCATTCTCAGCGCAGAGATGGAGGATTGCAACAAAAATACTGTAAGATTTATTGAGCTTCCAGTAGCTTTTGATGCTCTGACTGTTGCGGTAAACCCAGAGAATACCTGGGCAAAGGATATTACCATTGCTGAGTTGAAAAAAATGTGGCAGCCAGCAGCAGAAGGCAAAATTACCACATGGAAGCAAGTCCGCACCTCTTGGCCCAATCGCCCATTGAAGTTGTTTGGGGCAGATAAAAAATCTGGTACTTTTGACTACTTTACAGAAGCAGTTGTAGGTAAATCAAGGGCGAGTCGCAATGATTACACGGCTAGTGAAGATGATCAAGTGTTAGTGGAAGGTATCAGCAAAGACACAGATGCTTTGGGTTATTTTGGCTTTGCCTATTATGAACAAAATCAAGATAAGTTAAAAGCCCTGGCAATTGATAGCGGTTCTGGAGCGGTATTACCTGAGCGTCAAACTGTAGAAAAAGCCCAGTATCAACCCCTATCTCGACCGTTATTTATTTATGTTAATGCCAAATCAGCCCAAAATAAACCAGCACTCAAGAATTTTGTAGATTTCTACATCTCGAAAGCACCGACAACAGTCAGTTCTGTGGGATATGTGCCTTTATCAGAGGAAGGCTATCATCTGGATAATGTTCATTTTAACAGGGGTAAAGTAGGAACAGTATTTGCAGGAGAAGCCCAGTTGAATTTGACTCTGGGAGAACTATTGCGGAAGCAAGCCAAGTTTTAGAGGTGTTGTTTATGACGTGTATTTAATAATATTTACTGAAAAAAGCGACCGCTTAGTAGGGAACAGAAAAATCAAGTTCAAAGCGCTGGCATCATACCTCCTATTTTGGCTTTTCTGTCAATGCGTAAGTTCTAATGTATTCTCCGTGGAGCGAATCCCGCTGCCGAGATGTGTGCAAGTGCTTGATACTTGCTTTGTAATAACTTTTTCCATTAAGTTGCATAAACAAATCTTGAAACAGGAAATTTCATAAGCCTATTGTCATACCATATTTGGTACAAATGTTTTATACAAGGAACGGTTAGCATGACTAGAATTAGAGCTTTACTAATAGCATTTATAAGCCCTATAGCTTTAAGTCTTTTACTTGTTTTCAATATGCAAGTAGAAAATGTTTTTCCTCAACCACTAGGACTATTTACTATTGAATTAGGAGTTAAAAATATACCCTTGAATGTATTTGTACAACGTAAGGAAGCTGAAGATGCAGAGGCTCTCTATCAAGAAATTTTGACAGCTATGAGTTCTCAGGAACCAAATAAAATTCTGGAGTTAAAGTCAGAGGACAAGACACAGAGAAAAGTTGCTGTCCGCGTCAGTGAAATCTCGGCGGTACAGATATCTCAAAAAGACAAGCTCTAACGCCCTAAAAGCCATATACGTCATAAGTTTTAGAATTTATTCCCTGTACATAAGTACTATAGGAAATTTGGTTATTTCAGTCATTTGTAGAGCTTAACATAGCTCTCGTTAGCGAGGAAGTTCGAGTTATACGAAGCCTGTGAAGCAACTGAATTCCATGACAGACATTATTGCTAATTTGTACAGTGGATAACTCCTAATAGCTTAGGCTGGAAGCGTAAGATGGGTTATCGCTGAAAGTACCAAACCGTAGGGTTGTTTTATACCCAAACTTGTTCGTTGACAAACTATACAGGGTGAGGAAATGTCAGCCTCTAAGCATCTGCAATTTGAAACTGCTGCCCAGCAAATGGTTCAACGTGTTCCCATAGCCCAAGTCTATGAAACTGTCGGTTCAGTTGCTGCCCGTCTTCCTGGTTCTCAATTCGATTCTATCGAAGCAGTTTACATAGTTAACGACAAGAAGCATCTATGGGGATTAGTACGGATGGTAGACTTGCTACGTGCCCCAAAAAACCAGGAATTAGGGGAGATTATGACCATTCAACCACCAACGGCACATCCTGAGGATGACCAAGAAAAGGTTGCGGGATTGGCAGTCAAATATGGGATTACAGCTGTGCCTGTAGTTGATCCCCATGGTTATTTTTTAGGAGTTGTCCCCCCGCAGTCCTTAATTAACATTTTAAGACGGGAACATATCGAGGATTTGCACCGACTTGCAGGGATTTGGCATGATAATTCCCAAGCACAGTATGCCCTAGAAGCTAACCCAGTACGCAGGGCACAAGGTCGTTTACCCTGGTTACTGGTGGGAGTGTTGGGCAGTATCCTGGCAACATTTATAGTTTCGCGGTTTGAGAAGACTCTGGAAGCCAGCGTGTTTGTGGGGTTTTTTATACCGGGAATTATTTACCTTGCAGATGCCATTGGCACACAAACGGAAGCAATTGTTGTCCGTGGTCTGTCTTTAAATAACCATAATTCCTTGCGTAGTTTGCTGACTGGAGAAATCATAACTGGACTGTTGATTGGTTGTGCCCTCAGTGGACTGTGCTTTCCCCTGGTACTAGTTGGATTTGGTAATTTCCGATTAGCTGTTGCTGTAGCGCTGACCATTGCCTTTGCTGGGGGTATTGCTAGCACTGTGGGTCTAATTTTTCCTTGGCTACTCCAGCGTCTTGGTAAAGACCCCGCATTTGGTTCTGGACCTGTCGCCACAATCTTTCAGGATGTGATGAGTTTATTGGTTTATTTTGTGATTATTCAGTTGATGCAAGTATGAAAGGGAACAGGGAACAGGGAACAGGGAATGGGGAATGGGGAATGGGGAATGGGGAATGGGGAATGGGGAATGGGGAATGGGGAATGGGGAGTTAAGATTTAAAGCCTCTGAACTTATAGGAGAAAGATTTGCACAGAGGTCAAAACTGTATTGTACAAAGGGCTGATTGACTGACAAATCTTTTTGATGTAGCTTGGGTTACTCTGCGTAGGCGTAAGCCTTCTCGTAGAGTGAAGCCGCACTTCTTCGAGAAGCCATGACCTGTCTACCGCGTCTACATGCTACCCCTCCGGGGAAGCAAGCTACAACCCAACAACCGCAACCGATTGCGTTGGGTGGAGGGGCTACGAAATTTCAACACTTCCAAGACTTTTGTCAGTCAACCAGGTACAAAGGGTGAAAATCGCTATATAACAACCATTTAAAATCGGTAAAAAGCCTAGTCTATAAGCTTTTTGATTTTTGACTTTTGCCTTGTCGTACTAATACAGATCGGCGTAAATAAACCAACCATTTTCAACAGCCCAAAAGCCTGCTATGTAAGCATTTTTAATTTTTAATTCCCCCAGGGGTACTAGGTACGGGGTTTTTCGGAGGTTTTAATGAAGAATTGGTATCAATTGGATGTTACGGAAATATTGCAACAACTAGGTAGTAATGCATCCACTGGATTAAGTCTGTGCGAAGCCAGTCGCCGTCTAGAGGAATATGGTTACAATGAATTGATTGAACCGGGGATCAGGAAACCGTGGGAAATTTTATGGAATCAACTGACTGAAACTCTGGTAATTATCCTGTTGATTGCGGCAGTGATTTCGGTTTTTTTGGGGGACTACAAAGATGGTTTAGGAATTATCGCTATTGTTGTCCTGATTGCTTGCTTGGGCTTCACTCAAGAATACCGGGCACAAAAAGCGATCGCCAATTTGAAACAGTTAGCAATCCCCACGGTAGGGGTCCTACGCAGCGAACGCATACATCAAATGTCCGCCCGCTATTTAGTACCGGGGGATATAATACAACTGGAAGCAGAGGATATTGTCCCAGCGGATTGCCGGATTCTGGAAAGTTTCGGTTTGCGAACCCAGGAAGCAGCCTTGACAGGGGCAGCAGCACCGGTGGATAAAGACCCAGAAACCCTCACCACGGAAGTGATGCTGGGAGAACGGTGCAATATGGGTTATATGGGTACGGTGGTTACCTATGGGCAGGGAAAAGCGGTGGTGACGGCAACGGGGATGCATACTGAGTTGGGTTACATCGCCAAGATGATGCAGAGGGTGTCACCGGAATCAACGCCCCTGCAAAGGCGTCTGGATGAGTTGGGAAAGGGTTTAGCTGTTGCTTGTCTGGGGATTGTGGGTATTTTCCTCATCCTGGGATTATTACGGGGAGAGGATGTAAAATTAATGTTCCTCACTGCCCTGACTCTGGTGGTGGCAGCTTTACCAGAAGGATTACCCGCAGTGGTCAGCATTGCCTTAACTTTGGGGGCACAGCAAATGCTTAAACGGCAGGTACTCATCCGTAATCTCCCAGCGGTGGAAACTTTGGGTTCTGTGACCAAGATTTGTTCTGGGAAGACTGGCACTCTCACCGTGAACCGGATGACGGTGACGGTATTAGATGTGGCTGGTCATCAGTTAGATTTAACTGCCAATTTGCGCTTGCCATCATCCCTGTTAGACCCCAGTCAAGCACAACCATTGTTACTTAGTCAACCACCAGTCCTATCCCTATTATTGGCTGCTGGCACCCTGTGCAATCATGCCCGCTTGGAACCGGATACCGATGAACCGCGTTATTTCCGGGCAGTGGGTGACCCCACAGATGGGGCATTGGTCATGGCAGCAGCACGTCAAGGACTATGGAAACCAGATTTGGAGGCAGGGTTTCCTCAGACTGGTGAAGTGCCCTTTGATGCTAGACGACAGCGTATGACTACGGTTCACAAATTCCCTTCAGCACTGGATGACGTTCCTTGTGCTCTAGAGACGCTATGGTATTGGAATCGGACGATGGGGCAAGGAAATAGGGTTGCTTTTACTAAGGGTAGGGTAGAAAGTTTACTAGAAGTTTGTAACCAGGTTTGGGTAGAGGGAGGGGCAAAACCACTGGATGGAAATTGGCGGGAAAGAATTATGGTTGCTGACCACCACCTGGTACAGAAGGGACTGCGGGTTGTGGGTATTGCCTTGCGACTGTTGCCATCCCAGCCTACTATTCCTTGGGAGGAGGTAGAACAGGAGTTGACCTTTATCGGTTTGGTGGGGATGACTGATCCTGCACGACCAGAAGCCAGAGACGCGATTTTAATCTGCAAAGCAGCAGGAATTCGCCCGATTATGGTTACTGGTGACCATCCTCTCACGGCTTGGCACTTAGCTAGGGAGTTAGACATTGCTAACGAATACCCCGTCCTCACCAATGCAGATTTATCCCGGTTGTCTGGGGAACAATTAGCAGAATTGGTGGAAGAGGTATCGGTTTATGCCCGGGTTGACCCAGAAAATAAGCTGGAAATTGTACGGATGTTGCAAAAGCAGGGGCAAATAGTGGCAATGACCGGAGACGGTATGAATGATGCACCGGCTCTGAAAGCAGCTAATATTGGGGTGGTGATGGGCAATAGTGGTACTGATGTCGCCAAAGATGCTGCGGATATGGTACTGTTAGATGATAACTTTGCTACTATCGTTGCTGCGGTCAAAGAGGGACGGGTAATTTACGATAACATCCGCAAGTTTATTAAATACCTGTTGAGTAGTAATGTCGGGGAATTGTGGGTGATGTTACTGGCACCGTTTTTGGGGATGCCATTGCCCTTATTACCGTTGCAAATTCTCTGGATTAACTTGACTACCGATGGTTTACCAGCACTGGCTTTGGGGGTGGAACCACCGGAAGGAGATACCATGAAACGTCCCCCCTACCCTGCCCATGAGAATATATTTAGTCGGGGTATGGGTAGAGATATTATTTGGATAGGATTACTGTTGGGGATGGTGTCTATTGGCACTGGTTACTGGTATTGGTATCAGGGTAACCCTAATTGGCAAACCATGCTGTTTACTACTCTTACCCTTTCACAGATGGGCAATGCCTTAGCAATTCGTTCCCACCGGGATTCACTGTTGAAAGTGGGTTTACTCTCCAATAAGTTGCTGTTAGCAGCAGTTGTGTTGACCTTGGTTTTGCAAATAGAAGTGATTTATCTTCCTTTCTTCCAAGATTTGTTTGCAACTATACCCCTATCTCCTGGAGATTTGCTTGTCAGTTTAGTTATGAGTACAGTTGTTTTCTGGGGTGTGGAATTGCAAAAGTGGTTGGTTCGTCGTAGCAATTTCAGAAACGGGCTTTTTCAAGAATATTGACCTGTAAAATCCTATTTTTTGGTTTAGAAACTCGGTTTCTCTATATGTTTGAAAATGGTAAAACTTGTTATGTCAATTTCACTTGATTGGTGATATAAATTATTTCACTTGGGCATTTGGGCGCAAGCTTTGCGCCCCTACATATGTATCAATATTTTCGTGAATTGGTATTAGTTATGTCATTTCACTTTATTGGTGATACAAATTATTTAATTTGGGCATTTGGGCGCAAGCTTTGCGCCCCTACATATGTTCAATATTTTTGTGAATTGGTATTAGTTAATATTTCTCTGGCATTAATTCGATAGAGTAAATAATTTCACCCTTTAAGTTATGCAATGTTACCGTCATCACTTTGGTATCGGAATCAATTTTGACTCCTCCAAAGAATTGCTGACCTTCACTGGGAGGTAGATTTGGTTTGGGAGTCACGGTTTGAAATTTCACTTGTGGACCAAAGGTATTATCCAATTGGTTTGGTCCAAATGTACCCGCATTTAAAGGACCAGCAACAAATTCCCAGAAAGGTTTAAAATCTTGAAATTGGGCTTTATTAGGGTCATAATAATGGGCTGCTGCATAATGGACATCAGCAGTTATCCACACCACATTTTCAATGTTTTTGTGACGAATAAATTGTAGTAAATCTGCAAGTTCCAATTCCCTACCCAAAGCCTTACCATTTCCGTTAGCCCAAGCCTCAAAATCAGTGCTACCATCTCGCACTACTAATCCTAAAGGCATATCACTGGAAATCATTTTCCAAGTCGCTTTCGATCTGAGTAATTGTTTTTTTAACCATCGTAGTTGTCGTCTACTCAAAAATTCCGTTTCTTCACTTTGTACTGGTTGATTATTGGGAGTATTTGGTCCGCGATAGGTACGTTCATCTAACATAAAAATATCCAACAAGGAACCATAGTTGAAAGAACGATAAATTTTAGCCTTGTCTGGATTTCTGCCTCGATAGCGAATGGGCATATATTCCAAAAAGGCTTGTCTTGCCCTTTTTGCTAATAAGTTAACATCCTTAACTGTGTAGCGGTCATCATTAACGAGAACTTCACCAGGATACCAATTATTAGTGGTTTCATGGTCATCCCACTGAGATAACATGGGAACTTCTGCATTAAAACGCTTAACATTTTTATCGAGCAAATTATACTGATAATTAGCACGAAATTCTGTTAATGTTTCTGCTACTTTTGATTTTTCTTCTGTAGTAATGTTTTTCCAAATTGTGCCGTCCTCTAGCAAAACTTCCGATTTAATCGGACCATCAGCGTAGATATTATCACCACAATGAATGAAAAAGTCGGGATTTAGTTGGCGCATCGTTTCATAAATTTTCATGCCACCAAAATCAGGATTAATACCCCATCCCTGACCTGCTGTATCTCCACCCCAAACAAAGAATATATCTCTATCTTTCTCAAATTTAGGTGGAGTGCGGAAAGTACCCTTAACAGGAATACTATAAATATTTTGATAACCTAAATCTTGGAAAATTACCCGATAAAATATTTGTTGATCTGGTGGTAAATTCCTCAGATTTAATCGTGCTGTAAAATCCCTATGTTCTAAAGCACGGGGTCCGAAAATACGCCGTACATCTCGACGAAATGATTCGTGAGTAGAATATTCTACTATCATTCTCGCAGGGCGATCGCTACGACTCCAAATAATCACCCCATCGCTGCTAATATCTCCACTGGCTATACCATAGGGTATGTTTGGACGCATTTTATCGGAGGTAATAATAGCAGGTGCTTCCCCGAAAACTTTTAAGTTTGATAACAGATTTGTGGCAATAATTCCTCCACCTGTGAGTGCTGAATTTACCAAAAATTGGCGACGGTTGAATTTAACTGGAGGTTTGGATGTCATAATGTAGAAGTTTGTATGGGTTTATAATTTTTGTTGACAGATAAATACAAGGAAAATAATCATCAAAAACACAAAAGCTGTCTTGGAAATAGTCAGGAATTTGTAGGGATGCAAGGAACCTGTGCCTAAGAATAGGAGTAACCTTGTGGTTAACCTAAATCAGTTAGAAAAAGAGATTTATCTGGGTCTTGGTGTACATAGTTAATGACTGCTATTAATTAGACATAGGCGTGAAAATTAAATATGCGTTGTCCAAAACCCTTCAAACATTGCAATGCAACGTCTGGAACATTCTTTTCCACCAGATGTCTATTTCAGAATAATAATGTATCACATTACTGCAATCAGAAAAGTAAATATCCAGTTATGCTTTTTTTAAGAAAATATTATTAAATTAAACAGATAGCAAAATATAGCTTTTCTCAGTCTGGTGAAGTACAGATGAAATTACTAAAATTATTGTGGGGTAGAGAGCAGCGCGTTGCGGAGCCAGTCACGTGCGCGGGTTAAGAGCGTTGAGTGAACTGG
>JASJCY010000220.1 GCA_030065825.1 Nostocaceae cyanobacterium | reverse complement strand
GTTGTTTTGACACAATTGCCAAAATTGTTCGTCGCTGAGGTCGATTGTTAATTCTAAGGTAGAAGGTAAGGTGACCGGAGGTGCGTTCATAAATTTCTCTCCATGTGTAATGCTGATTATTTATCTTTTGTGGGGTCTGGGGAGCTATAAGACCCACATCCTACCCGATAATATCCCCTACATGGACTCCCCAGATTAATTTTACGGGACTCGATGTCCCTAAAATTAACATTTACTGCAACAGTATTGACTAGTAAATGCTGTACAATAGTGGGATGCTGACTATGAACTATCGCTACCGAATCTACCCCGATGTCGCTCAACAGCAACGGTTGATTGAGTGGATGGAAACTTGTCGCAGTGCTTACAACTATGGATTGCGGGAAATTAAAGATTGGTGCGATAGTCGCAAATGCTTGATAGATAGATGTTCCATCGGCAAAGAATATATCATTCCAGCAGATACAAAATTCCCAAACGAGGTTCAACAGCTTAACAGCTTGCCCAAGGCTAAGAAGGATTTCCCAAGGTTGGGTGAAGTTCCATCTCAAGTCCTGCAACAGACTATTAAGCAGTTGCACCGAAGTTGGGAATATTTTCAATCTCGTGGGTTTGGATTCCCCAGATTCAAAAAGATTGGGCAGTTCAAATCTTTGCTGTTTCCCCAATTCAAGGAAAATCCAGTCACAGATTTGCATATTAAATTGCCCAAGATTGGAACAATTCCTATCAACTTGCACCGACCTATTCCTACTGGCTTTGTGGTCAAGCAAGTGAGGATTATGCACAAAGCTGACCGATGGTATGCGTCTGTTAACATTCAATGTAACGTCAGCATTCCTGACCCCATGCCCAAAGGACACCCAATTGGTGTTGATATTGGGCTGGAAAAGTTTTTGGCAACCAGTGACGGTGTTCTCGTAAAGCCTCCCAAATTTTTCAGGAGTTTGCAAAGCAAGCTGAAATTGCTGCAACGCAGATTGTCGAGAAAAAAACGGAAGTCTAAAAACTACGAGAAATATCGGATTAAGGTTGCTCGACTTCACCACCAAATTGACAACACTCGCAAAGATTTTCATTTTAAGCAAGCTCATGCTCTTTGTGATGCTGGTGATATGGTATTCATGGAAGACTTGGATTACCGCGTCAGTGCCAAAGGGATGTTTGGCAAGCACATGCTTGATGCTGGCTTTGGTCAGTTTAGAATCATCGTCAAGTATGTGTGTTGGAAGCGTGGAAAATTTTTTGGGGAAGTTGATGCTAGGGGCACTTCTCAAGAATGCCCCGAATGCGGAAACGAAGTCAAAAAAGACCTGAGTATTAGGGTTCACAACTGTCCTTACTGTGGGTATACAACCGATAGAGATGTGGCAGCAGGTCAAAACATCAGAAATAGAGGAATTAAGTTAATTAGTACCGTTGGACAGATGGGAATGGAAACTGCCTGTGCAGACGTTCTACCGGGGATTGAGGAAACTCAATCTAGGCAAGTGTCGAAACCCCGTTTGGGAAAAACCAGGAACCCCAAGAAGTGATTTTTGGGAAGCCTACACCATAATCTCTGATTTGGTGTAGGAGGATGTCACTCACTCTACAAGTCAGCAGTGGATGATGACAGCGTGGATTGGGGAATTGCAGCTACTGGTATCATAGGACGAATTCGTGCCCCACGTCTGGAATTACAGCTAAAATCAACATCAACAGATGTATTGGATGACAAGGTCAAGGGGTACAGCCATCAAATTAACACTGGGGGATGGAGAAATTCTGCAAGCTATAAAATCAGAACAATTGAGAGATTATTTGCAAGCACATGGCTGGTATTTTGACCGTCCTTTTCTGGAGAATGCTACTATTTGGCTGAAACAAGAACCTGAACGCGGTGAATTTGAAATTTTGCTACCTAATAAACAAAATTTGGGTGATTATGTTGCTCGGATTCGGGAAGTAATAGAAACATTAGAAGTTGTAGAAAATCGTTCGCAAGCGGAAATTTTAAGTGATTTAATTACGATTTATCCTAATATCAATATTCAGGGAGTAATAATTCAAATTGCAAGTCCCAATGCTGATAAATTAAGCGGGGAAATTACATTACTGGGAGTGTTTTTAGATAAGCTGCATCCGATAAAATTAGAATTAGTAGACCATGACTATATTTTAGCTATTAAGGCTTATCAAGAGAGATTACCTGTTATTTGTCATGGGGATTTAATTAAAGAGGATAGTGGATTTATTTTTAAGAATATTCAGCAGTTTAGCCTTGATAGTCTTGGTTAGTCAAAGGTAATTTATCTATTTCCTAATTGATTACGCAGTCATTTTTGAAGGTAAGTTTTGTCAGCATTAAATGCAAGGGTTTATAAAGGTTCATATTATTGTTGTTAAATCTAATAAGAATCCGGGTAAAACATCCTCACCTGAAAGGGTAGGAGGATTGTCTAAAATCTCCACATCTCTACTGGGACGATAAATTTCTACGCGTTTTGTTTCTGGATGAATTAACCAACCCAAACGAGTACCATTAGCAATGTATTCGCGCATTTTTTCTTGAGTTTTCCCAAGAGAGTCACTGGGAGAACACAATTCGACCACAAAATCAGGACACAGTGGTAAAAATTTGCGTCTTTGTTCTTTGGTTAGGGATTCCCACCGTTCTATGGTAATCCAAGAAGCATCAGGAGAACGATTTGCACCGTTAGGGAGTTTAAAGCCAGTGGAAGAGTCAAAAGCTTTTCCAAGTTGATTTTGACGACTCCAAGCTTGAATTTGATAGGCTATTTCAATATTACGGTTGCTAGTTTCTCCCCCAGTTGGTGCCATTATGATTAATTCCCCTGATGCTGTGCGTTCAAATTTCCAGTCGCTGTTGTTTTGACACAATTGCCAAAATTGTTCGTCGCTGAGGTCGATTGTTAATTCTAAGGTAGAAGGTAAGGTGACCGGAGGTGCGTTCATAAGTTTTTTTCAATATCTGAATGTTGATTGTTTTGATTACTTTTTTTATATTCAAGCTTCACCTGGATAGATTTGCTTGGAATTTTTAGGAATATAAATCCAACCAAGTTCTTGTAAGCGATTTGTTAAATTAGAAATAGTTACCCCTAGTTCGTCTTTCATTGCATAAAGATGACGCCATTTTGTTAAATTGCGTCCTTTTTGAACCTCTATTAATTTAAATTTAGGCATCAATAAACAACCAGCAAAATATTGTGCTTGCCATTCAATCCCTTTTTGTGTGCTAACACTACGACATAAAAATGGTTCTACAGCTATTTCTATATCATCTATATTAAAATCTATCCTTTCTATAAATTTACCAACGGCATTTCTATCAATATGAAGTATCCAGTGTCCGATTTCATGAGCTATGGTAGACTGTCCAAATCCTCCTTTGAGTGAAGGAATATCCTGATTAATAACAATTTCTTTTTGAATTGGTAAAATCATTGCTGCTATCTGACCAACATCATCCTTGGGTATACTTTTCCAAACAATTCCTATATCTAAAAAGTCAGCAACAGCTTCAGCAACTGCATATCCTTTTAATGGTCTTTTGCGTCCAGCTTGCACAGATTTGAGAATCTCTACAGCTTGATTTTCTATATCCTCTTTGGACATAAATCTGTAGGGTTTTACAACTTGCAAATCTCTTACTCCTCACTTTTAAATTCTGTTGTATCCCGCAATATTTTGCGTGCAAATTCTGGTTCATCTCGCATTCTACGCAGCAAAGCAGGCATTTCTTTGTACTTTCTGACTAACTCTTCAAATACTTTCGCGTCATCAGGGGTAATTCTACCAGCTAAATACCTTAATTCCTCTGCATTCAAATCTAAATGCAACGCTAGCTTATTAATTACATCTTCACTGGGAGGATAACCTGCATGGTCATTCTCTAGCTTAGACAGATAGGTGTAATCTATCCCTGTCAATTTAGCCAATTCCCGTTGACTGAACTCCTTTTCCTTTCGTGCTTTACGGATAACTTTCCCAAAAGTTTGACTCACTTTACTAACTCCTTACTAGAGTTAATCTTGACAAAGTTGATTAAATTGGTCAACATAGTCATTATGTGTAATAACTTTAGTATAGCGTCTTTAAGAGATTGCAAGGGGTATGTCATCAGAAATCGGGTTTATTGGGACTTGTCAAAACCCTAATTTTTCCTTCATAAACCCAGTTTTTAACCCAGATGCATTCCGGTGTGGTATTTTTACCAATTCCTTACTACATCTGACTTTTTAACAAATAAGGATTTAAAATTATGGCAAAAATTTGGGATTTTGCTAGTTACAATCTCCTGTATTTGCATTCACCTCCAGTTGGTTTAGAACATTTACACTGTGATATGAAACGGGGTTTTACGAAAGCGAGAAAGGGAGAACCTGAAGTTGCAGAACTTTTGGAGAAAGACAACATTTATCAGCGAATTGGACTACTAGCACAAAAGGGAGTTTGGGAATTTCATCATGACTGTTTGATGTTATCTCGTCGAGATGCAGTTAAGCAGGTAGCAGAAATTATTCAATTAAACCAAGAGGTGGATTTAGTTCAAGAACGAGTAATTAAAATTCTAGATAATTACCATAATCATCCGATTTTGTGGGATAAAAATATTATTCAACTAAGTCGCGGTGATGAAGGATTTCCAGAACCAATACTGATTCATCAAGGTAGTTATCAATTTAATTTATATGCAGCTATTGATTGTATTTTTATGGAAGAAGATGGTAGTTTAAACATTTTAGATTTAAAGACTGGTAAAACTGGTTTTGACAAGAGACAGGGTTATATTTATCTTTTAGCTGCTAGCTATTTATATCCAAATCAAAAAGCTGTTGCTTCTTTTTATAATTTAGAAACTTGTCAATGGTCTGAAAAAATAACTGCTTCACCAGAAACTCTACAATGCATACTCATAGAACTATCTAGAGTATCTCAACAACATCAAAAACTTTTACGACTTTACCGTAATAATCCTGCTGATTTTAAGAAAATTTTCCCACCCAATCCCGGTATCAGTTGTCGCTACTGTGCTTTTAATTCTATTTGTGAATTTACTGTTGATGAGGCTATTGCATGACTATCGCTAATGTTCAAAACGGTTCTAAAACAGTTATCTCTCCTATATTTTTGAGTGAAATTACATTGCTGACAAATTCACAACCTAATTGCAGCAGTTTTCGTGTATCTCCAGAAATTGATAGAGAACTTGGTAACCGTTTAAGTTGGCGATTTAGTCAGAAATTTCCTCATGTAATTGTCATTTGGCAAGATGGATTTTTCTGGATTTTAGCTAAACCGAATGAAAGCATTCCAAATCATCAGCAATGGCGAAATCAACTCACAGAAATCTGTGAAGAGTTAAGAAAAGATATTGGCGATCGCACTTATTCTATTCAATGGGTACGTCAACCAAAAATAACACCTGATATCCTTTCTCAGTTAGCTGTTAGATTATTAAAAATAACTCGTCCTTTTTCGTTTCCGGTAATTTCTTCAGAAAATCAAGTAGAAGTTAAGCGAGAAGCTAAATTTTGGGGAGAAACTATAGAAATTAAAGGTAAATTAAAACCTGCTTTGACTATCACAGTTCACAGTGATTTTAGTTATAAGCATACTTTGGAGGAGTTCTTCACAAATAATCCCTATCGACAGAATCCAGAACAACTTTTAATAGGTTTAAAAGTTCGGGACATCGAACATAATAGTTTTGCTACAATTACGGGAATTCCAGGGAAGATTGCAGAACACAGAGAAGAATTAATTAAGAATGCAACAGGTGCAATTAGTAAACAAGCATTGTTAGATGCACCGGATGAACAACCAATTGTCGCTGTTCAGTTTGGAAAAAATAAAAAACAGTTTTTCTATGCAATGTCAGCTTTGCGTCCTTGTGTTACTGCTGAAACTGCTAACAAATTTGAAGTGGATTATGGTGATTTACTGAAATTAACAAAGCCTGCTTATCAAAAAAGGAAAGATTTATTAGCTTTATATAAAGAAGAAGCAAAAACAGTTTTATCTGAATACGGATTTCAACTGCATGGCGTTATCAATAGTAAACATTATCCTGAATTATTTTTACCACCAGAAATTAAGCTTTCAGAAACCAAACTTTTATTTGGTAATAATGTAACTGGAGTTCAAAGACAAATCCTTTCTGGTTTATCTAGAGGTGGTGTATATCGTCGTCATCAAGATTATAGTGATGCATCAACACCTATTCGCATAGCTGCTTTAAAAATTTGTAATTTCCAAGTAAGTTCTTTCCTGACACAAGTGCAGCAGAGATTAAAAAACTATGGCTTTAAAAGTATTATTCCTGATGAAAACAAAAAACCTGTATCTATAGATAATTTAACAGGTGCTGACGCAAGAGCTAAAATTGAGGAAGCAGTCGATGATTTGATGGAAAGACATCCAGATATCGTTTTGGTATTTTTACCAACTAGCGACCGTCAAGCTGATGATGCAGAAAGTTTATATTCTTGGGTTTATTCACGGTTGTTGCGACGGGGAATTGCTAGTCAAGTAATTTATGAGGATACTTTAAAAACAACTGAGCCAAAATATATTCTCAATCAAGTAATTCCTGGAATTTTAGCTAAATTAGGTAACTTACCTTTTGTCCTAGCTGAACCACTAGAAATTGCTGATTATTTCCTTGGATTAGATGTTTCTAGGAATCCCAAAAAAAATGGAACTGGAACTATGAATGCTTGCGCTAGTGTGCGTCTTTATGGAAAACAAGGAGATTTTATTCGTTATAAGTTCCCAGATACCTTCATTGAAGGAGAAGAAATTCCCCAACGAATTCTAGAAGATTTCCTCCCCGCAGCACAACTTAAAAATAAAACTGTTTTGATTTACCGTGATGGAAGGTTTTGTGGTGATGAAGTCTTACATTTACAACAACGTGCAAAAGCTATTAGTTCTGAGTTTATTTTAGTTGAATGTCTTAAATCTGGTATTCCCCGACTCTATAATTGCCAAGAAAAATTTATCAAAGTACCAACACAAGGATTAGCCTTAAAATTATCTTCCCGTGAAGTTTTGATAGTAACAACTACAGTCCAATCAGAAAAAATGGGTTTACCTCTTCCTTTACGTTTGAGAATTCATCAACAAGGAAAACAAGTCTCAATCAAAACTTTAGTAGAAACCACCCTGAAACTGACTTTACTCCATCATGGTTCCCTCAAACCACCACGATTACCCATCCCCATTTTCGGTTCTGATCGCATCGCTTATCGACGTTTACAAGGAATTTATCCAGGTTCTTCTGAAGGCGATCGCCAATTTTGGTTATAACTATAGTGAGGATATATAAAATTTTGTAAATCTTGCCAATAATGATATTTCCTTCCCAAATTCTCTAAATTTTTGAGAATAACCACCCTTTTGGACCAACGAAATTTCAAGCTTTACACCAGCATATTTTCTGCTATACTAAGTGTAGTGGTGGGTGTCCCCTGCGAATTTTTATGTGATGGATTCTTGACATAACGGCAATTAAACAGCTTTTGTTTCTGTAGTGATTTCTATACCAATACCGCAACATATTTTAGTATCTGTTTTGGGGGAAGCTGCTGCTTCTGAACTACCTCACGGATAAATCCGAGGGGTTCCAACAAATGCCGTGAGTTTCATTTACTCTTACAGGTTCCGACTTCTGACGAGGTATTGGATTACTGAACCTACAATCATTAATCCGTTTAGAGTATAGCTCGATTGACAGAGTTTCTGTCTGTGGATCGACGTAAGGACTCAAATAAGCAGATAAAATATCACGTTGCATCTTTAAGCCATAAACTGAGCAATGATCAACAGGTTGCGATAGTGATTTTTTCTGTTTATGACCACACAAACAAGTTTGAGAAAGTGCGGTTTTATGAGTCGAAAACATGAGAATCGAACCGTCAGCATTTTCGGCTTTACGCTTCAATTCGGATTGGAAGCTTGATGGTGATTTAAACTCAATATTTTTATTTTACCAAACATTTTCTGCCAAGCTTTAATCGAGACTTTTTCGGTTTTAATATTTTTGCCAAGCTTTAATGTTTGGTTGACCAATTTACCATCTAAAGACTTACGGTGAGCAGCTTGTTTGCGCTCAATTTCACGTTTTTTAGCCGCAGTCTTTTTGTAACCTTTAGAATTGTTCCAATGCTTTTTACCTATCTTGATTGTACCATCAGGATTCAAATTATCAGGATTGTTAGCAGGTCACTGCCTATCCATTTTGCGTTGTAATTTTCTAATCTCTTTTTGTCTTGGAGTTAATCCAATAACATCCATGAGTCCAAATGGTTTCATCATTTCCAACAATAGCAACAGTAGAAATATCTAAATCAATACCTACATTGCCATGATTGATAATGTTTTTAGGTTTTTGATATGGCATTCCTTCACAAACTAGTTGAGCAAACCAGTAAGTTTTTTGATTTAGGATACGACGTACTAAGCGGACATATTTAACCTCTGTTCATAGTATCTGTAAACTACCGTTTTTTTAAATCACTTATCTTCTAGCGAGACAAGAATAACTTCCATACTGCGATTAATTCAACCCACCACCCATCAATAATCCCATCAATCCAATCAGTGAAGCATTGTAATCAATAGCATACTCATTAGTAGCATAAGAACGCTCATCATCCACATAGCTTAAAGCTCCCTTACCCTTGGGTGCAATATTATCTTGAGCTAGCGTATTTGCACCACCCACTAATAGTCCTGGAATCACGATTTTTTTGGCTCTAGCTATCCGGTGATGCACATTCTGCACAAAATTAGTTCCTACTCCCGATACAAAAGATTTGTTGAAATGATTTCGTCCCAACAAGTAATCTACTTGGTCAACAGCAGCCTGTAAATAAGCCTGATTTCCTGTTAACTTGTAGGCATAAAATAAAGTAATACCTTCTTCCGCTGTCATCTTATTAGAAGCCCAAATAAATCGCTGATTTGCCATTCTATAAGGACTAGTTTGTACCCGTTTTAATAATGTATTGGCTCTTTTTAGCAGCTTTTCTTTAATTTGATTTTTCAACGCTTCTGAACTAGGTTGACGCTTTTGGAATAGATAGTCAGTCATTCCCAAAGGAGAAGGGTCTTTCCATTCAAACAAACCATAATCAAAACTGGGAATTGTTTCTACTAAATATTTTTGAAAATTGGATTTTCCTGTAGTAATATACAACTCCGATGCTGCCCAAATTCTGTCATCTTTATCAGTCTTTAAAGTCTCTTCTGTATCAATTGCATTTGCTAAATAATTACCAGAACCACTATCATCTCCTTCAACCCAATTTACTTTCATTACTGGTTCAGTTTGCAAATAATTCCATGCTGTTTCCGCAGCTTTTAAATATTGCTGTGCTAACTTCTGATTATAGGGTTTATAAATTCTCCCAGCCATTGCCATTGCTGCGGCAAATGTGGCAGTATCTGAAGTAGAAACACCGTAAACAAAACGTGGCTGATTGTCTTCATTAGGAAGAATCTCTCCTGGCCATTTTTTACCGGAAAGTTTGCGGTAAACAGCACCATCTTGTCTTTGCATTTTTAGCATCCAATCCAGTCCTATCTTCACTTCATCTAGGACATCAGGAATGCCATTTCCGCTTTCAGGAATGGATAATTGTTTATCAGTAAATAGCTTTGGATATTGTTCATATAAACTTAACAGACGACCAATAGTTACTGCTGTGGGAGTGATATATTTGCCATAGTCTCCTGCATCATGCCAACCACCCTTGCCATCTATTAATTTACCCTGTGGATTAAATTTATCCTGATGAGCAATTAAACCATCATTTAAATGACAAACTGAGTGTTGAACTCCTGTTGATTTATCATTTATAGCCACACCACATCTTTGTAAATAGTAAGAACGTAGTAACTTTTTCCATGGTGATTGATAGACATTTTTGCTAATTTGGAAAGGATAAGATTTCACTTTCCCATATTGTAGATAATAAGTACCATCCTCTTTGACTGCTGTAAAATTAATATTCTGAATAATATCTTTACTATCTTTATCTTGATAGGAACTACCCAATTCTGGAATTAATACTGTTTTTTTAGTTTTAGCATTCACTAATTCAACCGGATTTTCTGGATCCATACCATTTACTAAAAAACCTGCTTTTGGACTATTTGCATAATAACCAATTTGATTAATTACTATTCGTGAATGAGAATCTTTAACCACTGTTGACCCAGTCATATTTCCGTAGACTCTTGAGACAAAGTTACTAAGGCAGAAAATAGTTATTAACCCTATTAACCCTAAGAAAACAATTCGATTTTTTCTATTTCTTCTCATGGTTGCTAATTTTTTAGTACAAATAGGCAAAATAGAAGTAATTGCTAATACAGGATGTATGCCTAGCGTTGCCGCAGGCTAAAACTCCAAAAACAAAAAGTGTTAGCACAACCTCACAATCAATCCTAAAAGTAGCCGCACAGCCATAAAAAATGGTTGAGGCGGGTAGGGCTGTTTGAGCAATGTCATTGTCCCCTTTGGGACAGAACAACGTTAATGATTATACCAAGTAACCAGTAATGTGGACTTGGTCAAAGCAGATAAAAAGCTTGTGGAGTCGGTTTAACGGGGGTGCTGATTTTCTATTACATCAGCACAGAGCAAGTAGCAGAACTTTTGTACTGACCAAAAACTATAGCGCTAGAGTTGTGGTTTTGCTGTCCAAAAAACTTGCTTCGCTAGAGTTGTGGTTTTGCTGTCCAAAAAACTTGCTTCGCTAGAGTTGTGGTTTTGCTGTCCAAAAAACTTGCTTCGCTAGAGTTTTGGTTTCCTGTGCAAAAAACTATAGCGCTAGAGTTGTGGTTTGACTGTGCAAAAAACTTGCTTGGCTATAGTAATGTTCTTGCTGGGGCAAAAAACTAAAATCAGCAAATGTGGGATATTCAGTTCTGTTACATCCCTCTTGCGATAGAGGGATGTAACAG
>JASJCY010000219.1 GCA_030065825.1 Nostocaceae cyanobacterium | reverse complement strand
AATGGTCTTACCTTGGCAAAAAACTATAGCGCTATGGTAATGGTCTTACCTTGACAAAAAACTATCGCGCTATAGTAATGGTCTTACCTCGGCAAAAAACTATAGCGCTATGGTCTTACCTCTAAACTCTGTAACAAATTCTGTAACAAGGACACAGTTTCAGCATTTACCAGTCTAAATTGGGATTAAATCCGAGAATTGTCCCTTCATCAACAGGTAATGCTGTTCCAAGATATACGCGACTATCAAATACTGTTTCTTTCCTTATTCCTCATCCTGGGTATTGGGACAAGAGACTGGACATTGCGACCAGAGTTAATTGCAGTATCTATTATTACCTGCATATTAACCCAATGGATATTTTTAACTATACAAACAGCCATAAAAACTTGGAGAGACACAAAAGGTACAGAAGATGTAACTTCTTCTCCTACTCCTGGGTCGGAAAATCCCTCTGGGCACAAGCATTGCGCCCCTACTCCTGGGTGGGGAAACCCCTTTGGGCACAAGCATTGCGCCCCTACGTCCCCATGTACCTTGTCTTCCCCCTCTTCTCCTACTCCTAGGTCGGAAAATCCCTCTGGGCGCAAGCATTGTGCCCCTACTCCTGGGTGGGGAAACCCCTTTGGGCGCAAGCATTGCGCCCCTACGTCCCCATCTACCTTGTCTTTCCCCTCTTCCCCTACTCCTGGATGGGGAAACCCCTTTGGGCGCAAGCATTGCGCCCCTACGTCCCCTACTTCTGTTCTTTCCCTGCGCAGTCCCCTAATCACCTCTTTAGGACTTAGCTTACTATTACGGGCTGACCACTGGACAACAATGGTTGTAGCCGCAGCCTGTGCGATCGCCAGCAAATTTATCTTCAAAGTCGGCGAAAAACATTTCTTTAACCCAGCCAACTTTGGGATTATTTCCGCTTTGGTACTGACCAGGGATGCTTGGGTTTCTCCTGGACAGTGGGGTGAAGATTGGTGGTATGGACTGCTATTTGTAGGGGCTGGGGGCTTGATTTTACAACGGGTTGGTCGCTGGGATACCACAGCTGCTTTTTTGGGTGCCTACGCTGCTTTAGAAGGGATGCGTAATCTATGGTTGGGGTGGACTTGGGATGTGTACTGGCATCGCCTAATGAGTGGTTCTTTACTGTTATTTGCGCTGTTTATGGTGACAGATCCTCGTTCTATCCCTAATTCTCGCACTGGGCGTTTAATTTGGGCGTTATCTATCGCATTTTTAACTTTTACACTACGTAATTTTTTCTATATGTCCACCGCAGTTTTTTGGGCACTATTTGCCCTAGCCCCTCTAACCCTGTTGTTGGATTTCCTTTGGAGGGCACCAAGGTTTCAATGGGGAGGCAACGAGTAGGGGCGCAATGCTTGCGCCCTGCAATGCTTGCGCCTTGGAATGCTTGCTCCCTGCAATGCTTGTGCCCTGCAATGCTTGTGCCCTGCAATGCTTGTGCCCTGCAATGCTTGCGCCCTGCAATGCTTGTGCCCTGCAATGCTTGCGCCCTGCAATGCTTGCGCCCTCAGGGGAATACTTGCACCCTGAAAGAGTTAGGAATGAAAAATTGTTCCACAGGTGAGAGCGTTCCAAACCCTTGTAGAGAGGTTGTAGCGCAACGTCTCTACACCCGGATTCATACTTCAATTATGCAACGCCTTGTGGAAAGGATTAATTAACACAAATCATTCAATCCATAATCCAAAATATTAAATCTAAAATCGAATTGAGGTATAAAATGAAGCGACTTCGATGGTTATTATCACTATTGTTGGCATTATTTTTAATTGCTTGTTTTGCTCGTCCAGCTTGGGCTTTTTGTGGGTTTTATGTTGCCAAAGCCGATACCAAACTATATAACAAAGCTTCCCAAGTGGCGATCGCGCGAGATGGCGATCGCACTGTATTAACTATGGCAAATGACTACCAAGGGGATGTTAAAGATTTTGCTTTAGTTGTCCCCGTACCAACAGTCCTGAAAGAAGAACAGGTAAAAGTTGCACAACCGAAGATAATTGAGCGATTAGATGCTTTTAGCGCTCCGCGATTGGTAGAATATTTTGATGAAAATCCCTGTAACAAGATTTATAGACGAGGTGCTATGAGATCCTTACCATCTGCACCAGCGATGGAAGCAATGGCAGATGCAAGAGGCGATCGCAGTTTGGGTGTAACTGTGGAAGCACAGTTTAATGTGGGGGAATATAACATTGTCATTTTGAGTGCCAAAGAATCTAGTGGATTGCAAACTTGGTTAGTTCGCAATGGTTACAAAATTCCCAGAGGTGCCAGAGGTTTACTCAGACCTTATATCCGTGAACAGATGAAGTTCTTTGTGGCTAAGGTCAACTTGGATAAATTTGAGGAAAATGGCTATCAATTCCTGCGTCCGTTGCAAATTTCCTATGAGTCACCCAAATTCATGTTGCCCATTCGTTTAGGGATGATTAACGCTACTACAGCACAAGACTTACTCATCTACATTCTCTCACCCAAAGGGCAAGCAGAAGTAACCAACTACCGCACCGTGAAAATTGCTTCAAATGCCAACATTCCTTTGTTTATCAAAAATGAATTTGGCGACTTTTACAAATCCATGTTTCAAACAGCCTATACCAAAGAAGACCGGAAAGTAGCATTTTTGGAATATGCTTGGGATATGGGTAGTTGCGATCCCTGTTCTGCTGACCCCCTCAGTCGAGAAGAACTTAAACAAGCGGGGGTATTTTGGTTAGATGAGAATCCATCCATACAGCCTCGTTTTCGTCCTCCTTCCCCTTATAGGAGTGTTTTTATCACCCGTCTGCATGTACGCTATACCCGCGATAAGTTCCCCGAAGATTTGATGTTCCAAGAGACTTCTAACCGGGAATTTTTCCAAGGACGTTATATTTTGCAACATCCTTATACAGGGGAAGCTAACTGTCGCGCTGGTAGAGAATACAAACGTTCTTTACCCAGACGCTTTGAAAAAGAAGCACAAACCCTTGCTAGACTTACCAATTGGAATATTCAAGAAATTCGCCAAAAAATGCAACTGGGAGGTCAGCAGAGTACATCTTGGTGGCAAATGTTTCTGCGTTGGGTGAGATTTAATTAAAGCCCAGGGATTTGAATCCAAAATAGGAGATTCTTTGTAATACTGGGTAGGGGGCTGGTTTCCAAACTAGCCCTTATTTTTTCATTGGCAAAAATATAATAGGAAATATGGAGGAACAGTTACGCTTTTTAGTTACAGAAGCTTGCAAACATCCACCCGGAAGCCCAAAGCGTCAAAAATTGCTGACACAAGTGATTCGCTTAAGTGCCAAAAAACTCTGGAGGGACAATAGTCCTTACTACCAAGATGCGCTACAACAGACCTGGTTGTATTTCTGTCGTAATGTTTGTGAAGGAACAACAGGACAAGCTTACAATCCCGATTTAGGTAGCGTTGCCACGTGGTTAAATGTTTACCTGCGACGTAGATTGCAAGACTTTTACCGCAACCAGCAACGACAACAAGCCAGAACCATTTCTGCAACTATTGTTCAATCTCGTTCTGGAGATGAGCAGCAATTTATAAACCCCATAGAAAATATAGCTGCAGAACCAGAAGTCCCTCCTATGTTGGAAATAGTCAGGAGTTGGGCTGAAGCTGATCCAGATGGACAATTGCGTAGCACTCACATTCAAGGACATCCGCAAGTGAATTGTCAGACCTTAATTTTGAAACGTTTACCACCAGAAGAAAGTTGGAAGGATCTTGCTCAAGAATTTGGCGTATCTGTATCTACGCTAAGCAGTTTTTATCAACGTCAGTGTATTTCGAGAATGCGTAAATTTGCGGAAATAGAAGGATTTTTATAAGTCAAAAGTCAAAATTCAAAGTTAGTAAGTTATCTCCTTAAATCTCAACTTCATATATATTATGAATAAGAACAATTCCCAAATTATTCAGCAGTTAAAACAAGCATCTGCAGGCTTGTTATGGCTTAGCGAATCAGACTATCCTTTTAAAGTATTTCTTTGGCAAGGAATGGCACCTGCAACACCTGAGGGGCTTCTACAACAAACAAACCATTCTCCAGATACACCTCTTAAAATTGTAGAGTTTGACGATTTTTTTTACAGAATAATTACAGAAACAGAAGATGATTGGGATGATGAAGAAGAGGAAGAACAGGGAAAAAAATTTAAAATCCTTGTTCAAATCCTGAAATCTAATTTGGTAAATTTGCAAGTTTATCGTTTAGGAGAAATTGAAATTGATGTCTATATTGTCGGTGAAACCCCCACAGGTGATTTAGCAGGACTTTCGACAATATCTGTAGAAACCTAAAGCTAGGATATGTCTTAACATAGTAGATTACATCGAATACTAATCACAATTGGACGGGCAAGGATGCCCATCCCACAATAGTTTGATATTTAGGAACTATTCAATTAAAATATGTTTTGGTAAATAGTCAACCCATTACCATTTAACATTTAACATTTACTATTTACCATTTACCGACCCTTACACATATGATAACTATACAAATGGAATTTATTTAATTCATTGATTGTCTACTTTGCTTTCAATTACCTTTTGAATCTCCAAAGAAACATTAGAGAGAAAATCATAACCAGTCAGCTTTTCTAATTGATCAACACTAACTCTATATTTTCTCCAGTTAGAGTCAACATCTTGCTTGTTGGGAACGTTAATCGCAATTACACGAGTGTCTGTATTCACACCACGGACACCCGCACCAGGTTTATCTAATACGACAACTATCTTCCAAGTAGATTTGGGAACAGTTACCTTACCTTTGAGGGATTTCCCTTGACTACCAAAACCTCCAGCAATAACGTAAAGTTCTTTACCTTCATCTACCAATTGTCGAGAATAACTTTCCAAGCCTTCCCAAGTTCTGCGGTTATTATCGGGAGTTTGGGGCATAATGTTAGTCATAACAAAGGTAGCCGAATTATCTTCTACCGTTAGCGTGCGGTCTGCGGAAGGAACGATGTGTCCTCTGTCATAGCCAGAACGAGTATAAACACCGGAAGTAATGCGTTCCCAACCTTCAGGAAGGGTGTCATCGGCACGAAAATCATCTTGGCGTTCAGCATTTCCCAACCATGATTTATTCAACTGCCAACTTGCCCAATTGGGAATTGCCTTACTACGATTGTAGGATAGGGCATATTGGGGTTTTAACATTAGATAATTATCAGGATTAGCGACGCTGGCTGTAGCGTTACTCGGATTTCCTAGCAGCAGATGTACCCGTGGTGATTTGGTAGGCGATATTAAGAAAGAACATCCACTCAGGAGTATGAGTAAGGCTATAGTGGCTAAAAATAGTGGACGACGGGAAATAAACATAAAGCAAGCTGGTTTTTAAAGGAAACAGGAAACAGGGAACTGGGAACAAAGAGTGGTGAAACCGAATTTTTGCAACAGTTCTAATAAACCCAGTTTCTCATGCTGGTACAAATAGGGGTGGGATAACTCCCAATTAGGGGTGGAATATCCCCATGTAGGTACGGGGTAACTGCATCCCTACAGTAGTGTTACCGTAACAGTTTTTCGTTTCCCAATTAACCCAGTTTTTGGGGGTGATGGAACATCTGATTTGCAACTTCAGCCTTCAGGGACTAGTTTCCGTAGTTTTAACCGAATTTGAGAAAATCAGGGAAATAATCAAATCACTTATGTGGATTATACAGGGGATATTTTTTAATGTTTCATGTAACAAATAGTTAAGATAAATTTTTTATTAAATTTTCTATGAAGATATGACAAAGTTCAAGTATAAATACTAGTAATATGCTTTAATCATATACCAGGTATAAACAATCAAAGTTTAGACTGTAGGGTTTAAATATCATAGATTCCTAAACAATATTTGACTGAAAAAAGTTTAGGTTAGAAAAGCAAATTTGAAAGTGATTTGAAGAGGTTTTTTATGAGTTTAAAAAATTTAAAAAAACTGGCGTTAGCAGCTGCGGTTGCGGTGAGTGCGACAGGTTTGTTTGCTGAGTCTGCTCAAGCTTTTTTCGCAATTCATTCTGGAAATTCAGATAATGGAGTAGATGCTATATTTACTATTGATTCAGAGAAAAACGACAATCTTTCCCAGGCTATTCAAAATATTTCCTTTGCCGAGCCTGGGTCTAGTACGATATTTTTTCAATCTTCAACAGGAAGTATAGTCAATCGTCAACTACTTGAAACATCCTCTGAGGTGGACACTTTTTTGTCAGATTCAGGCTTGGCTTCCTTTGGAGTTGGAGGGAGTGATATATTTAGTGAAATAGGTGGACAAGAACCTGTTGTTGCGTATGTACTTAATCTTAGGAACGATTTACCTACTAATGATGAAGCAACACTGACACTGTTTTATGATGACGAAGTTCCCGAACCCGATTTAGATCTAACGAATTTAGCGAATTTAACTAGTTCCCTGGACGGAATAATCGCATTTGAGGGACTGGGGACAGTACCAGGAGTATTAGTTCGTAACAGAAGGGGATTCGATGCTTCTAATGGTCTTAACGATGACCTTGTAATAGACAGATTTGGTGTAGATGGAAGCAATCCTTTCGATGTAAAAATAGTCCAAAATATCCCAGAACCTACTACAACCGCTGGTTTATTCCTATTGGGTGCTTTTGGTGGATTATCAATGCTGAAGCGTAATCAGCGTGTGAATAAATCTAAAGCTATGGTCGAAAATTAAAAAAGCCTGTTTTTTGTAGAGTGCGTTAGGAATATTTTGCAGCATAGGTAGCTGTTTGTTTTCTAACACACCTTTCTTAAAAACTATGGTTTTCACATCTTGCATCAGTTGCCATAATCACCTGGGATTTAAATCCCAGGCTAATAACAGAAGTCATCTAAAGATGACTACACATATATCTTGCACCTTCTCAATAAAGGTAAGTGCCCACCCTAAGAAATATTAAGGGTTTTATACTCTAATTTTCGAGTGTAATCTTGTGGTGCAAGATGTGAATCAATAGAAGTATGAATTTGGATGTTCCAGACGTAAAATTTTACCTCTTATCAAGGTTTCGGCATAAAACAAAATCATTTTCACGCCATGAAATCAGCAACGCCAGATTTTTTAGTCTACTTCAGTAGACTTTGTCTATGAGCCTGCGATTTAAATCGCAGGTGGTTGTGAGATTGTAACGAAGCTTAACGCTAATTCTATAAATCATCGGTATATCATGCTCTTAGTTAGCCAGTCAGCCTACTTACCTTGTACCTAGGCAACTAAGAACATTCAGCCTATGAAAGCTTCTATTTTCCGATTTTTGTGCGTTAACAGTAGTATTTTATTCTCGCTATTAGCCTTTAGTGCAGTTAGAGCGGAAGTGATTGCAGATGAAACACTACCAATTAATACTAAAGTTACGCCTCAAGGAAACATTAGGCTGATTGAAGAAGGTACTCCAGGTGATGGCAACTTGTTCCACAGCTTTCAAGAATTTTCTGTTGAATCTGGTAACACTGCTCGTTTCATTCATGACTCAGACATCCAGAATATTATTACACGGGTAACAAGCGGATCTATTTCCAATATTGACGGTACTATTGAAACACTTATTAATGGCACTACTACAGATAAAGGTAATGCCAATCTTTTTATCATTAATCCCAGTGGCATCGTCTTTGGTAAAGACGCTACATTAAATATTGGTGGCTCATTTATTGGCAGTACGGCAGATAGCATCAAATTTGTTGATGAAAAAGAATTTAGTGCTACAAACCCTCAAGCCCCTCCCCTATTAAGGGTAAGTGTTCCCATGGGGTTACAATTTGGCTCAAATCCGGGAGATATTGTCAATCGCTCCCAAGCAAGTCCTAATGGTGCAGTAAATACTGCTCGCTTCCCTGTTGGACTACAAGTTGCAAACCAAAAGACTTTAGCACTTGTAGGTGGTAATGTATTTTTAGAGAATGGTAATTTAACTGCCCTACAGGGGAGAATTGAGCTAGGTAGCGTTACAGGTGAAGGTTTAGTCAATCTGAGGGGGATTGAAACTGGCTATGAACTGAGTTACTCAGATGTTCAGAATTTTGGCGATATTCAACTTTCTCCATTTGCTCTTGTTGATATCAGTGGTGATGGTGCTGGAGCAGTTCAACTACAAGGAAGAAATATAAATATCTCTAACGGTTCGTCAATATTTGCTGTCACTTTTGGGTCTACAGAAGGAGAAAATTTAGCAATTACTGCCACTGAGTCATTGAAATTGAGTGGTGGTTCACAAATTGGAACTTTTGGTTTTGGTAATGCTAAAGCAGGAAATGTGATAGTAAATTCTGATTTTATAGAACTTGTGGGTTCAGGCAGTAGTATAGCATCTCAAGTTCGTGACTTTATAGGCAATGGCGCGACAGGTAACGGCGGCGATATAATAGTTGAAACTGGGCAACTAAGTATCGAAGGTGGAGCTTTCATAGATGCTTCCACATTCGCTATAGGTAATGCAGGGAATATCTCTATAAAAGCCTTGGATGGGATAAAACTTGTGGGTACTACACCAGATGGTGCATTTCCCAGTGGAATTTTTGCTCAAGTAGCCAACGGATCCATCGACAATCCAGGTGATGCTGGAACTATCACAATCCATACTACACAACTAACTGTGGAAGCAGGAGCGCAAATATCCAGCGCAGCGCGTCAAAGTGGTAATGGTGGTGGTGTAGATATCACCGCTTCAGAATCTGTCACACTCACCGGAAGTTCTCCCACCGCAACATTAGAAAGTGGCAGCAGTGGTGTATTTGTCTCCGCAGAATCTGGAGGAACCTCAGGGAATCCTGGTACTTTAAAAATTACCACCGGACTGCTAACGGTGGAAGATGGCGGCAAAATCTCAGCGAATAATAGAGGTAGTGGACAACAACCGGGAAGTTTAACCTTAAATGTTGATAAGTTAAGAGTTCGGGATGGAGGCTTAATTCAAGCTGGTTCTTTTGATACCGGTCCTGGAGGTAATTTGAGAGTTAACGCTAAGGATTCTATAGAGATTTCAGGTACTGGTATTCTTGGTGAGAATATTCCAGTTAACAGTACCTTGTTTACTAGTGCTGAATCTTCTGGTAGAGCAGGAAATTTATTTATTATCACTCCCCGCTTGCTTGTCAAAGATGGTGCAGATGTGACTGTGAGTAGTATTGGTACTGGGGCAGCTGGTAACTTAGAATTTACAGGCGATCGCATCGAATTAGATAACCAAGGTAAGCTTGTTGGTACAACCCTAGCTGACGCTAATGCAGGCAATATTAACTTAAATATCAAAGACTTTTTGCTATTACGTCGTCAAAGTACAGTTTCTACCTCTGCGGGTACTGCAAATGCTCCCGGAGATGGGGGTAATATTTTCGTTAATGCCCCTGATGGCTTTATCGTCGCAGTTCCCGATGAAAATAGCGATATTACAGCCAATGCTTTTAGTGGGAGTGGGGGAAGAGTAACAATCAACGCTACAGGAATTTTTGGCATTGCACCCCTGACTAGAGAGGAACTTATTAATTTATTGGGAACCGATAACCCCGAACAACTCAATCCAGCCAGACTACCTACCAATGACATCACCGCAATTTCCCAACAAAGCCCCAATTTAAGCGGTGATGTCTCTATCATCACTCCTGATGTAGATCCTTCCCGTGGCTTAGTTCCTTTACCTTCCAACCTCGTAGATGCTTCCCAGCAAATTGCTAGTGGATGTACTCCCGGTAGTCAGCAAACACGCAGTTCCTTTACCGTTATCGGAAGGGGAGGAATACCCTCTTCACCTACTGAACCACTACAGACAGATGCTGTAATTGCTAATTGGATTAACTTTGATTCCCAAGGGGAAAATAACACCAGTAGCACAAATTCCTTATCTGAGAATACAACATCCAACCCTGATCGAATTGTGGAAGCAACAGGATGGGTAATCGATGAGAATGGTAATGTCTTCCTAGTGGCTGAAGCACCCACAGTTAACTCCCAAGGTGATTGGTTACCAACCCCTTCCTGTCAAGGGTAAAGGAATCAAGGAGTAACAAGCATCCCAAAATTCTACTCACCAAGGAGTTTTGCAGTTTAAGCTTGGAGATAAAATCAAATCAAAATAAAAATGATAATTATTACTTATTGACAAATCGTTGATAGCATTTTTAAATTCTCAACCAAGCAAAATGTAAACTTTTGTTAAACTGCCAAAAAACATCTTTCTTCGACAAACTGTATATCAGTATACTGCTTTTTTGATAAAAAATCTTATCTAAGAGAACGAAAAATCAATGCTTTTGGACTTGACAAACTACTCGTTTAGGATAAAATAGTAGTATCCAAACAGAAAAACTCTTACCAAAAATGTCATGACATCATGACAAGTCTCAAATAAAACCAAAGCTCTTCATTTTCCATTTCCATTCTAATTCGCTAATTCGTCTTCCTCAATATGTGCGAGTGCAGGAATTCCATCTTCTGGAAAACGCAAATTGTCTACCATTTCCTGAACAGAAAATGATGGTGGCAGTGTTAACCGAGAAACTACTATAGACGGCGTGAAAATTAAATATGCGTTGCCCAAAACCCTTGTTCGGTGACGTTGCATTGCAGCGTCACCGAACATTCTTTTCCACCAGATGTCTTATGGTGACGACAAAATTTTTGGCGTTGCTGATTTGAAGTATGAAATTGGTTTTTTGGCTATCAAAAACTCTTGTTCCAGACGCGAAATTGCCTCTTTCAGAGGAGCTGAGTCGCACAGCGACACGCTTCGCGGTAAGCAAAGCTATGCCGTAGGCTTTA
>JASJCY010000218.1 GCA_030065825.1 Nostocaceae cyanobacterium | reverse complement strand
AGGGTTTGAGCGGTTTTATGTTTGTCAGGAGCTTGGAGTGCTCCCAAACTCATAAAGTCGTAAACGACGCTTAACCTATATCCATGAGGAAGAAGGGAAAAAGGAAAATCGTCCTTGTGCATAAGTGCCTGTTTCCACTCTATGAGAAGCCGCTACCGCGTCTACCTTCCATATTCGTTGGCAGAAGCCTTCAGTCAGTCAATTAGTTCCAGACGTTGCACTGCAACATCACCGAACAAGGGTTTTGGAATCATGCAAAATCATTTTCATGCCATGGATTCAGCAATGCCTTTATATTGGCGTTGCTGAATCAAAATATGAATTACAAATTTAGGGTTTTCTAGAAAAGTTGTATTTAACGTCTCTATGAGGGTTTTAGGAAAACTACAAAAATATAAACAAACATAATTCATTGCTCAATTCAGCAACGCCAATATAAAAATAATTATTTGTTCAAAACTTAAGATTTGTTTGCAAGTTGATTTTTGATCGGCATAGAATTGCCTTACTATATTTATTTAAATAAGTCAACTAATATATGGTCAATTTATATTTTGTTAAAATTATGTCTTTAGATTTAATAGTTAAAAACACGTAATTATTGAATTAAATTAATGACTAACTCAGCTGTCGTATATCTGCGTATATTCCTTGAAGTTACCTTGAAACAAAAGATTTAGCGATAATTTAAATGTAATTCTAAACACATAAGAAAAACTGATTTATAAAGTAAGCCCAGAAAATATTAAAAAAAACATTAAATTTTTCTGTATAAATGTGATATTTTGTAAAGAGTTACGAAATAATCATCTTATAGATAGCCGCATATTTTATACGGCACAGAGTTATTCTGCAAATGTAGCGGATTTAATTCCTATGTTGCCATGTTTTAGTGGAATGGGGACTTATTTATTTCATTCCCGATACCAAAATATGCTGGAAAAGTTTTGAGCAAGAGATTGACGGAAATTGATGTTTAATGTTTAGCCGTTTATATTCCTGTGAAGGTTTTCTAAGGGTGACTATATGGTGTGTACATTAATCAAATCAAAGGATTTCCCAGTCCAATCTCTAAATTATCAGACTGTTACTTCAATCAAAGGTAAACAACAATGAGCATCGTTCAGTCCAAGTTACAAGCTACTGACACTGCATTCCATGTAGAGGCTTACGAAAAGATAGAATATAGCCTTATCTATGTGGATGGCATTTTCGACATCAATAACAGTGAATTGGCTGATTGTTACCAGAAATTTGGACGCTGTTTAGCTGTTGTAGATGCCAATGTGCATAGGTTCTACAGCAGTAAAATGAAGGCATATTTCCAGCACTATGGCATTGACTTGACACTTTTCCCGATTACCATTACTGAGCCTAACAAAACAATTCAAACTTTCGAGAAGATTATTGATGCTTTTGCAGACTTTAAACTAGTTCGCAAAGAGCCTGTTTTGGTAATTGGTGGTGGACTAATTACAGATGTGGCTGGTTTTGCTTGTTCTGCTTACCGTCGCAGCAGTAATTATATTCGCATTCCTACCACTTTAATTGGACTGATTGATGCTAGTGTTGCTATTAAGGTAGCGGTTAATCACAAGAAGCTGAAAAACCGTCTGGGTGCTTATCATGCTTCCTCAAAAGTACTGTTAGACTTTTCTTTCTTAGGTACATTACCTACAGAACAAGTCCGCAACGGTATGGCGGAACTAGTTAAAATTGCGGTGGTTGGTTGTAAGGAAGTTTTCGATTTATTGGAAGAATACGGAGAAGAACTCCTACGTACTCACTTCGGTAATATTGACGCTACACCAGAAATCAAAGAAGTTGCTCATCAAGTAACTTATAAAGGAATTAAACGGATGTTGGAGTTTGAAGTTCCCAACCTCCATGAGTTAGACCTGGATAGGGTCATTGCTTACGGACATAGTTGGAGTCCGACTCTGGAACTGGCACCCCGAGTACCAATTTTCCATGGTCATGCAGTGAATATCGATATGGCATTATCTGCTACCATTGCTGCCCGCAGAGGCTATATTTCTGCCAACGATAGAGACCGAATTTTGGGTCTAATGAGCCGTATTGGTTTAACCCTAGACCATCCTCTACTGGATGCAGATTTATTATGGCGTGCTACTGAATCCATTAGCCTGACTAGGGACGGAAAACAAAGAGCTGCAATGCCTCGACCCATTGGTGAATGCTTCTTTGTCAATGACTTTACTCCTGAAGAGTTAGCAGCAGGTTTAGCCGAACATAAACAAATATGCAAAAACTATCCTCGTGGTGGTGACGGTGTAGATATGTATCCCACCTATCAGATAGAACCAGAACTTGTTGGGAGCGAAAAATAATGACTAATGTTATGGAAAAACCTACTGCTAGACCTGTTACTCCCCTGGGGATATTAGCGCAGCAGTTAGAAACTATTGTCAAAGCGGTAAATGAACAAGGCAATTTATCTGCTGAAATGCAAGTCCAGCTTAATTTTGCTTACCGTTTAGCGGCTGGTTTAGACCCTTATCTAGAAGAATGTACCACGGGTGAATCAGCAGCTTTAGCTAAGTTAGCAGAGAAAACAGCTACAGAAGCATGGACTCAACGGTTCAGTGAAGGTGCAACTGTTAAGCAACTAGAACAGGAAATGCTTTCTGGTCATGTGGAAGGACAAACCCTAAAAATGTTTATCCACATGGCAAAAGCCAAAAGAATCCTAGAAATTGGTATGTTTACGGGTTATTCTGCTTTAGCGATGGCAGAAGCATTACCCGCAGACGGAGAACTAGTTGCTTGTGAGGTAGATCCTTATGCAGCGGAGTTTGGTAAAGCTGCATTTGCAGAATCTGACCATGGTTCAAAAATTCGTGTAGAACTCGGTTCGGCATTAGAAACCCTGGATAAGCTAGTTGCGGCTTCTGAGTCCTTTGATTTTGTGTTTATCGACGCGGATAAAAAGGAGTATGTGCAGTACTTCCACACCCTGTTGGATAAAAACTTGCTTCTTCCTGGAGGCTTTATTTGTGTTGATAACACCCTCTTCCAAGGACAAGTATATCTAGCACCAGATGAACGCACTGCCAACGGTGAAGCGATCGCTCAGTTTAACCGCGTTGTGGCTGCTGATTCCCGTGTGGAACAAGTACTTTTACCACTGCGGGATGGTTTGACCATTATCCGACGATTACCTGCTTATTGACCTACCATCAAAAGAAGTTGGAAACTTTCTGTCTTTATGTTAACTCGTTTCCAAGCTGAGCCTGGAAATGCATTGTAAGAGGCTTTGCTTCACATTAATTCTAGAGGCACAGCCTCTTAAAATGCATTACAAGGTTTTACCTTGTAACGAGAAAAAGGAGTGGGAAATTTTTTGTCTTTATGTTAACTCGTTTCTAGACTCAGCCTGGAAATGCATCCTCTGGAGGCTTTGTCTCCCATTAATAATTCTAGAGTCAAAGCCTCTTAAAATGCATTACAAGGTAAAACCTTGTAACGAGAAAAAGGAGTGGGAAATTTTTTGTCTTTATGTTAACTCGTTTCTAGACTCAGCCTAGAAATGCATCCTCTGGAGGCTTTGTCTACCATTAATAATTCTAGAGTCAAAGCCTCTTAAAATGCATTACAAGGTAAAACCTTGTAACGAGAAAGCGAAAAAAAGGAGAAAAAAACCTGTTCCTAATTATTTTCTTGCTTCTAACTTTACATTTTTTCACCTGATATTTTTATGACACAATCAATTAGTTTTTCTGAGTCTCAAAAAACAACTGAACCTGTCTCTGGGGGAGTACAAGTAAAAGCTTTTTTTCAGAACTTAGGTACTCTAACACTGCTATTATTAGCATTACCAATTAACGCTTCCGTCGTTTTATTATCTCTGGTTTTTAACACTCTCACCCTGCCTTTTCAATCCTCTGAAAATGTAGCCACAGATAGGAAAAATATTCTTATCAGTGGTGGTAAAATGACCAAGGCATTACAATTAGCGCGTTCATTCCACGCAGCTGGACATAGGGTAGTATTAATTGAAAGTCATAAATACTGGTTATCTGGTCATCGTTTCTCTAAAGCTATAGATAAATTTTATACAACTGTTTCGCCAGAAAAAGATCCACAGGCATATAACCAGACTCTAATTGATATTGTTAAACAAGAAAATATAGATATTTATATACCTGTAACCAGTCCCGTTGCTAGTTACTACGACTCTCTGGCTAAACCAGTATTATCAGAGTATTGCCAAGTCTTTCATGTAGATGCTGATATGTGCGCAATGCTGGATGATAAATTTGCGTTTAGTGAGACAGCGCGTAAATTGGGGTTATCGGTTCCCAAGTCTTTTAAGATAACTTCCCTTGAACAAGTCCTGAATTTTGACTTTTCTCAAGAAACTCGTCGATACATCCTCAAAAGCATTCCCTACGATTCAGTACGACGCTTAGATTTAACTAAACTTCCCTGTGAAACTACGGAAGAAATGGAAGCATTTGTCAGAAGTCTTCCTATCAGTTCCCAAAAACCTTGGATTATGCAAGAATTTATTCCTGGTAAAGAATTCTGCACCCACAGCACCGTCAGGAATGGGGAAGTAAGACTACATACCTGCTGTGAATCTTCAGCTTTTCAGGTTAACTACGAAGACATAGACAACCCCAAAATTCAGGAATGGGTAACCCATTTTTGCAAAGAATTAAACATCACCGGACAGGTTTCCTTTGACTTTATTCAAAGCGAAGACGGTAACATTTATGCCATTGAATGTAACCCTAGAACTCACTCAGCAATTACCACATTTCACGACCATCCAGGAGTAGCCAAAGCCTATTTGAGTGAGGAATCCATCGGTGAAACCTTACGACCTCTACCAAACAGTAAACCTACATATTGGTTATATCACGAAATCTGGCGATTAACTGGTATTCGTTCCTCCACTCAACTAATAAACTGGCTTAAAAATATCTTTCGCGGAACCGATGCAATTTACAAATTAGATGACCCCTTACCATTCCTAATGGTACACCATTGGCAAATTACCCTACTACTACTTAATAACCTCCGTAAATTCAAAGGTTGGACAAGAATAGATTTCAATATCGGTAAACTCGTAGAAATAGGTGGCGATTAAAACAAATAAATTCTTAGTTATCAACTAAAACTGAAAACCCAAGAAGCCGGGTTTCTATAGGTGGAGAAGCGAAAATTTGAGTATATACACCAACCCAAAACCCGGTTTTTGAACCCTGACTAAACATACCTCCAACCTACAAATTGGTATTGGTTATGATTTTACAAAATACCCATCAAACTCAATCTTCCAAGGCTCAATCTTCCAAGGCTCAATCTTCCAAGGCTCAATTACGAGTATTACATCTAGCTGGTTCCCTTGTCTCCGACTTTTACTACAACCTATCAATAATATACGCCAAGGAAGTAGTGCAACCAGTTGGTGTGAATAGCTACTATGCAGTTATCAACCCCGACGGTCTTTGGCAGTTAGGCGCATCTTTAGACAGTTTATCAGAGAAAATGCCACCTCAAGAGGCGATCGCCCAATTACCCGGGGTGGATGTAGTAGTTCCCCATATGTTCTGTTTTCCGGGTATGACAAGTTTTCGGGCTTTTTTCGAGGATATACTCGGCTTGCCTGTGGTTGGTTCACCATCTTATTGTACAGCCCTGGCAACCAATAAAGCTCAAACCAGAAGTGTGGTATCTGCCTCTGGTGTGCGCGTCGCTAAAGCACAACAAATACGCCAAGGGGATAGGGTGACAATGGAACCTCCATTTATTGTCAAACCGAATTCGGAAGATAATTCTTTGGGCATTACCTTGGTTTGGGACGAAACTCAGATAGCCGAAGCATTAAGAGTTGGCTTTGAATATGATCGAACCTTGTTGATAGAAGATTACATTCCCGGACGGGAGTTGCGGGTAGGGGTAATTGAACGAGAGGGGAAGTTATCGGTGTTGCCGATGATAGAATATTTATGCACCAAGGAACACCCCATTAGAACTGTACATGATAAGTTAGAACTCCAGTCTGACGGGATGCCAAGCCAACAACCCCAAAAGCCAGCAGTAAAGCCAGTTTGTCCGGCTAGTGTCACCCCAGAACTCTTCGATAAACTGGCAGATGCAGCCAAGCGGGCACATATTGCTTTGGGCTGTCGTGATTACTCCTTGTACGACTTTCGAGTACATGCAGAAACGAATGAGCCATATTTACTAGAAGCAGGATTATTTTGGTCTTTTGGCAAAATTAGTATGATTTCGCGGATGCTGCTGGCTGATGGGCAAAATTTGGAGGATGTGGCATTGGAGTTATGGAATAGGGCAGCAAATAGGGCAGCAGCAAGGACTCCTGTGGCTTGCGGTTCGCTATTATAGCGATTTTCAGGTAAATAGACCACGCTGTAGGGGTCCAGCAATGCGCTTTACCCCTACGATGGATGTGGTTTCAAATAAATGAAAATAGCTGTAAATTAAATGGGGGCATTGCTGAATTAAGGAATGAATATGAGTGGGGTAGGCATCTTGCCTAAGGATATGAGTGGGGTAGGCATCTTGCCTAAGGATATGAGTGGGGTAGGCATCTTGCCTGCCTCAAAAATATAGAAAACGGGCAGGGATGCCCACCCCACAAACCAAGATGCCTGTTCCACAAACTCAGATGCCCATGCCAGAAAACCATGAAAATCATCCCCCATTTATGTAACCCCAAATGGGGAAATTTAACTCCTAAGAAACACTCTTAACAGGGAATAGGGAATAGGGAATAGGGAATAGGGAACTCTTAACAGGGAATAGGGAATAGGGAATAGGGAATAGGGAACAGGGTAAGAGGATGTTGTGTTTGTTTCATTTGTTGCGGGAGTGTAATGGCGCACCTTAGCCGCTTATATTTTGTACCACATGATTCCATGGGAAAATTATCACCCGTAACCCTTATTATTTCCTGACCCACCTTTTGCCCAGCTTATGCTTACCCTGGAGGTGCAAGATATAAGTTCAGAGACTGGCAATGGTTAAAACTCTCAACCCTGATTACTTCGTTAACAACCAAAAACTAACTGGAAAACCTTGTCTAGATTCTAGATTAAATGCTAGTATTATTACGTTTACAACTCCTCGATTATGGAATTTATGCTAACCTGTCAAATTGATTTGATTTTTGGTGACAAGTAAGCAATGAAAATGAAATATTGCCTAAACTGCTAAAAACCATATACTAATTTTATTCAGAAGGTATTGGGCTATTTCTAGCCTATCTGCTATAGGATTACTATTTGATTTTTGTTGGGGTAGCCTGCCCACTCTTACGTAGGCGTAAGCCTTCTCGTTGGCGTTCAGCCTTCCCGTTAGGGTAGAGTGAAGCCGCTACCCTGCACCGAAGCCACGACCTGTCTAGCGCGTCTATGTGCTTAAAACACACAGGGAAGACAATTTGTGGTGTGGATACCCCTGCCGCAAAATTTACTTTGTCTTATCCCTAAGAGGATATTTGGAAAGTCTAAAAGCTTACTAAAAACCTCTGCAGGAAAATCTCTCTCCTACAGGTCGAGAGACTTTGAAACCTTTATTTTTCCGTTCCCCTTCTATTAGGTAAGGGGTTAAGGGTTAGGTTTCCAGGGTTTTGATGTTCAACATAATACTTTTCAAACATCCTCTAAGAGGATGTTTGTCAAGTCTAAAAGATTACTAAAAACCTCACTTCTTATCTCTCTCCTAGGAGGAAACAGACTTTGAAACCCCTATTTTTCTGTTCCCCTTCCCTAGTAGGGAAGGGGTTAGGGGTTAGGTTTCCAGGGTTTTGATGTTCAACATAATACTTTTCAAACATCCTCTAAGAGTACGACACCATGTTGTAAGGGTTTGGTGTGTTATGACTTGAGTGTAACGTACCCTACACCTACACCTGGAGTTAAGTCTTCAAATTAATTTAGTTGAGAACAGTTAGAGGTATTGCGAACTCCATAAAAACTGATGAGTGTGCAATTACCGTTCACCACAACAGCAAAATCACTATTGGTATTGCTGTTGTCATCATCTAAAACCAGTGACTGAACTTATTAAGTGGTCTTGGTATGCCTGAAGGTTTGATAATTTCTGATGTTACTTATCTTTTAACTAACTCCAGGGAACAAAGATGAACAATCTCAAATCAAATTTCCTGTTCTTTGTATTATTACCAAAAGATTGTTTAGTGGCATTAATAGGCAGTATAGTCTGTATATCTTTCACACCAATTTTTCTGCGTTTAAGTGAAACTGAAATTGGTTTTCATGCCACAGTATTTAATCGTTTTTGGATTGCAGCTGTAACCTTGTGGATAGTGAGTCAATCATCTGTTTTGAAACCCCGAGAACAGGACAGTAAAACTCCTAAATTTAAACCAAATTTCATGCAAATAGGAAGTTTACTAATACTAGATGGGGTTTTAATGTCAATGGGTTTGATATGTTGGGCTTGGTCTTTGACTGAAACAAGTGTTGCTAACGCCAGCATGATGCATAATTTGGTTCCCATATTTACTATCTTGGGAGGTTGGTTAGTTTTGGGTCATACCTTTGATCGTCGATTTATGATTGGAATGTTTATTGCCATCTTGGGAGCACTTTTGTTAGAAGTAAATAACCTATTTTCATTTACTATTGACCGACAATTACTTGGAGATTTTGCTGCTTTATTATCAGCGCTTTTTTTTGGCATACACCCATTAATTGTTGAACAACTCCGCACTCGGTTTAACTCCCTCACCATCATCACTTGGTCTTCCATAACAGGTTTTCTATTGCTATTGCCTATTGTTATGTTTACGGAACAGCAAATTTTTCCGAGTTCCTTAACTGGTTGGTTTTCAGTTATGGCTTTAGCTTTTGTTGGTCAAATAATGGGTATAGGACTTTGGACTTATAGTCTAAAAAAGCTATCCGCAGGGTTTGCTGGCATAGTAGCATTGGTTATTCCATTTCTGAGTGCTGTAGAAGGTTGGGCAATTTTTTCAGAGAATCTTAACCAGTGGACTTGGGTGAGTTTCTTTGTAATTGTATGTGGAATGTATTTGGCTATCTCCAGTACATCTGCCATCAAGTGTGAAATTAAATCTGTAAATTAATTTAGTTAGTTTGACCGAAGGTCTTCGACCTTCAAGGAAGAAGGAAGAAGGAAGAAGGAAAAACCAAGAGTGCTATATAGCTAGTTACTTCAAACATCGCTCAATGGTGTAGGACGAACCAGGAAGAATGAAGGAACAATGAGTATTTTCGTTTTCTTCAAATAGCTTTAGGCAGCTTCAGAGAACTTGATACACAACGCTCTAATTGCAAAACTCGGTGGTTTAGAAGCGTGAACCTCAACTATTTTCGCTCAGCAATAAATGAAGTTGATGAAATGCAAACAATAATGATTTGTGTGCCCAATAAATTGAACAAATCTTCTAACAACTCAATTGAATACAGGTTAAGCGTCGTAAAAGACGGGTAAAGTTTGGTAGGAGTGCAAGCTTCTTCCCTCTTCCTTCCCTTTGACATTATTGATTTACCTGTTGATAGCAGTTTTCGGTTGAGTCCAATAGAAACCAAACCCCGTGGAAAAACCTGCACGTAAGATTTAAAGCCTCTCTCCTTGTAGGAGAAAGGTAAAAACTGTATTTTATTGAAACGTGGGAGTTTGAGGGAGCAGTAAAACCCCTTCCTCAACGGCGAATGTACTCTTCGAGAAGGCTTCGCCAACGTTGAGAACATGATGCCATAGGGAGGGGATACACGGACTCCCTCAAGCCAATTGAGAGGTTCGATGCCTCGATAATTGGCAAATACATTAAATCTTTACACATCAGCATAGCCCATGTAAGGTATACTCAATTCATGCTAACAATGACCTACGAGTACAAACTACAACCAACTACCGAACAGGTTGACATCATCGAGCAAACACTAGATGTGTGTCGTTGTGTTTGGAACTTTGCGCTTAGGCAGCGTAAAGATTGGTGCAACTCTCGTAAGTCCCCTATCAATGCTTGTTCGATTCAAGCTGAATACATCATTTGTGCTGAGGAACCATTTCCGAACTATCACTTATCAGCCAAACAATTAACAGAGGCTAAAAAACAATACCCTTTATTAAAAGCAGTTCATTCCCAAGTACTGCAACAAATCTTAAGAACACTAGATAGAGCTTGGGATGATATGAGAGCTAGGGGCTTTGGTTTTCCACGCTTTAAGAATAAATATCGGATGCGTTCGTTTGTCTTTCCACAGTTAGGGAAAGAGCCAATTAGAAATGATGCTATTAAGTTTCCCAAAATTGGCTGGGTTCGATGGCGACAGTCAAGACCAATCCCTGAAGGGTTTGAGGTTAAACAAGCAAGAATAGTTAGAGGGGCATTACTTTTACTTTGTAATGCTGTCATTGCAGCTAAATGTTAATGTTCCTCAACCAATGCCTCACGGTCATCCGCGAGGTTTAGACTTGGGTTATGACAAATTTGTGGCTACCAGTGACAGTGAAGAGATTAAACGACCTCGGTTCTTAAAAACCATGCAGCGTAAGCTTAAATTGCTACAACGTAGGTTAAAGAATAAACAAAAAGGCTCGAATAATCGCCACAAGTTAAATCAAAAAATAGCTAGGCTGCATCAGCGTATATCTGATACTAGGAAAGATTGGCACTATAAATTAAGTCATCATCTTTGTGATGGTGCTGGGATGATATTTGTAGAAGACATAAACTTTGTCTCGTGGCAAAGAGGAATGTTGTCGAAACACAGTGCCGATGCTGGATTTGGTCAGTTTGTAAATATCCTTGAGT
>JASJCY010000024.1 GCA_030065825.1 Nostocaceae cyanobacterium | reverse complement strand
CCCTAAAAGTGATAACCAAGCACGTCCATTCGGCGGTAATTCTGGTAAATAAACCCATTGTTCAATGGTATGTACGGAATCACCTGTATTAAGTCCGGTTAAGCTGTTAGTGATTACATAATCATTAGTACCATCTAAACTGAGAACATTATCATTCCCATCACCAATAATTATATTATCCCCAGCATCACCTTCAAGATAGTCATTGTAATTACTTCCAATAATATGAATTGCACTATAATGTGCTTCAACTCGCTCCTGTGAAAGTGCAGTGTTGTAAAGTGCGACATCATCTATCGTACCGTCAAAGTAATAGCCACTATTCCCTGTTATACTCCCTGTAGAAGAGGGAGTATCGTTATTTAAGCGAGTATCGTTATTTAGCTGACCAATAGCAACACCACCGGTATGACTGGGAATGGAATTGAAACTAGTAGTTACTGTACCGATTGATTCCCCATTTACATAACCGGCAAGATTACCATTATCAAAAACTAAAACCACATTGTATGTAGTATTAGCACCTATGTCGGAACTCAGCCATTCCCCAGAACCATTTGCCCAAACTCCCAAATTTAGTTGATTATCTTCTAAATAAATGTTGAGTCCGCTCCAACTACCTCCTTGTTCATAGAGAATTTGTGTACCGCTAACACTATCAGCATTAAAGGTTAACTCAATGGTTTTTTGGGAATAGGAAGTACTTGCATTGATGCTACTGTGATTGTCAATTAAAACCCCATCATCAACACCATCAAAATCCATTGCGTTATCATCACCGACTAATCCCGATACGCTGGTAGGATTTCCTGAATAGGTTCCATAGATGCTGCTACCCAAGCTACCTAAGTTGACTATCGTACCGCTTTCTTCATCTAACTTCCAGTATGCGAGAGGATTGTCTAGAAGAATTTCGTTGTCATATGAAGCCATAGTTCTATTATCCATTTATTTGTGTTTACAGTGCGATCTATGATTTTGAATCAGCTACGCTGGTAGGATTTACGGAATAAACTCCATAAATGCTGTTACCAAAGCTACCGAAGTTGACTTGATGATGCAGACAGAAGGTTCCCCTCTTTTAGTGCTTGATTCATGGTGTTTGCTCCTATTTGGAAATTAGATTTTCACGGATACAATGGGATGTCAGTGAGGTTTTACCCTCCTCAGATTCAGCTATTGTCAGTTGCTTGAACCAATCAACAACAACCTGCAAGCTGAACTTCGTGCTTATACTCAGGAACAAAAACCTAGGAATTCCACAACTTGTTACAAAACTTCATATTTAATTACCAATTCTTGAACAGTTAACTAAAACAGATGGATTTAATTTCCCGGCAACCTACGGTGGTAGCTTGCGTCACCAAAAATGCACCCTTGGTGATTGTGTAGCAACAAGATTAATAGTTAGCAATAAGAAAATATATTTTATACTTAGGACTAAAGCTGCGCGTCACAAAATTATGGCAACCCTCACACATACTTTAATTTGGGATAAAACTCTATGTTCATTGATTTATAGGCATTATAGACAAATCACTACTATCTGACAGTTTTAAGGTAAATGTACCAGTTGCTTAAGTCCTGATACTTTTCACTTATCACATAAGATACTAAACTAAATTCATAGTCTATGTAATTAACCTCGGTTAACTATTATGCAGATCGATGTTTAAGAAAGCGGGAAAGCCCCTGCGGCGTAATACCCATAAATCTCGCAATGTCCTTATCTGGGACACAATGAATAACATCCTGTTGATGCTCTTCAAGAAATCGATAACGGTACTCCGTGCTCAACAAGGTTTTTGTACAAATAATTTTCTTGTCAAAGAGAAGCCCCTCAAGTATCTTTTTCCGTAAATACTCACCAAATGCGTTCCCTTTATAATATTCTTCGAGAAAAAAATTTATCGACATCGAAACACCGTTAACATCCGTGATGGCAATCAGTGTGTCGTTAGCATACTCTTTCGTTAAAGCACTCGTGATATTTGAGCAGAATTGCCCTCTACTGAAGAATTGTGTAATTATTGAAATGCCTTCTGGCATAATTTGTTCAGATGCAGCGATACCGTCCGAAATGAAGAAGATTTTATCGCAAACAAGAGTTTGGCTAAAAATGACACTCTTCTTTGTAAATGAAAATTCTGATATCTTGGATTTTATTTCATTCCATTCAAGTAATTTTAAGTGAATTTCATGGGAAAGAATATCGTTTTCAAGTGATGAAATAGCCGTCATTTATTATAGAACTAATTTGTTATATTTTTTACAAAGGCTGAACTTCGTGCTTATACTCAGGAACAAACACCTAGATATTCCACAATTTGTTACAAAACTTCATATTTAAATAAAGTGTAGCTTCTAGAATGCTTAGTAAATTGCGAGTAAGTCTGAACTAAATGCTGTAATTGCGTGAGTTCTTGTTGCTGTTTCTGGTTGACAGCTTGGAGTTTGCTTAACTCCCCTTTTTGCACTTCTACCAAACCTTGTAACCGTTCTACCTCTGACATCAATGGTTCATTGACGTACTCCCCTGATTAGAAATCAAGGGATTCTCAAAGGATGTTACGAGGCAGGATGAATCCGTGCCTCTCCACCCTTCTTCCTGCTTCTTTGACTCTTAACTAGACTGTTCCCAGTCCCCGTCAGACCGTCTCCACAGGCATTTTGATCCACGCTGCGTCCCAGCGCATCGATCCCTCTGTTACGGATCACTTGTGCGGCTGCAACATCTCTGTGCGTTGTGTAGCCGCATTCAGGACAAAAATGTATCCTGTCCCCTAGTTCTTTTTTCCCAGTGTGGGCATTACATTGAGGGCAAACTTGAGATGTGTAGTCTTTGTCAACCTTCGCAAAATATACCCCTCGTTTCCAACATACCCATTGCAAGATTGAGACAAACTGTCCAAATCCAGCATCAAGAGTATGTTTGCAAAGCATTCCTCTAGCCCAAACACGGAAATCAATATCCTCAACAAAAATCATTCCCGCATCCTCACAAAGTTTATGGACTAACTTAAAGTGCCAGTCTTTGCGAGTATCAGAAATGCGTTGATGTAATCTTGCGATTTTCCGATTTAATTTGTGACGATTGTTTGACCCTTTCTGCTTTTTCTTCAGTCTACGTTGTAGCAATTTCAGCTTACGGTGTAGTGTCTGAAGAAATCTAGGACGTTCAATCAACTCACCATCGGAAGTAGCTGCAAATTTATCTAGTCCTAAATCAATACCCCTTGGATGCCCAGATGCGACTGGACTAGGAATATCAACATTACATTCCAGTGTAAACATCAAGAAATATCCAGAAGCTTTGCGAACAACACGAACTTGTTTAATCACAAAACCATCAGGTATCTCCCGTGACTTCACATACTCCACCCACCCAATCTGCGGTAATTTAATTTGATTACCTCTTAATATTTGACCTTCGCCAAGTTGAGGGTAAACGTAAGAGCGCATTCTGTATCGATTCTTGAACCGAGGAAAACCCATTCCTTTACGTTTCATATCGATAAATGCGGTTTCCAGTTTTCTCAACACCTGTTGCAGCACTTGGGCATTAACAGTTTTTAGTTCTGGATACTGCTTTTTAGCTTGGGTTAAAGACTTAGCTTGGGTGTTGTAGTTTGGGTATGGTGCGTCTGCTGGAATAATGTACTCACAAGTGATTGAACAAGCATTAACAGGAGACTTGCGGGAGTTGATCCAATCCTTACGTTCACGTAATGCAAAATTCCACACTTGGCGACAAACATCAAGCGTGTGTTCAATTAATTTAATTTGCTCATCTGTAGGATTGGCTTTGTATTCGTAAGTCAGAGTTAACACTATTTATCACCTCCTACAAAATGATATCATGTTTTGTAGGAAATTTATGATCAAGGGAAACAAAGGGATAAATCCCTTTGAGTCGGGTTTCATCCCCTCGCTGAAGCGAAGGGGTTCTCACCCTCCCACTATGTCTTTGATAGTTTTCTCTAATTCCGAGTTCACAACTTTCGCAGCTTGCTTGGTAAAAGTATTACCCCATTCATTTACAGTGGCATTTACCAGACTTTTTTCTAATTCCTCCACCCGTTGTTCTAACTGCTGATTTCTGGTTTGTAGATGACGGACTTTCTCTAATTCCTGCTCTTTCTCAATTAGCTGTTGAACGAGCTTTTCCTTGGCTTGTGCCATATTTTGAGCATGTTGTCGTGCTGCAAATAATTCTTCCTCAGCCGCTTTTAAAGCTGCATCCCGAATTTCAACGAACCGTCCCAGTTCTTCTTCTGCCTTTTCTCTGTCCCTTTGTGCCAGTGCTTCTGCTATTTTTGACTCTACCTCAGTAGAAGTGAATAGTTTTTGATTCCCAAGCTTGGAAGTAGCTTTGGCTGTTGCTTCTGCTTTTAGCTGTTGTGGCTTATACAAGTGCTTGGTAGTGAGTCCTTGAGCAACTACAGAATCCAGCAAAACCCACCAAGATTCTTTGTCATTCCCTTCCCATTTGGAAATGATAATGCCATGTTCGCCACTCCAGCCATTGTCATCAGAGGTGACTAGAATTCGCATTCCAGGAGCTAGTTGAGGTAGAGGAGAAGAATCTTCACCCTTTCTCCCTTCACCCTGCTCCCTTGCCTCTTTCACCTGTGCGGCTGTTTTCTTGCCATTCCGTACTAGTTCCTTAAGCAAGTCATGGGAAACTTTAGTAAGCTGACGCAGGGCTGCTACGCTCCAAAATTGGACGTTTTGGCGGACTAAGCGTTGTACCCGCTTTGGCAATTTGGAGAACCAATTGTAAATTTCTATTGCGGCTTTGGCGATGTAGCGGGATGCGCCAAAGTCATCAGACGCTAACCATTGCTCAAATAATTTCTTGCCTTTTGGACAATTGGCAATGCAGTCGTAGTAAATGTCCTGCAAGGCTTTACCGCACTCTAGTAAGCCGTCAAAGGTTTGACGGACGAAACCCAGGAAGTTAGATAGGGTTTTTTGGGCTTTTTGTTCTAGCTCAGGCTTAGAAAAGCTGCTGTAGTCAAAAGAGTAGATGACTGGAAGTTCAACACAAGGCATAATAGACATACCTCCTTTTAACTGGGAGAACCATACCCCTCGGTTTGATTGCGAGTCGATGCGGGGGGTTTTGGTTTTTAAAAACAACAGTTGCAAACCCTCTCGTCGCAATGCTTAAATGCAATGCTGAGAGAATTTTGCTTTTATACCAAAACTCTATCACTTATTCACTTAGTCACGTAGTAACTTTATTATTTGTAACACTTATGATGCCTAGAAAAACTAGGACAGACAGGCTAAACCTCTCGATAAACGAAAATTTAAAGCGGCGTTTTAACACCTTGTGTACCTGGAAGGGGGTAAACATGAGTGATATCGCACACGAATTAATCGAACATTGGGTTGAGGAAAATACACCACCAGGACTCTTTAATACTGAAGAAGTTGAAGATGATGACAAGCAACAGAAATAGGAGTGTTAAATGTCCGCGTTCGTCCTTTAGGAGCATCATCCTTAACTTTGCTTCAATGATAAATAAACAAGGATTTCAAGCTAGATCCAAACGCGAGGTGAGAATGAGTGCAGAGTTCAGCCAATAGTGTTCGCATCAAACTTATATATTCAATTCCTTGACTGCTGACATCTGTACATCAGCAGTTTTTATTTGACGGCTCACGCCTTTGGGATTGTGAATCCCATAAAATCAGGAACAAAAAGCGTGAAAACTCCACAACAAATAACAGCAGAACTAAATCAATTTATCGGTTCAACTATTCTCTACAAACACTGGCTAGGTTTGAAATATACTCCAGGTATAAAGTACCTAGCATAATCCTTAAATTGCTATTGGCTAATAGATGCTATAGCTTCATATCAAACAAAGAAATTTCTCTCCAATCCCAAACTACAAGAATTCCAAATTTGGTATTTGCGAGTCAAAGACAATTCTGGGGTTTTGATTTGCGAATGGGATACCAATCAAGAAGTCCTAAGACAGGAAATTCTCTACACAGATTTTCCACTTAGCAACATCAAACTCTATTTGGCAGAGAAAGTTCTCATGCTGCCAAGTGAATATTAATTCCATCAAATATATGCAATTCTTGGGAGAAAGATAATGATTCAAGCAATTGGATATGAACAGACATTTGTCACTAATCTTGAACAATTCATGGGTAAAGCGGACAAATTTATCAAGACTTACTACTTAGGTGTCAGTGAAGAAAGCCACATTCAAGAAATTGTGCAAGAACTGAAAAATTTAGCATTAGAAGTAGACTTAGAACAACTGGAGATTGATTACCAATACCAGCGCGAAATCAAAGATTTAATGGCAGATTGTGATGATACATCTTGGTTTTAGTAGTTCTCAAGTGCCAAGTGTTATTGATAACTGATAACTTAACACTCATTTCAGGCTAACGCCTGTAGGGAAATGAAGTATTAGGAGATATCTGAATTATGGCTTCACGAAAATCTTCTGTTTCAACTTTTCAACCCATCGATGATTCAATTTTAGGTGATGGCTGCTGTTAGTAATTACTCTGAGCGAGTATATTCTAAAGTATACTATTCCATCCGCGAATTGTGTGGATTGGTCGCCAAAAGAATGCTCAAAGATACTTTTGATTGGAACCAATTTAAAGAACGCTTTGTAGATGATTTTGGTAAGGTAGAAGAAAAACGATACACACTCGAACAATTGTTGGATTATGCCAATCGTAAATTTGGTAAAAATCTTGAGGATTTGATTGTCCTTTCATCAAATATCTTGGCAACGCAGACAACAATATGCCGAAAGGAATAACATGAATTATCAACCAGAGACAATAGAAGATAGTACCTGCTAGTTATTCCAAAAACTCATAATTCTATTTTCAAATCCTCCAGTCAAACCAATACTGCCCAAAGGGCAGAAGCAAGCTACGCAATACTCGCATTAGGCACGGAGTGACTTCCCGTAAGGGTAGCGAGAAGCAAGCTACGCAATACTCGCAGAGCGAGAAGCAAGCTACGCAATTACAGCCAGTGGAGGCTTGTAGCTTGCTTGTTGTAGGCTAACCCACAATTACTAATTACGAATTATTTGGTCATTTACCATACTGGAGGATTTTGATTTAAAGCATATTCTCGCTTCAATAAATATGCTTTTAACAACAAAATTACTCACTTCAATACTTTCTTATTCAAAAAAATGTCATCATGTTACAGAATAGTTATGTTGCTTGGGAAGGAGCATCTTTGATTGATGGCTCTCCCATAGTTTTGATTTTAACTGGTTTTATTATTCCGACATCAAATCGTAAAACCGGAAGGCAAATTCAATCTTGGATTATTTCACAAAATTACGTTCCAACATACGCAGCAAAGCATGGTTTCGATAGTTCGATTTGTGGTAGCTGCCCATTAAGGTTGAGCGAAACTGGTAGTTGCTACGTCAATCTCCTCACCCCAAATAATATTTATCGCTCCTATATTACTGGCAATTATCCTCAATTTAGTGACAAAGAATTAGCACTTTTACAACATTACCGCTATCCCATAAGGTTTGGTTCCTACGGCGACCCGACAGCAGTGCCATTAGAAGTATGGGAACCAATTATTTTGGCATCTGGTAAATATACAGGCTATACCCATAATTGGCGAGAAACAAATAGCTTATGGAAACAATATTTAATGGCTTCTGTGCATAGTATTCCAGAAGCTAAAGAAGCACAAAATCAGGGATGGAGAACTTTTAGAATCATTGCTCCTGATGCTCCATTGAGTGATAACGAAATACTTTGCCGACATACAGAAGATGACAGAAACCAATGTAGTACCTGTCTTTTATGTGATGGAAAATCATCCAAACCAAATATTGCGGATAAAATTCATGGATTGAATTGGAAAGTATCAAATTTTCTCAAATACCTTGAATCAATATCTAATTAATCTAGTTAAGGCAGGAAAGCAAATAAAAGTCTCATCCTGCCTTTCCTTTCTTAGTAGCTTTACAGCAAAAAATGTAAAAATATTATTTGGAGTGAAAATAATAGCAGAAGTATTAAATAAACCACAATTTCAAGTATTAACTCATTGTCATACAGGAGAAAAAATAGGAAGAATTTATTTTTCCGCACTGTTTTTGGCTGAGTTTCACATAAGTGTTAGTCAATGGTTACAGCAACAGAAAATTCTCTTTGATGAACAAGACATTAAGCAATATGCTGATGGCTCCTTCCGCATATATTTCAGAACCAAATTATCTCCTGAGACAGAATATTTTCATTTAATCGCAATGATTAGACAACAATCACCCCTATGAGGATTAAGGAACCACGTTCATATACAAAACCTCACGGTTTAAAACAGATGAAATGAAGCACATCCTCTTCACGCACTGATACTGGAGAAAGAATAATGCAAGATATTCAAGAATTGTTGAATGCTCTCACCATTGCGTTAATTTTAGCCTTCACAACTTTAATGCTACTTGACTTATTTGCTGATTTAGTGAATTTGTGGACTCAATTAGATAAAAAGAAAATTCAAGCCGTAAATTCATTACCCCAAAAGCCAGAAATAGAACAAGCCACATCCCTTCCTTATCTCAAAAAAACAAACAAGTTTGTACCAATAAATACACCGACAACCAATTCTCTTGCTTCCACAAAGGCAAATTCTGTTGATATAGAATCCCTTGTACTGTTAATACAAAAGTTACCACAATCTCGCATTCGCACTGCTGCAAGACGCTTGGGTATTGCGGATAAAGTTGATGGGAAATATCAGAAATTGGGGGTATTAAGGACACAACTCAAAGCTAAGTTAAAATCTCAACCAATAGAAGCGGTACAAGTATTGAAGGGAATAGAAGCGCAATTGCTAAAGTCCAGCAGAGGTAACACCCTACAATAAAGCATCCAAAACAGAAGGAAACCATCTCAGCTGCTGATATGTACCATCATTAGTTTGACCGGTTTGTAAGATAATTTGACTAAATTCAACACCATTATCAGTTGGCAACCATCCTGGATTGTTATTTTCAGAATTCTTAACTTGCAAACCTTTTTCTGACAACAGTTTGTTGATTGCCATAGCTTCTGCTCTTGGTGTACCAGATTTGCTAAGTTTGTTACCTGTGCGTTCATGATACAATTGTGCAAGTTCAGTTGCTGTCAATAGCCTATCTTCCGTTGTCAGAGGCAGTACTTTTCTTGCCTCATCCATAGCTGAAATTAAGTGCGGATATTCCCTACATACAGCGTTCGCAGCAACTCCCGCGATTAAGTTAGAATGAATACCAGCAATCCTAAGTACCGCTTCAACTGCCTCTGTAATTTGTTTGACACTAGGTATATCATCTACAAACTGTTTTTGCTCTGGTGCTTTTCTAGCTTCAAGCTTCTCCAACATTGCCTTAGCTGCATCTTCACGGTAAGCTTTTCCAACCGCACCTGGAAGCAAACCAATGATGTACAAGATGTTTTGCTTGCTAGCTACAGGAGTCGGACGCTGACCAAAACCAGAAAATTGGAGGTTGTCACATTTTGTGACAACCTCTGAATATTCCTTACATAAACGCTTCCAGGTTTCACGAGGGTTCTTTCTGCCTGCCAAAACTTCGATAGTGTCATAGACGCTATAGCGACCATCTTCAGTTACGCGAATACTTCCATAGTTTAAAATAGTCAAACTTGTCATGTCAGAATCCTCCGAAAAAAGTTTTAAGTAATTTCTGTGGAATTGACTGTTACCGAAGGGCAAAATTTGCACTTCGGTAAACTTTGCACAAATTAAGAGTTATCGCGTTCTACATCATTTTTTATCACTGCAATTTTTTTCTGGACTGGAGGTAAATTCCGTCTATCAAAACCTCCAGTTTCTGGGATATATGTAGCGTTAGCGAAGCTTACCGAAGGTATCGCTTTACCTCGACAAACTACCAATTCAATTATTCTCACAGTTTCCCTACTCTTGACCCCCACAACAATATCTGATGGTTGCGTCAACAAAGAAATGCCATCTTCCACCGACATTACACCCTGAAACTCAACCTTGATATCCTTGCGTTCCATTGCAAGCTGCTGCAAAGTTCCCCCAAATTGTGGAGACTTATCTGGATGTGGTGAAACATCAACAAACTGTACCGTATCGCAACTCATTTCCACAGCACGTTCAACAGCGCGTTTGAGCATATTGCACATCATTTGCTCGGTCTTTGCTTGAAACTGCTTATCTACAGGTGCTGCAAAAAATACTACAGTAGTTTTACTCTCAACCAAATCCTGAGTTAGCTGCTGTTTCTCAACTATCTCACTCAACTTAACACTACTGGGGTCAATAACAATATCTGCATAACTAGCAGGAGCATTATTAAGCGTACCTGTAATAGTTAGTCCTTGTATTGTCCTCCCCTTAACTACAAGCTGTTGTTTTAAAAAAACAATAGATTGCTTATTCAATACCCCCAAAACTTGATTTCCAACCGTTGCAAAAACAATTGGTGGTTTTCGTGGGTTAGTTTGTCGAATATTCAGAGTTATACTAGTTTCTTGCCCTTGCCAGCTATGATTAGCAAAAGCATATTTATTGACACCATCAATCTGTAATTTATTCTCAGGATTTTTCAAACTGGTGACGATAACACTGTTACTGGGAGGAGAAGTAATTGTTGCAACAGCTTCACATCCGGGGTGTAAATGGGGCGATCGCGCATCAATAATCCCTAATTTCTTCCCTTCAATCATTACCCAACGAGCAGTTTTAGTGGGGTCACGAGGATTAATACCATTCTCAAATTTAATTGCAACTTTTTCACCAGTAAAAGTCCTACCAGCATACTCATGAAACTGAGTACCAATTATCCGCATTTGGGTAAATTGTAACTGCTTTAATTGACCTATAACTTCGTCGGAGAAAATAGTAAATGCCACAGTTGCTTTCTTTAAACCCGAATAATTTTTATTTTCTCCAGTATGACTCACATTATGAATAGCTGCTGCTAACTGCAACTTTTCATTTGATGGAGTATTACTTCTAATTGATTCAACATATTCCTTAGTCTGTTGTTTCAAAACATCAATCATCCCATCACTAATACCAAAACGAAATTCAACTTTACCTTGCTGTATCAACATCCCAGACTTAATATCATGTTCTTGCATCGACTTCATGCTAACTGTGCCAATAGGAATATTCACCTCTTTACCTTCATGATTGATAAATTTCGCTTGAGCAAACAAGGGATGAGGCATTTTTTCAGTGGGGTTTCTCTCAGCAACCTGAATATTAATCTCCTGTAATTTCCAGAAATCAATATTTTTAGCAGCATTAAACCTAATTAAATTCGTAACTTCCAATTGTTTTCCAGTAATAGGAGAAGTAATCACAAGATATGGACCAGATTCTAATTTCTGTCTTGACTCCAAGGTAATGCGTTGTTTAACCAATGAATTATATTCACCCTTTATTTTTTGAGCTTGATTTTTCTGTTCATCAGTAAAATCCACCCCAAGATAAAGCTTCCTAAATTGTTCAATTGGTCGTGCTACAAGTTGATATTGTTCAAATATTTCGTTAGTTTGCTGAATCATTAAATCAATGGGACTGTAACCATTAGTTTTCATCCCTCGATTTATAAATGCTGACTTACTTTTCTTATCAGCCAACCATTCCACTTCCTTATAACCAGTGATTGACTGACAGTATCGAATAATTGTATCATCAGGACGCAAAGCATTTTTGGGACCATCCGCAGCCACTTGTAACTCATTACCCAACTCAGCTACACAATCTTTCAATATTTTTTTGAATGCTTGTAATTTTTGTGAAACTTGAGAACCATCTATATTTTGATTGACTATAGATGCAATTGAATATATTTGCGGTAGTATCTTTTTAGGTATTTGTAATTTGCCTTGGTTGCATCTATTAAGAACAAAATTTAAGTGCGATGAAACTCGCTGAATATAAATGGATTTTTCTGGTGGAGGTATTGCATCAATTTCACATTGCAGTGCTATATTTTTTTGGATTTCATTAGCGATAATCCCAATTTTATTCTCCATCGCTGAGACAGCAATTTCTGTAAATGTACCTTGATAAGCTACTTTAGCTTGCTTGACAATATCAGGATAGCGATTTTCTGGTAAATTCTTTTCTTTAACTTCTGCTGCTAAATGAGGAAAATTTTTACTAGGAGCAAAAGCGAGTAAATCGCCATCAAAATCACATTGCATATTGTCCATTGCAGTTTTGGGATGAATATAAACACATCCGTCTAACATTTCTGGTAAATGCTTATTAATTAAAGTAATTACGCCATTGGAATTAATCAAGGGAGAACGAGTAACAATAATTTCTTCCCCCTCATCTATATAAGGTATGCATATTTCATTTTTTTGTAAATTCAAATTAGGTTGAGCTAAACCAGATATAAATTTGATAGAACGTCCAGTTGCGATTTCCATCCATTCTTTACGCACAAAGTCTTGTAATTCAGCTATTATCTTCGGATGTTCAACAAGCTGACAATATGCTGCTAAATCTGTTTTTAATAAAGAATACAGTAACAAATCCCTTTGTTCTTCCCCTTGTTGACTGTCTTCCGCTTCTCCACCAGAATCCAAATTATCAAAGATAGAAAACTTCTCTTCTATATCTGTCTCTAAAGCTAATTCAACATCTATTTTTGTTAAAAGTGCTTGACGACGTTCGTAAGTTTCAATATATCTTTGTGCTAATTTCCTTGGGTCTTTTTGGTCTTGGGCTAACTTTTCTGCTTGTTGTTTAATAACAGGTAGAATTTCTTGCTGAACAGCTTGAGGATAATTGACAAGAATTTGGGTTCCCAAACTATGTTCTCGGTACTGTGCTACCGCTTTAATACCCAAACCAATGGTAAGCATATATTCCCCAGGTTGAATTGCATCTTCTCCTTTTCTACCTTTAAAAGAAGAAGTAGCAAGCACCATATCATAGCCAATTTTACTATGTAAATTGCCCTCTTTAACGCTGCCACCTATCCGCAAGAATGATTCTCCAAGTTTATTTAGTTGTGCAGGTGCAAGTGTACCTTTTGCAATTCGCATGACTGGACTTTCTTTCTGGGATTTAATACCAATTCGGAACTGAAAAGTACGCACTTCTATATTATTAGAAGCTGCAAAATCTCTATCAATTAAACCCTTACAATCTCCAACCAATTTCTTAGCATCATCATTAGCAATCACACCATCATTGTTGCCATTTACATCATCAATAACCAAAATCCTGACATTTTTTAACTCATGAAAAGTTCGACAAGGTGTGAAAGGTAAAGGGTAAGCAGCAGCATCTGAAGGATTTGGATATAACTGTTCGCGGATATTTGGAACAGAAGAGAAAAACATCCTTTTACCCGCAGAAAATTGCAGAGTCATCCCATTATATTCTTGTAAATCTTCGGGAATAGTAGCTTCAGGATAAGCAGTACCAATGCTAAACTCAACACCGGGAAATAAATACTCAGCAAGGGTATTCTCAAGTTTCTCCTCTATTCCAGTATGCTGTCGTGTTTTGGTATCAAAATGATTAAGTTTTAACACCATAGTTCTCCAATTAGTAAAGATGAACTAAAATAGAAACTGGTATCAAATCCAGAGGTGAAATTATGACTAAAAAACCAAAAACAACCCGATACCAAATAGTTTCATCAATGACAGTTGATGAACTTTTAAGCGAAGGATACTCAAGCTATGATGATTTTTACGACCCTGATGAAGAAGAATGGAAAAAAGAGGTTGAGAAAATCGAGCAAATAGTTAGAGATAATAAAATTCCTGACTCTGAGTGTATACCGTTTTGAAAGGTATCAGTTATACCTAGCTTGCACGCAAAGTAGCGGTATTAAAAGTTATATGGCTTGCTTCTGCGTAGCAGTATTAGTATTACTCCCTACATTTAGTCAACTCATCCAAAGGAACCGGACGATTAAAAACATCTAACATTGCCTTGCCATCTTGAATACGTGTAATCACAAAAGGTTGCCATAAATAGAGATTGCCCGGACATTTCTCCCACATAACCCTATCGTTTACCTGTAGAAAATTATCAACATATTGTCTTTTCATTTCCTGGAATCTATTTTTAATTTCAGTACTTAACAACTCCCAAATCTGAGATTTGATTGTCTGAGAATAATTATTGGTAATACTAATTACTTCTGACCAAGAATTTACTTGTGTCAAATCCTTTACTATCTGTTCTAAAGGTATTTGATTCTGAGATACATCAACTCCCTGCGAGAGAGGAAACAGGGAACGGTCAACAGGCAACGGTGGAGATAGTAGATTGGATGCACATTCGTTACTTTCGGATGTAAGTCCCTCACCTATAGGTGGTAAGTCTTGATGAGGGTTGAAATCCTCCATCACAGATAATTCCTGTTCTTTATTCCCTGTTACTTGTTCCTTGTTAATAGATTCTTCTATTTCATCTTGAATCAGAATGTCATCTGAATTTGAGTTGTAATCAATAAATGTATTTAAACCTAATTCATTCTCCGATTCTGAATGAATGATAAAATCTTGTTGCTCAAAATCATTACTTGTACTCTCAGAAGATTCTTCAGTCACTTCTACATCTTTTACAACTAATCTTCCTTCTTTCACAGCTTGCCATAATGTTACGGCTTCCCTGATTAATGTTTGAGCAAAAGTTCCATTCTGATCCATTTCTTTTTGGATAATATTCCCAGTCTGCATATCATCCTCCAGAATGTCAGGAATCCGACACACTGGTTTCCCATCTCTCCCTAGTTTCCAAATACTTGGTTTATCTGGTTTTGGTTTTTTAGGTGTTCGATGAGCAGTAATAAATTCCCGTACTTTTTCCTGAGTAATTTTGCCACAATCTTTTAACTTTTCGATGACAGTATGATATTTTTTAGTGTGTCTTGCCAACTCAAAGATAGTGTTAGGTTCGACTTCTTGAAGTTCATCAGGCGAAAATGAAGAGAATGCGGCAGCAACTTTTAAATAGACTCTACTTTCTTTAAGACTCCAGCCGATAGAACTGAGTAAGTACTTATATTGTTGATAAGAAAGTACCCGTTTTTGCGATGCTAACCAAAAGGCTTGTTCAATAATAGAATTAGTTGCATCGGCAAGATTGGAAATATCTGTTTGGTTTCTTGTCAAAACTGTAGCGGCAACCATATAATTTATACCTATTGAAAATGGGCAGTCGGCAGTCGGCAGTTCGTTATTTCCGCAGGAAATAACTGGGCAGTAGGAAATTAAAATCAGGGTATATGAGCCTTAAAACCTAAACACAAAATATGCATATTTTGTTTGTTTTTCCGACTCACGACTCCCAACTCCCTACTGCCTAAATTGACGCTTATGAGGTGGTACTGTCCATATTAAACAAAATCCTGACTTCCATTTACGATTGTGTTGCGACAAGACCACACCTAACCTTTGAGCATCCTTAACGCATTCCTTATTTTCCAAATAACCGCGATTCCAATTAATCAAATTCCTGGCAAATTTACCCTCATCAGACGTACCCCATTTCATTGCATCTAATTCATTCCAAGTGAGAGAATCTGACTGCACTTGTGTGTATCCTCCCCTCAATATTCCAAACATCCAAGGAGGTATTGAAATACCACCAATAAAACCCACTCCAAAGATTAAAAAAAATACAATAGTGGTAGGAATGACAGAATTTAAAATACTTCTACCTTCACGTAATAAGGCTTCATGAATTAAGGCATTCGCTGCGCGGTTAATAGCAACTTTCTGCCTTTCAACTGTTACTTGTTCCACTAATTCTAGATTTGTGGCTAAGTCTTGACTCCAATTTTTAAACAACATTTCCAAGCTTTTTGGGGCATCTTCCAACATTACTTCCAATTGTCCTGTAGCAATCAACACCAGGAATAAAGGATCATCTGGAGATAGCCCGCAACTGAGGACAAAATCTAGCACCCGTTTTTTGAAGGCTTCACTTTTACCCTGCAAGGCTTCTGCAAGTAATTGATCTGGTGTCAATTCTGCATCTTTTTGTTGTTTATGAGGTATAGAATGGGAATTTTGCTTATCTACTTCAAATCCTGTCATTGCACCAACCCCGTTCCTGCAAAGGCTGCATAGGCATTTTTAAGAAAGTTCTTCACCCGTTGCTTTGATACTGCCCGTAAATCCGGATGAGCGAGTGCATCAGTGAAACTACTGCCTAAGCGGTCAACAGTATTACGCTCCCAAAAAGGGAATTTGGGAAAGTCCATGACGATGAATTTATATTCACTTTCAGCCGCACTGTACTCTGGCATTTCTTCTATATATTTCCAGTCGTCACACAACCCCTTATTTCTTACAAATACATGGGTCATTTTATCTCCCAAATCTGATAAAGATTGCAGGAAGAAATTAACAGAATCAACACCCCCAGTACAAATAAACCATTTCACAAAAGTAATTGAATGTTCTTGACCTAATTCAGTGAGATTATTGCCTTTTATCCAGTTAGTAACCTTTGAATAAACTTGAGCAGGTAAATTGACAATTACTGACTTTTCAAATGCCAAATCAAATATTGTATCTGCTTCTTTGGCTAACTTATCATCGTCACTGAAAAATGCAGTTTTGACATTGGGATAAATATTAACAATATCCTGGTTACTTTTATCCGCATCTACAATTGTTATGGAGTAACCTATAGAAGCGCAATATTCGATAAATGTGCGACTAAAGAAAGATTTGCCCGCCCCTCCTTTTTCTCCGTCAACAATGTGAATAATTGTAGGCAATTTAGAAATTTCTTGATGTTGATTTGTTGTAGATAAACTTTCTGTTTGTTCATCTTCAATGACCTTTGATTGCAGCAAATTTAGCTCTGTTTGAGATGAGTTACCATTAAGTTCAGCGTCCCAATCATCAATTGTTGGCTCTAAACTTTCATTGTTGCTGAACTCGGTATTTTCTGCGTGAGAGTTAGATAAAGAATTCATTTGATTTTTAAGTGAGTAGTGAGTGGTGAGTAGGGGTAAAATCACTTTCATTCATGATGGTGTATAGCCCTTTGGGCATTCAAGAAAGGCGTAGCCTGCCTAAGGGCATATTTTTTTATTGGAACTGCCTCGTTACTTCTGCCTTCACGTACTAGAAAAAATTACTCAAGCCTGTATCGTCGTAAATATTTTCTCCCGCTTGATTACGAAGTTCATCTAGGGAGGACATAGTTGAATTGACTGTTGTATTAGTTGGTATTTTCATTAATGAAGTATCTTCTAAACCCACCAATTCCAAAACCTCTTTCGCTTGCTTTTGTAAAGTTTGTACTGCATTCCATGCTACCCGTTGCACCTTTGATTCTGAAATGCGATAATCCGCAGCTAAAGCAGAAGGTAGCCAAAATGAACGTAGCGCTAATAAAAGCATGTCATTTTTACTCATGATGTAATTTTTTTGAATATATTCCAGTAACTGCACATCCATATAATTACGTGGTTGATAACGCCAGCGAAAATCAAATTGTTTGGACATTAATTACTACCTCTAATTCCATTATTTGAGGAAAATTTTTGTACTTGTTGAGAGAAATACAAAAATACACTGTATACATCCCCTAATCTGCTTCCTAAACCAAACTTATCAACTTGTTTAGGTATGTCTGCACCTACTCCCCACAAACAAGGAGTCCCTGGGTAATGAGAGTTTAACTCTCTCCTGATATAATCTGCCGTACCACCACAAAATAAAATTTCATCCACCACACTTGTAGAAATCACTTGATCCAACCAACTTGTGAGGACAGCAGTATATTCACTCCTCGCTAGCTTGACAGCTTTTTGAATTTGCTGTAGTTCATGCTGTTTATTAACATTATTCCTACTTCTCAATAACCGCAGAAAAGGTGTGGTAGATACATCACTTCCAGCAGCAACCACAGCAGGAGCAAGTATTGCAGGAGTATGTCCCGATGTTTTCGCAACTACCCTCTCCAACAGCCTAATCATTCCTAAATCAGAAGTCTTTCCATCAGCTGCAACCATCCCCCTATCACTGATTAATACAGACGCATTTCTGTAACCCACCATAGCCAAAGCAATTACTTTCATTTTTATCTGTTGTCCCAATTTCTTCTGATAAGCCAGATATATTCCTGCACCTTCTGGTAAACATTTAAACTCTACTAACTCCACTTGTATTTTCCCTGTCGGTGTTATGTAATTCGCAAGGACTTTACATAATTGCTGATGAAAACTTTCTTTATTTTCTAACTCCCCCGGTGGTAACAAACAAGCAAGTGCTAATCGGAATTTCATCCCCAGTTTCAGCTTTTGTGAAGCAACCCAAACAGCAGATATTGTTTTTGAAATTGCACGTTCGTACTTCAATTCTTTCAACCCTGCATTTGCATAGTATTGAGTCTTAGCTAAATACCCCACAGCAAAGGTTTCACCCATATAACTCACCCATGCAGCATTCTCCGGTTCCGTTGAGCCCAAAGTCCTGGTGGAATAAGAATTAACCGATTCCCAAGAAACTTTCAACACTTCTGGTTCCATCATCAAAGACATTGGGATATTCTGTTCCAATCCACAATAAATTCCCTTGGTTGCACTTCCCCCAAAATCCAAAGCCAAAATTAGTAGAGGAGAAGAATTACTTTTATTTTGAGTAGTTTTACTCATGATATTTGAAGATTAATTTGAAGGAATACAAAGGTAAACAAAGGTCGATTATTAGCAAAACTTATGATTTTTTCACTGATTTGATGTCTAATTTTCCTTCCAATTACTTCACACAATTTTTGATAAATAAACATCATGTACAATTGTCTAACCTTTATGAGACAAGGGTTTAAGCCATTATATCCAAAGACATGAGATAACCGAATCAAGAAAATATTCAATCCATCCCAAATAGCACTTTGTGAAATATTCCAGCTTTTGATTAGTTCCTTGGTGAAACACACTACACAATTTTTTGGGAATATTCTCTGAAACAGAATTTGGGGTGCGATATTGAAAACGAATTTTAGCAGCATTTTTAGGCTGAACTGAATCACGACAAAATTCATAAGTACAGGTTATACAGCAGTTGGATAACAGATTGAAAATTTTCTTTGATACTGTCATAAACTCTCTACCTTTTTACCTCATCCAAAGAATTTATCTCCCTTCAGGGGAGGAAATAGGGAACGGACAACAGGCAAAGCGTGAGTTTTTTTGGAGTAAGATGCTTCCATGTTTTGGCTTAGGGTTGCCTTTCCTAAGGATACGTGTTTAAAACCTTCGTGACACATAGTTACTGTTCCCCGTTCCCTTTAATAAAATTATTATTTACTTTGTTAGCGGACAAACACCACAGACTTCAATAGTGCTTAAGAGGGATCTTTTTAATAGCCTTGAAGTGCCAAAAATTCCCAGTATAAAAAGGCTGGAAAATACAGCAATTTATTTGTAATGGAAGTAAAAATTATAATTAGCGTTATCTCTGTATTTGCTATAGTTACAGCTATATCAGCGATAAAAAAAGATTAAATACAATCACTGAATAATCTGATATTTAATACTCGTGTTGGTAACCAAAAATAATAGCGATATATCAAATTTTTCAGGTTTTATACACAAACTTTATGAGTGAAATATTACTTTGATATTTCATGAATACGTAATACAAAAGATATATTTTTATTTATGATAAACAGCGTTTAGATAACTTTGTAGATGCAACCGTTAAATGGTTACAATCTTCTTGGAGCGATACCTTCGGTAAGCTTCGCTAACGCATAATTCAAGCAGAGTTACACCTCGATGAAATTACACCCCACATTCATGCTTATCTTGTTCCGTTGGATGAGCGAGGGAAACTCAACTGCAAAGGATTGTTTGGAACCAGAGTCAAAATGTATCAGTTGCAAGATAGTTTTGCTGATGCTGTTGCACATCTAGGAATTTCACGAGGCATTAAGGGGAGCGTTGCGACTCACAAGAAAATCAGGAAGTATTATGCTGCTGTCAATCAGGATTCTCAAGTTATCGACTTGCAACGTTGTCTTCCTCAACCGCAAGCATGGGAAACAAACGAGTCTTACAGAAAGCGAATAATTGAAGTTTTGAGTCCTCAATTAGAGGTTATTAATTATCAATTGAATGAGCGCGATACTCCTTCGGAGTCACTTCGTGAACGCTTACTCAAAGAAAAAACTGAGTTGAAGAAAACAGCATCGAGAAGTGAACAATTAAGACAACAGTTAGAAAAGGAAGCAAAACTGCTGCAAGGAAAAACAATTGATTTACCCTTGGAACTGGTGGCTTATGAATTAGGTTTGAATCAAGATAGTCGGGATAGAAATCAGTGGGTATCTGATAGTTGTAGCATCAGCATTATCAACTCTTGTTTTCATGATTCAAAACAAAATGTCAATGGTAAAAGTGCCCTGGATTTAGTAATGCATGTTAACCAATGTAACCACGATAATGCAATTGTCTGGTTACGAGATTGCTTTGGAGAGGAAAGGATGCTGGCTGCGGTTACTCAACATATCAGAATGCAAGCCTTAGAAACCATCCAGTTGAATCCTCTATCAGCTTTCGTACCACCGACACCTTCCCACAACCATTGGGAAGAAATTGAAAAATATCTGAGATGGAATTGCTCTGTTCCACAAAAATTGGTACAAACTCTGCACAACCGTGGGTTAATTTACGCAGATACCAATGGAAATGGGGTATTTCTGGCACGGAGTCTGGATTTAGAAGTGACAGGAGCATACTTACACTCACCATCTAAAGAAGGTAATGCTTTTAACTTATATCCCGGAAGCAGACGTTCCCGTGGTTGGTTTCATCTTAGTGTGGGTGTCAATAAAGAGGTAGGGGGGCAGGGTGCAGGGAACAATATTCTTTCCCCACTGCCCCTTACCAGGGATGTTTCCGTAACGACAGTCGTATTAGTTTCTGATCCCATTGAGGCTTTATCAGCTACAGCCTTAAATGCTCCCCACAAACATAGGACAATGTATTTGGTAGTTGATAGGGTTAGTGTAGCGGTTCAAAGGGAATATCATATTAAGCTACCCGTGGAATTTCTGCAAAATGTACCTAATGTGATTGTTGCTATGCCCACCGTAGCAGTTCGAGCAGTTCAAGAGATTCTACCAAAAGCAAAACAAATTAAACCATACAGTAAACTGAAGCAATTAAGACAACACCAAGAAGATATAGACAGAGAGTAGGTAGTAAAACAAACTCGCAATATTTTTACACGAAGATTTGTTTTTCTTACATACATACATACTTACTTATATCGAAAATCAGAAGTATTTTGAAATAGCCACTTTTGAAATTGTCACAATTACTTTAATCTTTATTTAGTGAAAATTATAATGCATAGGCACTAAACATTATCATTCGATGCATAGCAAATATTCAATCAATAAAAATGTATTTATCATAGAAATCTCATATATTGACTGGGTATAATCATAAATTTTTTTGCAAAAATGTTTTTTTTAGATTTTCTTAATTTTTGAACCCCTCATTTGTATCAAGATAACGTTAAGCTATTTTTAAGTTATTGTTAAGCATCACCTGAAATTAATAAGAATAAAATAGTAAGGAGTTGTGTCATTTACCAACAGAAATCATGCGGGTGCTATCTAGAATCGCAATAGATAGATGTGGCTGCAATTATCAACCAGGGTATTAGTTCAGCGTTTGCCTAAATATTTCCAAACCAAACACTCAGGTAATTCTAGAAGATGATCAAATCTCTAGGTAACCAGAACACAAGGTTTTGAACCTAGAGAATGAAATTTTTCAAGTCTAGGAGATAAGCAGACTATGAATATCAACCCGAATTTCAAACCGCAAACTGTTGTAAACTCCAACCACACAAAAATCTTAGAAGTATCAGAAAATAGTGATGACGTGGATATACCTCAAACCGCTGCTGTTCGATGGTGGTGGAGGGGATATTCTTGGGCTGCTTACCAACTACCAAATGGTTTAAAGGTAATGAGTGATAGACAAATGTCACTCATGGTTGAACAATCCAAAGCAAATGTGAGGAATTTTGTCGATGCTTATAATTTGGAGACGATAACAGTAAAAACTCCTAATGGAATGATTATTCAAGCCAAAACCCTACCTACTGCGGCGGCTTATTTACAACTACTCCTAGAATCAGGCAATTTGCAGCACCATAGATTGTCTCTAAATCAGTATGAATGGAAGGATTTAATCAGAACACTATCAGATAATAATTTGGGCAAGAGAAAATTGTTAATTCCAAATCCCAGATTTTTTGAGCCTAATTATCGAGTTGTAACTGCCAAACCCATTGAAATTGAGATAGTCAATAATATTGTTGTGGAAGTTTTGGTATTACCATCAGGAGAATATCGTATTGGCTATAGTGAAGGATTGAATTGTATTAAAGTAAATCCTAACTGGTTACTACAAGATTCTCATAAAAAGGCAAAAGTTTTTACAAGATTAAAGTTATCTCCATTAGTCGTGCAATGTAAGGTAAATACTCCATCAGGCACCAAACGTATACATACACTTAGTTGCGAGGATTGGTTATCTATATGGGAATATTTTGCTAAAAAAAGGAATAGACAGGCTATAGCAATGTTGAAAGCTTGTGCAGAAGAAAGTATTGCATGTCGTGTTGGAAGAAGGCAGTAGGCAGGTAGACGCGGTAGCGGCTTCTCTTGGAGTGGCAGAAGGCAGTAGGTGATGGGCAATTAGTTGTTAGGAGAGGATTATGTTGAGGCTTGGATAGAACGAATTAGAGAACGTAGCATTCTTCGAGGGAGATTCATACTCATTTAAAACTGGGTTGACTGCTTCATTTTTCATTTTTGCTTCCTGTGACTCTATCTCTCCATTTTCCTCCACCCACTGCCTACTGCCTACTTTCCCCCCAAAAAGAAGCGATCGCCGGAGCAAAAACAGATGTATCAGGACTCGACGCAGGCTGACAAAAATACTTAGCCCGATTCTCAATCGCCAATATCCTCTCAGTATCCCTAACATACAACGGCACCATCCCCTCCCGCTGCTCCAACAACTCCTCCACGCCAATTTTTATCTCCCCTCCCTCATGGAACAACTTCCGTGCTGCCTTTTCCACCATTCGTGCTAACTCTGCCCCAGTACAATTAACAGTCTTGTTAAGAATAATACGCCATTCCTTCTCACTCAAAACATTACTACCACAACAGTAACGCTCATCAAACCTTGCCAAATGCATCTGTAAGATTTCCTGACGCTCAATTGCTTGAGGAAACCCCACATAGAATATTTCATCAAATCTACCCACCCTGGTTAATTCTGGTGGTAATGCATCTAATCGATTGAGAGTTGCGATCGCAAACACTGCACTCTTTTTATCTTGCAACCAAGTCAGCAAAATTCCCAAAATCTGTCGAGAACCCATATCCTCACCCGAAGAGTTAGATGCAGCGAACAGCTTATCAAACTCATCAAAATAAAGCACAATAGGAGCGCAAGCTTCTACACGTTCTAACAGTCTTTTGAGATAGATTGCACCACCACTTACCACCACAGCAGTATCTACATTAACAAGAGGGAATCCCAAAACTTTCGCGCTAACATGGGCAGAATAGGTTTTACCAGTTCCTGGTGGTCCCACTAACAAACAACCCCTGGGAAGAGGAATATTTTTCTTTCTTGCTTGCTCTGAAAAATCCAACTTAACATTCTTTATGTATTGCTTAAGCAAATCCAAACCACCAAAATCTGGAATGCTTGGTTTTGCAACAAAGTTCAAATTGAAAGAACGAAAGCGATTTATTTTATATTCCAGTAAATGGTGAGTTAGTGTATTTGAATTTGATTGATTACAATAATTATCTGCTTGGTTTAAACCTAAACGTATTTCCTCAGTAGTTAAACCAGAAGCAGCATTGACTAAATCAGATAAATCAACATTATGCTGCAACACACTCGTTAATTCTGGTAACAAATCCTTGATTAAATTAACAACTTCTTGATGAGAAGGTAAAGAGGTAAAGAGAGTGGGAATTAAACTACTGAGGGATTGTGGTAATTCTGCATCATCAGTGGTCAAAATAATTAAATATTGTAACTGTCTACTTGTTTTTAATTCATAGTAAATATTGACTAACTGTGAAATTATTCTGCCTGAGAAGCTGCTAGAGCATCCTGATAATGCACCATTCATTAAATTAGGTAAATTTTCTAAAATAAAAATTCCATCCCTTCCACATTCAACAAAAGAATCAAAAGCAGTAAAGATTGCTTCATTAGAATGATTTAAATCACTCCATTCCATATGAGAAAAATATACTTGGAGTTCAGAACTATATTTTACTTGTTTAAAACAACTCCAACCAAGATTCCATAGATAAACTGGAAGATTTTTCTGAACACCACATTCAAGATAAATTTGCGACAATACTGTCATGCGTTCTTGCACCGGAGCATTGATACAGGTAATTGGAATTCCAGAATCAAGTAACAGATTTAATTGAGATAATTTCATATAATCAAAACTATCTTTCTAAGCTATTGTTTGTAACTTGATGAGATTGAGAATTGATTGCTGACTTATTAGGCTGTAACTTAGGTAGCATTTGCTCAAAATAAATCAAATCTCTTTCATCCATAAAACTTTTAACCTGCCCTCCAGACTTATCCAACAACATACCCCGTCCATCCTTCGCATAAATGGTTACTTTTCCATCAGTTGTAGCTTGCCATTTATAAGAGAATCTACCATCAATTTCTACATCTCTTTTTTGCAGAGAAGCATATTCTTGCAAAACAGTGGTAATCCTATTAATCCGAGCAAAATATTCTCCTTCCTTCTTACCCAAAGGAGTAAAAACATCTGGAAGAGATTCATTACGTTTTAAAGAGCTTTGTAAATCATCAATCTGTTTAATATCTATACTTGATAAATCGTCCTTTTCAATCTTTACACCCAAAGGAGTAGAGCGAAACTGCATTAAAATTTTGCCCGTTGCTGACTCTTTAACTTCATACAATGAACCTTCACGAGAGATTTGATATTTACCAGCTTGGTATTCCTTTGCTGACGATTCTTTCTGAGCATGAAACAGAGTTTTTAAGGATGTTGCATTGCGATGTTGTGCCGAATGTTCTTTAAACTCACGAATTCCCATCTTGACAGCAGAACTCACACTACTGACTACAATAGAGATATTATTAATAGCTTGCTGCCACCATGAAGTATTTTGGGGTTGTTGTAACCTTTTATTAATTAATTCTTGGTATAAACTACGTTCTTGCTGTAATGCTTTTACTTCGGCTTGTAATTGCTCAATTTCAGTAGTTAATAACCTTCTCAATGGACTATCTTCTAATACTTCTAACGATTGCATAACTCGTTGTGAGCCAGAAGTAGTTGATGATTGTTTCTCTTCTTGCACCTTTGCTTCTTGAATATGATTCTCTTTCAATAAAAATTTCCCATAATCAACTTCGTTGGAATTACCTCTATTATCAAAATAATCATCTTTATCAGCTACCTGCTGTAAACTTTCATTCTGAACAACTGATGACGGCAAAAAAGCATTAACAATTACCCTACCTTTTTCATCAGACTGTAAAATCACTTCTCCATCTAATTCAACTCTTTTATTAGTTGCTCCTTCTACTACACCACCAACAGAAGTAGAGCGCATTTGTTGTAATTGAGTAATCAATTGAGGATTTAAAAGTTGCCCTGATAAACCCGAAACCACATCATGGAATTGATTCTTGTTGCGTCCGTAAATCAGCCTATCTCCATCAAATATTTTCAAGTCTTGATGTTCAGCAGTTTTATCAGACTTATGATTCAATAAAGTTCGTAGTAAAGTTTCAATTACCTGTTCATAGTGCTGTTGAATAGTACTAGCATCACCAGATGAAATAGGAAATACCATAAGAAGTGAGTAGGGAGTAAGTAGTGTTGAATGGTAAAGGCTATAAAAATAGCATTAGTCTGCGATAGTCTACGGCGGATAAAAGCGGAGCATAGCATTACAAAATAATTTCATTCATCACTCTCTCCCACAATTGCAACCGATTAACCAATACTTCAGAATCAACACAAAAAATAGCTAATTCTCCATCAAGCATCCAAGCAAAAAATTCACTTTCTTGTTCAATACTTCGGCTACATTCATAAGAAAAGTAACCGTGAACTCTGCCAGCTAATAAACCAAATTGGTCAAATACTTCAACAACTTCTGGACAATAATATATATCAAACAATGGCTTTTTCATGGCTTCAATAACCCTTTGCTGCCATTGAGGATAACGTGATAATACAGAAGACATTTATATACTCCAATATTTTAGAATAGGCAGTGGGCAGTAGGCAGTTCGTTATTCCCTGCGGGAATAACTGGGCAGTCGGAAGAAGAGAGTAGGTAGGGTAAGTTAAATCGTGGGCATTTGGCGTGGGATAGAAGAAAATAGGCAGTCGTAAAGAGTTTTTTATGGTGCATAGCATGTTAATGTTTAGTTGTGAAATTTTTACTGGGGCACTACATTTAAAGTCTAGAAATTTAGCGTCATCTCCCGTAAAATGTGATAGAGAATTTGGGATATTTAAGTAGAGTTCAAATCACTTTCACAATTCATCGTAATTCTCCCTTTCCCCTGCTCCCTGCTCCCTGCTCCCTTTCTTCCGACTGCCTACTGCCTACTGCCTACTCACTTCCCTCAAAACACATTTGCCAGTTCTTCCGGAGAAAGTACAGAACCTGATTCATGAGGCATTGGGAACAATTGTTCAGCTAATTCACGCCGTTCTAAAAACTGTTGAGAACGTTCTTCATCACTGATTTGACTTGAATTATTATCAATCAATCTTTCTCGTATAAAATCCCATTTTTTTTCAGATAAATTCATCTCTGCAATATCAGATGAAGGAACCTTAACCCTTTGCAACAGAGGAATATAAGCTTCCGTACCACGGGTATAAGCTGGATTAATAATTACTGCCCTACCCGTACCCATCTTGGCAAACTGTGCGGGTTCTAATAAATGTCGTTTTTGATGGTGTTCGTTAATACTGCGAGAACCACCCCCTTTTCCCGTACTCCGTGACTTAGAATTAAACTTCACCTCCATCTCACCCAGGTAATCGCTGAACAACTTCGCAGATTCTGGATCTTGGGGGTTAAATATGAATTTGCTTGCAGTACCACCCAAAATTGCCCGCGTCAGTTCCTTTCCGTAAACCTTCTCAAGTTGGGCAATATTTTGGTATCCTAAAATACCTACAAAACCATCTTCACGTCCCTCATTTAACCAATTGACAAGGGCTGGTAAATACAGTGTGGGTAGTTCATCCAAGGCTACCACTAGAGGGTCAGAACGCGGTACAGTACGGCTAATATTGCGCGTCACAACCATGTGGAGGATAGCAGCCAGCAAGGGACTGACAATATCCCGATTGTTCCTATCCAACCCGAACACAATCAACTGCTTACCATCTAAGTCCAATGGTAGGGTAGTATTACCACAGAATGCCCCTACAAAATCCCGTTTAAGGAAGCGTTGGAACATCCTTTGGGCAGTACCAATGATAGATGCAGCAGTCTTTTGGGAATCCTTGACGCTAATTAACTGGGAAAGGGGACGGGAAGTCCATACCTTCAATTTATCCCTGGAAGCTGCTTCTAATCGCGCTGCAAGATTGGGTAACGATAAAATCGCTTGTGCCATCATTAAATCGCAGTATTTACCCTCCCCCGTCAAGGTTTTGATTGCCTTGGTAACGAGTAAAATACCCTCCACCAAACTATCCCCAGCTTCCTCGAAGAATTTGTCACTTGTGTTACTGACACCACGGTCAAAATTACGAGAAATTACTTGGGTTAATTGCCCTGCTGCGATCGCATCCTCCTCATCTTTTAATAAGTCCAAAGGATTGCAAGTTTCGCTTTCAGGAAACCCTGGTGCAAATATCCTCACGGTGTAACCCCGCTTCATCGCGTAAGCAACAGCGCGTTTTGTCTGTGCAGCATATTTGAAATCGTACAGACATACAGGGAAACCTTGGTCAAAAGCACTACGAATCAAGGGATCTATTACGGAGAAAGTTTTACCAGAACCAGCTGCACCAATTACAGCAATTCCCCTTTGAGCATCAGGAACATAGAGAGTAGAATTGGGGGAGATAAATTTGTCTAATAATTGTTGATAAATAGTTGGTTTATTCTTCAATAAACCATAATTTCGCCAGTCATTTTGAATACGATAACGTATATACTGAGGAGTCCCAACATAAAGTGCAACACTGTTACGTGTGGGGTTAGATATCTGCTTTTTAGCCTTACGTGCAGCTAAAGATTTTTCCCTACTTCCACCCCAATAACTAGTAGCAACTTTACCTTTGTTATTACCTCCTGAAATTAGCTTAAAAATTGCAATGACAGTAAAGCAACCCAGTAATACTAGCCCAGATTGAGATTTCATTAAATTCGGTAATTGTTCAATCTGTAAGCTTTGTGTTGTATTAGGTTTAGTTTGTTGTAGTTGGGAATAATTATTCATAGTTGTAATTTTGCTTCCTTAATCAACAACACCTAAAAATATAGATTCTTTTTCCCTATAATTCATAAACGGTACTGGACCAATAAAATACGGAGTACATCCTAAATCAACAAACCTATTTCGCATACAAATTCGGAAGAATAAAGCCTGAGACATCATTCCATCCACTTCCGAAACATCCCAGACAGCCACCTTAAAAGCATCACCAAAAGGATGACGACCTGTGGGTTCTTTACCCCCACTTACTGAACCGAGAATTCCTTTACCACCCTCTACCAATTGATATTTACCACTAATCCAAGCCTTTCCTACAACTGAGGCTGAACCTGATAATTCTATATGGGCACAATCTTTTTTACATGGTACAGCAAACCCTTGTTTAGTACTACCTGAAATTGTTCGATTACGCTGTTGTTCATCAGTTCCAAAAGCAATATCAACAATACCAACTTCTGCACCTACGGGATTAATAGGATTAGGAAATTGAGAAAAAGGTACATTAGATAATCCAGGTATTTCATCAATGTAAACCCCTTGCCATTTTTCAAATGTACCTATGGGAATTGTTAATAATCCAGGAATTGAATCTATATTGTAAGATTCTAAGTTAAGTGATGCCAAACTCAAGTTACCTAAATGGGGAGATTCTTGTAATAACTCGTTAAGAGATTGATTAGCATTAAATGAAGTTGATAACTCTTGAGATAATAAATCAAAAATTGGCTGGACTTTATCAACAGGGATGTCTTTTAAATCAGGAATAGCATTAACCAAATTATTCAATGTTTGGAATTTCACCACACCAAAGCTTGCTAAATTAACTTGACTGAAATCTAAACCAACAATTTGAGAAATATCAGTAAGTGAAAACTGTTGTAATTGGAAAGAATCTTGAAAATCACCCAAAATCATAAAAGCATCGGGAGTTTGTCCAATATTCCAACTACGAGAAGGGTTATATCCTAACTTTTCTGATACACCTGGAGGTGCTTGAAAAGAACCAGATTCAGTAATAGCTGGCATTTTAGCAAAGGCAATTTGATGCCAATCAGGTAAACGAGTGTTTTGCCAAGTCATTGTAGGAATTTCAACTCCCTGGGAAAGAGGTAACAAAGAACGAGAAACAGGCAACGGTGAAGATTGCAGATTGAATGCATATTTGTTGGTTGTTCTTTTCCTCTCTCCAGCAATAGGTGGTAAGTCTTGATAGGGATTGAAATTCCCCCTCACAGACAATCCCTGTTCACTATTTCCTGTTAAGAGTTCCTCGTTAATTTGTGTTGATGAATAATTTGATATTCCTTGTTCTTTCCATATCGTGAAAACTGTAGCAGAAATTGCTATTGGCAGTATAAATATTGGTGTCAAACCAAAATAATTTTTCAATTTCATTGTTGTTATCCTAAAGATTGAAATAGGCAGTAGGCAGTATTGAAAAGAAAGGGGGCAGGGAGCAGGGAGAATAAAATTAGTTATGAGTTCCAGAAATTGGATAATTTATTTTTTGAAATTCCCTAAAGAGAGATTGTATTATTAGTAGTGTTTTTGATTGGAATTGCTTCTCCCCCTACACCCTGCTCCCTGCTCCCTTCCTCTTTCCCCTTCCCAATTCAATTAAGCGATTAACTAACTGTAGAGAAATCCCATTTTTACGGGCAGAGTCATCTATTGCATCTCCTGTTTTTACACTGATTAAAAACTGTTCAATTCGCTGATACAAACTAGATGTTGGTAAAATTAAACGTTGTTTTTGGGCAATTTTTAAACCCCGATTTATAAAGAATAAACTGGTGATATTTCCATTTATATTCCTGGTGATATTTATATTTCTAGTCAAGTTAGCAATTTTGCTTTCTGTATTTGTGGTAGGTGTAACTTCAATGGTATGATACTTTGGCTTTACACTACCCATCGTCACCCGAAATACATACACTCGTCGTCCAGATTTACCCCTCGCTACCACCGTCAGCAAGCTGCTATTCGTCTTGGGTAATTGAGGTACATTTAATGGTTTAATTCGTCGTAAATGCAATACAGTTGCCCCTGGAGAATTACATTCTCGTCCTAAACCTGACAAACAACCATCAACATCGAGGGATGCAAAAATTGGATTATCTAACCAGACTTTCTCAACTATTTCTCCACTGTTAATGAAGGAAATATTCACCCCATACCCCGGTGATAATTCAATTAATGGTATCTCAGCAGAACTATTACCAGTTGCAATTTCCTGTGAAATTCGCCATATATTCCGTCTTGCTTCACCAGCAATTACTGATGAATAACTAGCAAAAGATAACATGGTTGATATAGAAAAAATACAAACAAATCTTTTCATAAGTGAGTGAATAGTGAATAATGAATATTTAGTAGTTAGTAGTGAATATTTAGTAGTTAGTAGTAAGGTAAGTTAGAAAAATAATTTTCTCTCCCCCTGCACCCTTCCTCTTTCGTGCTGCCCACTGCCTTTTTACAACTGAAATGACTGATTAACAAACACCTGTACATCTGAACCAGCACGAACATACCAAACCTTTTCTCGCTGTTTAATTTCTGATAATTTTCTTTGATTACGTTTTAAAATCTGTTCAGTAAGAGGTTCAAATCCTCCCTCTAAAACTGCTCCCAAAATATTAGGATTACCTCGTTTAGTAGAAGAAAAAGTAGTTGTTCCGCTAAACCCACTGGAAGTTGAATACTGTTCTGATTTTGGTTGATTGAGTACTTTACCAACCTTTGCCAGAGAACCAACTACAAATGTTTCTGCATCCCGTGCAGCAATTTCTCCACCTTTATTACCCCACTTTGATGCCATTAATGGTTTACCAGAAATACCACGAATACTAATTACTCCTGGTGGTAAAACATATTCAGAACCATCAATTAAAATTTGCGTTGCTTCCAGTTGCACAAGTCCTGATTTTTCAATATCTTGTACATGGACAATAATTTGAGTACTTTTTGGTAGGATAACTAAACCATTGTTTCCAGTTAATGGTTTAACAAGTTGGACAAGAAACTTTTCTCCTTCAGTGGGAATTGTTGACTTTTTAGTAGCATTATGATTTGAATTTTTACCCCAGATTAACGGAGTAATTAACTTTGCAGATGCAGTTGTACCCACTTTTAGTTGTCGTATAGGTACACCGTTAATAATTGCTGCTTCTTGTGCATGAAGTGGTTGCAGATAATCGGTATTTTCTATTGTGTTAGCAACAGTTTTAACTGCGGTAGCACGAGGGATTGTGATTGGTGACGGTGCTTGCTCTTTAAATATGTTATCTACCACCTGATTCTTTGATTGTTCTTGAGTAGATATAGTGTTGTTACTAATTTCAACACTACCATAACTTCCCAATTGATTAATTGCCATCCACTCTTCCATTGGATCGGTAGGTTGTTTAATAGAAGGAGGTGGAGATACTTTATTTTTAGAAACAACTTCTGGAACTTTATTTACAACTGGTTTTAATTGGTTTCGAGAAGCAACACGAGGGGGACGATATGTACTAGTCGGGTAACTACGACTGTATCTTGGAGGAGGAACATAAGCAACTGGTTTTGGACGTACTTCCCTAGAAGTAATTTTATTAGGAGTAGGTTTATTGGTTGTAATCTTCGGCTTTTTTACAGCATTTTTATGACTTTTCGCAGTCTCCAAAGATTTGATTTTTTCTGCTTGACTTGCTAAAGCCAATTCTGCTTTTAATTTTCCCGTTTCTAATTCTTCTACATCCTCATTAATCTCTATTTTCGGTTTTTCATAATCCTTAACAGCAATTTTTGGGGCAACTTTTGGTTTACCAAACATAATGGTATTTAAAAAAGTCGCTCCTGCTCCAAATACCACCAAAAATAATAATCCCACCGTCCCAAATTTAGCAAAGGGATTTGTTGCAAAAGTTGGTTTAGTTTTACCCTCCTGGGGGTCATCAAATAGTTCCTTAATTGCTACTACATTATTTGACGATACTTCAGCATCATTTTCATTTACTTCTACCTTATCTTGGTCATTTAATTCTGCTTGAGTATTATGATATAAATCATCATCATAACCCAGCAATCGAGTCAGACTTGCTTCATTCCAATTTACATTTTTATGCTCATTTACCTGAGAAACACTTCCAGCATTATGACCATTTACATCCTCATTCATTACAAATTCTCCCGTGCTAAATCCCTGATTGCATAAATTTCCAAACCGCTAGAACGCACCTGATAAATTACTGCTGCAAATCCATTAATTGTTGCTGGATATTCTGGTGCTTCCACCGCTTGCACAAAGATTTCTTTATTAAAAGGAATCACCTCCCCCAAATTATTACTCTGGTCAAAAATTGTCAGATTAGCAATCATTTTCACCTTCCATTTCCCCTCAGCAATCTTAATAGGAGGTTGAATAGAAAGGGGAACCAAAACCACTTGTGTTGTTCCTTTAAAAACTCCTGATGGAGTAATATCTGCTACCTTTTGTAGAAACTCCTTACGAAAATCCTCTGATAAAGCATGGGATGCTTGCCAAGCAGCAGAAGCCACTTTACCCCTACTTTTTCCCAGTGAGTTAATATCGATACCAGGGTCACCTTTGGGTTTGGTTGCTTCTTCCACTGTGTTTGGTGTTAAAGTTCCTGACCAATTCATCATTAAAGTCATAGTGTCAGCAACAAAGCGTAAGACTACCTGGGGAGTGCGTTCTAGACTACCAATAGGTGCGACTTTAATGGACTTTCCTGTTGACAATTGCACCAAACTTGGAGGTGCTTTTTTACTTAATTGAGAGTAAGAACCGTAGAGAACTAATAGTATCAAAAAGGTAAGGATATGTAATCCAAAAGTGCCTAGAGCGAATAATGCTAGAGTATCACCATTTGAAAACTCTGGATGAGAACGATTTAAAAATCGCAACCTCTTTTTTTCAGGAATCTCTGAATTTAAATTATTAGTATGAATATTCATATATCATTAGGAATTAAATACTTTAAAGCTTCAAAATAATTTACCTTCTTTCTTCTTCCTTCTTCCTTCCCCCTGCTCCCTGCTCCCTTCCCCCTGCCTCTTCTCCCCTCATCTTTTAACAAACTTACTCACAACAGAAGAAAGCCCCAAACTGGTAATACTAGAAAAACTTCTCAAAATTGCTATACCTCCACCCGCAGCTAAAACCACAGATAAAATAGGGGCAAGAATACCAATAGCAAAAGCAAAAATCATCGGGTCATTATTATCAGCATTTAGTACCATCGTGGCAACCAAACCCGAAATGATGTTGAAACAAAGCTTTATCATCCCCACAGAAAAAAATCCCACCAACCATCCATATATTGCCTTTTGACCGACGGGAAGTAATGAACCTCCTACCGCTAATGGTCCCAATAATGCAGTCAATAACATGGAAACTTCAACAATCCATTGAAAAGCAATACTAAATGTTAGTAACCACCCCCGTACTGTTAACTGAAAAATATTTGTGTTGAAAAAATCGCTAACTCCTGTAAGCCATCCCGGACGATTATCAAGTTGAGATTCTATTTCTTTAGCTTGCCTAGAAGCTTTTTGTAAACAATCAGCTTGTTGCTGGGGGTCTGCCATTGCATTACACTGGGTAATTAATGCTTGAATTGCATCTCCTTTCCCAGTTTTCAACATTACTTGTTGGTAAGCTTCTTGTAGTTGAATGGAAGCAGAAGTAGTTGCCAATAAAGTTTTATTAGTTTCATTAATAATGGTTCTTAATCCTTTAGTAGCAACTGCTAAAGGCTGGGCATTATTAGTAAGTAAAATTATGACTAAAAGAGGCCAAATAATTTCTGTGAAGGCTTTGGAATGTTCACCATCTATCATTTCTCGCGTCCACTGGACAATGAAAATTATTAAAGTACCAACAGCGAAGAAGATTCCTAAATTGGCGATCGCACCATATAATCCCCCACCCAATACATCATCCCAGAGTCGATCCAAGGATTTAGCGATCGCTTCACTGGCTGCTACCCCATCCTCTGTAATAGTTGAAGCAGCTTGTCCAGGATTCGGGGGTTGAACTTGAGAGAGTGGCATAATAAGAAGGCAGGGGGCAGGGAGCAGGGAGCAGGGGGATGAAGAAGGAGCCGATAAAAAGTCATGAAGACCTGGAAGTTTACCAAATTGCATTTGATGCTGCCATGCAGATTTTTGAATTATCCAAAAAGTTTCCTGTTGAGGAGCGCTACTCTTTAACTGATCAAATTCGTAGGTCATCTCGTTCTGTTTGTGCAAATTTAGCAGAAGCATGGCGTAAACGTAGATATGAAGCTGCTTTTGTTGCAAAACTGAATGATGTTGAGGCGGAAGCCGCAGAAACTCAAACATGGCTAAAATTTGCTGTGAAATGTAATTATTTAGATGTTGAAACAGGTAGAGAAATTTATGCGACTTACAATCGAGTTTTAAGCATTTTAGTAACCATAATTAACAATCCATCTCCCTGGATTTTGAAACGCTAATTCCCCCTGCTCCCTGCTCCCTGCCCCCTGCCTTTCAGAAAAGACGCGCTTGCGATGCAGTTCTCAAGTTACTAAAACCTTGTCCAACAGTTTCTTTCTGACGTGCTTGATTTTGACCATCTAAAGAGCGAGAAATGTTAGTGAGATTGAGATTTGCTAAATTTTGTGATTGTTTTGATTTCAAGCCATCAGTTCGCATTGCTCCTAAAATTCCTGCTATTTTAGTATTTTGTTGGGCAATTCGTTTCATCACATTTTGGGTGACAACTTCACTTTGAGCAGCATTAGAATCTGCATAAATTTGTTCAATTGAACTTTGGGTTTTTTGAATTTGCTCTTTGGTATTTTGTTGACCAGATTTACTCAAGGTTGCATCCGATGCTGCACGAGTTATTTGGCGCTCGACTTCGTTTGTTGTTCCTTCAACCGTATTTATTATACTGTCTGAATCAATCACAATTTCTTCAACTTTTTTCCTAACTTCTGTCGCATCTGGTAAACCCAATGTACCTATAGCTTCATTAATAGCGGCTTGTAAATCTTGTCCCAAAGATTCAGTCAAAGGTTCTAATTTACGAGAAACAATGGAAGAAACATAATAATTGACTGAATTTACTTGCTGTTGCCATTGTTCAACAATTTCAGCCAGGGGAGTGTTTTTAAATATTGGTACTTCCAGCGCATAAGCACTAGCTAATCCAATACTTGAGATTGTTACAATTCCTATAATGCCATAAGTAAATCTTTTTATCTTTTTCATCAATTATCTCCAAAATAAAAATTGCTTGCTAACATCTTTCCCCTACTCCCTACTCCCTACTCACCACTCACTACTCACCACTCATTACTCACTACTCACTACAGCCTACGGCAAGCCACTACGTGTCTACACTACTCACCACTCACTAATTCTTTCGACAATTCCGTCAATGCCACAAACTTATCGGGATACCTTGCAAAAGCAGCTGTTCTTTGTTCAACTTCCAGAGGATTATTCCCCACTATTGCTAACAAATTAGATGGTGGATAATAGCGACAGAAAGTAAAAATTCCGTTATCATCCAGCAACCATTGAGAATAACCTGCTTTCTTTTTCGGAAAAAAACTTTCTGTAGCATTATGAGAAATAATTTCTTGGGGATACTTCAAGATATTCCTAAAACTATCAACAGCAGTGGGTTGTATCCGTCCAATTAACCGAGTAGTTAAATTCTGAAAAATCTTCGCACCTGAAGGAGATTGAGCAATGGTATCGGGGTCTTGGGCTGATAAAATGACTCTGATTCCCGCTTTTGCGCCATTGGCGCACAATCTACCAACCAATGCTGCGATAGAATCGTATTCAAATAGGATAGGGCTTTCGTCGATAAAAAAGACGCTTGCTGGAACTGCTAATGCCCGTCGCAATGCAGCACTATAAGCGCTTAAACTTAGGATAGCTGCATCATCGTCGTTGGATAGGTTACGCAGGGCAAAAATCAGCAGCAATGCGTCACTACGGAAGCTGGAAGGTTGCGCTAATGCTTGTCCAACCCGTGAGGAAAGCCAGAATCGTAACCTCAAGCGTATCGTCTCCAAGGCTGTTTTGGTATCCCCTGTCAAAGAATCCAGCCGTAACCGTTCATAGGAGCAGAAACTCAAAAAATCATGTAAAGTAGGCATTGTTGCCCATTCCTGGGAACCAAAACCGTTAGTATAGGCTGCCCCGTAGCGATCGCGTATTAAATCATCACTAAAAAACGCCGACAATGCCAGTGCAATAATTGAACGTATAGTATCAGTAAGTACTTTTGATTCCGGACTTCCGCGAGTACCGACAATCATTGCCAGTAAGGCAGTAGCCAGGAAATCCTTGTAATCTTCAAACCGTTCTTGTTGTAGCTTAGGTGGTAGGGAACGTAAATTTGGTAACTCAAACAAATTGCTAAATTCCTTACCAATGTCGAAGTAAGCCCCATCTTTACCCATAAACCGGGCATAATCAGTAAAAGTACTGGTGCCATCAGGCTTTGGATAATCCATTGCTACCACTGGCATTCTTAATGCCAGGGCTTGGGTGAGGATACCAGATGCCAAAACACTTTTCCCCGCACGGGTAGTGGCAAATAGCCCCAGGTTCTTGTGTTGGGTATATAAGTTGAGATAGATGGGGGTTCCTCCCTCCTGGGCAATTAGTTCCAAACCCCTATCATCAGTGGATTTGGTTCGCACCAATGGCATTAGTCCCGGTACTTCACTGCTGAGGTAAAGCAGCCGTCGGTTGAAAGGAACTGTCATCAACCGTTCCCAGGTGATAGGAAACGTCTGTAACCATATGCGCCAAGGGTATTCGGTTTCTCTCACCACCCAAGCCGGACGTAAAAAGCAAGATTGCAGATATCGACAAGCTTCGTTTAATTTCTCGCGGGTGGGGCGATAGACTAGAAATACAGTTGCTGTATGAATTGGCACAGCACCTTCATAGAGCTTTTCCTGAGCGGCGATGGACTTTTTGATGTTGAGTAGGGATTTGACATCAACTGAATTTTTCTCTTCGGCGATGGTGGCAGAAGTGTTAGCTTGTTTAGTAAGGCGCTGCATGTTAGTTTTCACCAGGGTTTCGTTCGCCCTCATTAATTGACAGTAAATCTCGGTGTCATATATTCGTTCTCTAGACAATACCTCCCATAAGTAACGCATTTGACATTCTTTATCCGTCCAACCACTAGGTTTATCTGCGAAGGTGAGCGCTCCAATATATTTTCCTTGCAGATGTACCCAACGTCTGTCAGCAACGGGAATTGAGGATTCATACTCCATCAATATGGATGTGGGAGCGACTTGGGAGTAAATTTCCTCCCGCAGTCCGTTTTCATCTAAAATCAACAGTTGAGGGATGGAACGAGGTGGAGTATTATTAAATCTTCGCCACAGAATTGCCCACATTTCTTCAGCATTGAGAGGACGAATATCCAGTCCCATTTTATTCGATAGTAGCTGTTCCCAGAGTTGGAAGCCATCGGTAAAGGATGTTTGTAACAAACGCTCGATGCGGAGGAATTGTAATTCGTTGATTTCGCCGGTGAAAGACTTCCAATAACGCTCTATTTTGGAAAGTAACTTTTCTATGGTATCCGTTGTTCCAGTAGTGTCTGGTTCAATGGTATAGGTGCAGTATAAACGCAGATTTTTGGGTTTACGGATACCAAGTTTGGTTAACTGTTGGGTACGACAGCGATCGCCTATGAGGAGGTATTGCAATTCTTTATTTGGTGCTTGTTCGATTAAATCTTGGAGTTGTTTTTGTCTGGCATTATCGTCACTAAATGAACTTAAATGAATCGTTAATCTTTCCCCTGATGGCAAGTCTTTTAAACCCGATTCTATGGCATCAAAAACTGGGTCGATTTGTTCGTTGCGTAAGGTAGAATGAATTCCAGCACATTCAAATCCAAAATGAATTAAGAAGTTGTCTGTACCTTTTCGCAATACGTAAGCACCAATAGAGCGTCCTTGTAGGTTAATTTGCAACATTGTCACTAATGCAAAAGCGTCTTCTAAAGGTGTTAGACTAACTTTAGTTTCTCCGTTATCTACGATGCGTTTTCCTACTTTTGGTTTCATTTTGATTCCTTGTATTTAATTGCTGATGAGAATGCAGTATTTGTTGATAACTTATGCAGGCTCTAGTCCAATGAGGTGTTGCAATAAACTTTGATAGAATCTTCCAACTACCATTAGCAGTTAGTACCCACCAAGTTGATATTCCCCAAGCTGCAATTCCACAAGTCCAAACCCAATTGAGTCGAAATAAGCCGTGAGCCAAATAATAAGAAACTCCACAAATGATTGCCCAAGGAATTAATTGTTCTGCGGGAAATGGACCAATGTTTGGTTGCTTACCAAGAGTGGTATTGACAGTGCGATATTTTGATTTATTAGACATTTTTTTTACTAGTGATAAAATTTTCGTTATGAGACGGCAGTAAGCAGTAGGCAGTGGGCAGTCGTAAAGAGTTTTTATAGTGCTTCGCACTAACATGTTTAGTTGTGAGATTTTGTTGTAAAGCACTATATTGAAAGTGTATAATTTTAGCGGAAAATTCGTAGGCTATGGTCATAAATTCGAGGTATTAAGTAGAGTTAAAATCATTTTCATAGTTCATCAGAATTCCCCCTACACCCTTCTTTCTTCTTCCTACTGCCGACTGCCGACTGCCTACTGCCTTCTTCCTATGCTCCTCCTCCACCAATAATTAAATTAGCTAAAATATCGCCCATAGTTATTGCAATTAGAATAATCATTGGTGTTCGGGCTAAATTTTGCCAATCTTCATCTTGTCGGGCAGCTTGAATAACTTTGACTAAAGAAATCCCTAAGTATAATAAGAACAAGCCCCGCAGCACGTTAAATACTAGAGGAATTGCTTCACCTGCACCTGTAAATTGGGCAGTCATCCAAGTTTCTGCGTTTTGAAAAAATTGTGCTTGTGCTGGTTTTGATAAAGAGTTTATAACCAAAAAAGTTCCAATAAATATATATGTAGCCCTCATGAACTGCCCATAATAGGACGCATGAAAGTGCTTTTTTCTATTCACTACTCCCCACTGATTACTCACTTTATAGTCTTGATTTAGCTTTGTAAGAAAATTGAATAATCTATTGAACCTGTGTTTTGTAACAATTGCTGTCGTCAAGATAATAGTTACGCTGAAGTTTGCAAAGCTGAACGCGCAAGGATTAATGATTACATTCAGCGCTGTTGAAGAAGCAGCAGTAACCATTAACAGGTGAATGGTAGTTGAATGCTTCTGGGTATAGCGTCCTTGGTAGAACTCAGAAAATTTGCACGTTTTTGAGGGCATAAAAAGTCAACCAACAAAATTTTCCATACCCAAAATTGAACTTCTAAATCTGACAATATTCATCAACCAAACGTGAGATCATAGTAATTATTTTTATTCTATAAAAGTATTTAATTGAGAGGATCTATTCATCACTTTGTTGATTTTTTCTTTTACGCAACTCTACATAAAGTACATCTATTTAGGTATAAATTAAATTAACTTTTGATGTGTAATTAATGTAAAATTACGCAATTTTAATCTTCAAAATTTACAAAAACTTTTGCGTAGGGTACATAAACAATGGCTCTACCTTTTGGCATAGATAATAAGCGTTTGCTTCCCGCGTTCCTCCAGAGGAAGCACCTTACAGCGACAGTTTCAAACAGGAACAATACCCTGGTGCAGTTTAGTAAACATGTTCCCCCAACGTTACTGAAGTAACTTTACTTTTAGACAGTTACTCTGAAAATAGTAACTCTTGAAACCTTTACAAGATAATAGTTACAGCTATTTCTTTTCTCAAGTTACTAAAGTTACTAAATAAAAATACATCTCTACAAAAATTATTTAACTTGTTACTGTGTAGGGTTATTAGTATTGCCTCGAATAAGATAAAAAGATGACTTTATTTTTTCAGGTAGGAACTGCGGTAACTCAAAGCCCACAAAAGGCTGTAAAGCTTATTGGGGCTATATCTTAAGGGTTACTATTTTTATGTCAACCGGCGTTGTATCCATTTCATTTGCTACAGTAACTGATGCCAATACTGCGGGAGCAGCAAGCTTGCTACGCAATTAAGAAATGCCTATTTACCTACTGCCAACTGCCGACTGCCTTCAGACTACTGCCATAACTCAAAACCCTTTACCCGCTCTAAAAGTAACTGAATTGGAATCTCCACACAACTGCGAGTTACCATTTGTGGAGGGGTTGGCATTACAATTTCCCCATCAGCATCAGCCCGAACATTAACTTTGAGTCGTTGGTAAGTAATGGACGAATCCTTGTCAGAGTGAAACTTCTGCTTACTATATGTCTTCCCTCCCTCCTTCTCTATTTGCTGGCGAATCATATGAATGGCTGTACGGTAACTGATTCTTAAAGTAACGGGACATCAGCGACCAAACACCATGCAAATAAACTGCGAGGGACTTATAGTTTCGATTTTCTGGGTTCCCATCTTCGGTAATCAGACGACAATTCCATTCCCCAATTTCTGTCTGGGAACGCAATATCAAAAGCCGATCAATAAAGTCATCCAGGGAGGATTTGTTCGATTCATCCTCGTTAGCTTCACCACACAATAAGGAAAGGTATTTCCATACTTCTGATTCAGAAATAACCCCAGAAAGTTCAGCCAAGCGAAAACCATAGTAACCAACAAGGGCTAAACTTGATGCTAACCTTGCATGGGCTGCGGGTAACTTAGAAATTAATTGCGATTCTAAATCCTTCACCTGTTGTTGAGGGTAACCCAATTTAATCAACTCAGGTAAGACACAGGAACTTGAACGGGAAATCGAATGCAATTCCCGAAATGCTTTTGGGTTGGGTGTTCCTTCAAAAACTAAGCGAATCAAGCGCGATAGGATAATTGGGTCATCATCTCCGATGGAAAAATTGGAAGCCACCATCAGGGGACTGTGGGGGTCTTGGTTATTTTCCCTCACGAAGCGTGACCCACCACCGTATTGTGTCTTTACTTGCTGACAAACCCAAGCCACTTGGGCTTTATCGGGGTCGTCCAGAAAATGTGTCAACCCTCCCATGAGCTTAAATCGCTCGTGGTAGGCACTTTCAGAGGTTTTGTGGAGTGTTGCTCGTTGGTCTAAGCCTAACAGAGAAAGGGCGGTTACTGCGGCGATGGTTTTCCCAGTTCCAGCATCACCATATAGTCCCAAAACTGGGAAAAATCCTTCCTCTGACTGGATTTCGTCGTAAAATAAACCAGCCACCACAAATGCCATTGTGAACAATACTGGCATAAATCCAGGTTCCCCAAAGAAGTTTTTCATTGCAGTAACCAGATGTTTAAGAACTTCCGGTTGCTGCTGTTGATGAATTTTTGGCAGAGGAATTTTTTCTTTGGCTATCAAAGTATGGTTAAAAACCCAACCCGACTCTTCTTCAGTAATGAAGTGCCCATCTGATGAAATTTGACAGTCGGGAAATACCCATGTTCCATTTGATTGTCTACCAATACGGTCACATAATTTATATGTTCTACCTCCCCGCGCTCGGTAAGCTGACAGTTCTTTATGGAGATATTTGTGCAGTTCTTCTGGCTTCAATTTGTTGACTAAATAAACCTTACCAGTGGAACGTGCCAGACAGTTAATAAAATCCGTTACCTTATGGAGTGCTTCGGCTGGAACTACTACCCTGTCTTGCTCTACGCTTGAATCGTAACTGCGCTTGACTTGTATGACTAAGCCTCCGAAGTTATTGTTAGTACCGATTAACTCTCGTTCAACAATAAAGCTGAAGCCTGCTTTAGGAATCCATTGCCATTCCACGTTATCAGAACCTTTACTCTTTATCCAATATCCTAACTCTGACTTATCTGGATGTTGTATTGGTGCTACCCAATCTGAAGTGTCAAATTGTGGAGAAATGCATGAGGTATACTGGGTGTTGTCAGTTAATTTATTTGTCCTTTCTTCTAGTAAGAAATAACGGATATCATCTGACCATAACCCCATCCATTCTTCAACTGAAATATAAGTTATTTGATGACGACCTCCTTGAATAATTAGGTCGTCGATATCTGGTTCTTGTTTAGTAAATTGTCCCCACCAACCAATACGAATTTTACATCCCCATTGTTGTACTAATTTTACTGTTTCATAGTATCGATGCATGATGTGTTTATTGTCCAACATGCCTGCATCAATGTACAAATCAATGATTAAATTTGAGAGGGGTATATTACTATCTTGGGCGATTTTTTGTAAATAACGCTTGAGTAATTTTGGACTACAATCCCAAGCTGCTCCTGGGGCACCGATTATTATTTGTTGGAGATTGCAAGCAACTGACCATGCTTTTAGAACTCCTTCAACTAATCCAATTGAGGATAATTTCACTGTTGGAGGACAGCAAAATGCTAATGGCATTTCTCCGTTATCTAACCTTGGTCCCGAACCCCCCACAGGTGTAGAGGAACCCCATTTATACTTACCACTACTTGGGTCATCTGGACGGATTTGGAAGGCAATAATTTGCCCTAATTCGTTGTGAAGTGGTAGAAACAGTCCTGATTGACCATATAAATGCAAGGAATCATTTCGTTTAACCACACCAGGTAAGTTAGTACTTACGTTTTGAACTTGTGTTTCTTGCCACGAAGTAAATTCTATAAAATCAAGAAAATCACCTAATCCACGTATATTTTGTAAGTGATTGCAGTGAGAATCTTTTAGTTGTAGTTTTTTCAATATCTTTCGATATTCATTATCCCGTTCTTCCTCCCTAAGAACTTCTTGCTCAAGGGGTTGTGAGAAATTTTCCTGGAGTGTTTCTTGGCTTTTGGTATTGGATTTATGATGAGTAATATTCCATTCTCTAAAGTTTGATGGGTAAGCTTTCTGTACTGCGATGGCGGCAGCCACTCCCTGCGGGAGTATCGCCCACAAAGAAGGTAATCCCGTTAACTCAGCCATCTGTTTAGTAGATGCTTTTTTGCCTCTACTGTGTAAGGTAGTAGCTGCTGCTAGTAATTGATCTACTACATGAGGTTCAATAAATTCTTGTCCCATCCCACTTGATAGTTCTCGAATGTGGACGTAACCAGATGGAGCTGAATCAGACTGGGAATGATAGCAGTAAATACTACCGTCGTCATTTAATTTACAACTTCCTGTAGTATTTCCACAAAGAGGACAAGGATTTTTCTTACTTGAGCGCTTGCCTTTTTTTATGTTTCTTGGCATGGGCTTAATTCTTACGAATGAGTTCTGACAGAAGCATCCGAAGATGATTTGACTGGTTGAAGAAAGATGATGTGTTGCTCAGTCAAACGATTTACGATTTTGGAGTTATAGGGTCAAGAAGAATGCATTAGTAATTTTTTACATTGATTGACGAGCAGATGAAGTGAGTGCCCCTGAAAAAGGAAAAGATTTTTTACCCTACACGAAAGACCCTCCGACGTAAATAAATTTAGGGGTAGAGTAATCTAAAATCTAAAATTCGGTTAGATGCTTTTGTTTAGTTGGACTTGATACTTATTTAACAGATTTTGCTTGTCTTCAATGCAAACTAAATCTACCTTAAGTAATAATTAATCTGTACTATTCCTTTAGGTAGATAAATATTTTTCTTTTCAAAAATGGTAATATTTGTCACATTTGTATCTAGTCAATTATCTATAGAAATACATAAAAATAATGTCAGCTAATTTAAAGGTCAATTTAAAATCTTGCCAGAATATATTTGCACTAGTAACGGGGTGATATTAGTTCTAATTCGGGGATTTTGAGTTAGTAGTGTCTTTCAGATTAAAATTATCTTTACTGGTAAATAAATCAAAGAAAACAGAAAAACAGAGTCATCCAGTATTGTCACAAATAAAACATTGCATTTTGGCTATATAATTTTGATTCAGTGAATTTTTTAGAGTTGCTCAGCTGTAGATAAAAGCCTATAGCTGTTATCTGACAAGGGAAATCATGAATGTGAAGAAATTTAATGTGTGTTTTTCAAAATTCCGTATTCGGTTTCTAATTATACTTTTAAACACATATATGTTTGCCATATACATCAGAAGACTTGATTCCAAAACTATATAAATCAGAACTTTAGGGAATTGAGGTTTTGAGGTTTTTCAGTATTTGATTTGCCGGAATTCGTAATATTTTTATCTTGTCAAATTTTGCTTTAATTTTGTTGTACACAAAAAAATTGTCAAAAAATAGATAAATTATGTATAAGTGATTCAAAGTGTAGGGTTCATCTCCAAATTTATTGTTTTAGCTTCAAAATCTGTACACTTTTTATCCTGCGGTAGCATTCTACTAGAGATTGAATTAGAGCTTCATCATGAATCAAAGCAATACTTATGTTTATGAGTTGTAACCGCTTTACATTTCCACAAGACGAACTTTTTTGACTCTTAATTCCTAATCTCAAATTTACCAATAAGATTGGTTGTTCGGTGACAGCTTCTTGTTGTCTATCAAATTTTGATTGGAAATTTTCAACAGATTTCCTTCCAGAAATATTTTGCAAAAAAATTGGAACGTATACCTGATATTCAAGGGGCTTTTCACGATGAAAAATTATCCACACAACATCACATTGCAGCATTATCAATTCGTGAATAAGCAAGTAGCAGCAGAACTCACTGGCTTATCCTCAGAAACATTGAAAAAATATCGACATGAAGGAAAGCTTCAAAAAGATATTCACGCTTGTTGCAATTAATTCAAGGGTGATTAGATACAATATTTCCCTGCTACTTGATTGGATGCAAAACAAAGATAGCAATCCTCAAGGACATTTACAAGCAATCGAAAACTATTTAGCTTCTCTTCCATCAGCACAGCGAAATATACGAAGCCGTCGCTCTCGTTGATATAAAAATAAATAACTAATTGAGAAATGTTGCCTGGAAAATTTGTACCCGTTGGGCTTTATATTTAACTAATAGAGTTAAGTCTAAAGAGGTTGTTGTGAGCGAATATCAATATTACGAGTTTCTGACATTAGACCGACCCCTAACCAATTCAGAGAAGACATATATCCAGAGTTTTTCCAGTCGAGTAGAGTTGACATCAAGTCAAGCAATATTTGTTTACAATTACGGCGATTTTCGTGGTGATCCTAAAGAACTGTTGGAAAAATGTTTCGATGCCATGCTTTATATGGCAAGCTGGGGTTCTCGACAATTAATATTTCGCTTTCCCAAATTTCTGGTTGACGCAGATATTTTTGAACTCTACTGTCTGGAAGATAGGATTACTGTCTCAACAACAAGAGATTTTATAATCTTGGATATAAACATCAATGATGAAGAACTTTGTCATTGGATAGATAGCGGTGAGGGGTATTTATCTGGCTTGGTATGCTTACGAGATGACTTATTGCGTGGTGATTACCGTAGTTTATATCTTGCATGGCTCAAAGCTGCCCCAATTTATTTTGATGAAGAAGAGGAAGATTACACTGAACCTCCAGTACCTCCTAATTTGGACGATTTATCAGAGTCCCTTGAGGTTTTTGCTGATTTCTTTGAACTTGAGCAAGATTTGATTGCAGCAGCAGCAACTGCTAGCGAATACCAGGAAGAAGAATCAGAATCTCTAGAATATTTGATACCTTCTTTGAGTGAGTCAGAAAAAAACGATTTTTTGCTAAGAATCCTTAAAGGTGATTCACACATAGGAGTGCAGCTAATAATGAGACTGCGAGAATTATCTGAGAACCATAAAATCATTGTTAATAGTGATACTCCCAGACGTACACTCTCTGAATTATTAAAACTAGCCGAAGGGGAAACTATAAAACGTCAGGAAAGGGAACAAGAAGTCGCACGTCAAGCAAAAGTGCAGAAATTAGAAGCACTGGCGAAAAGGGAAGATCAAGTTTGGCAACAAGTATTTGAGTTGATTACACTCAAGCAATCGAAAGCTTATGACCAAGCAGTCGCGTATTTGGTCGAGTTACGGGATTTGGCTGAGTACCAGGGGAAGTTGCAGGAGTTTCAATCCAGGATTAAGCAAATGAAGAAGGATTATAGTAAGCGTCCTGGGTTGATTTCGCGCTTACAGAGGACAGGTTTATTGGAATTTTAATATTCTTGCTCACTCTGCATGTTGTGCTGATAACCAGTTAAGCAAATCTTCAATCTTAGTGAAATCTAACAAAGCTTCCCCAAGTGACTCTAATTTTTCTAGTGAAAGACCCTGCACTTGCGATCGCAATTCTTCTGGTATCTCACCCACCCGTCTTTCTAATAACCGTAAAATCAGCCTTTGTTCGCCTTCTTGTTGACCACGCTCGTAGCCAATACGTTCGCCAGTAGTAATATAGCTCATACTCCGCTCCTGTTCAAATTGTTTAAACTGTTGCCAAAATTCTGCTTCTAATCCTCTTGGTAATATCATAACCCAGTCAATGAATCGATACAGGTTACGGATATCTTGTTCTTGCAGTCCCAAGTCATAAAGTCGGCGAATTAAGCTAAATTTCCAATTTTTACGTTCGCCAGGTTTTTGGCTTGTTTGTTGTGTTTTTAAATGTGCCATAACAACCGTTGCGAAAACATTATCGCTAACTTCTAATTCCGTCCAACGGTTGACATAATCTAGAAGTTTGACAGTTCCAAATTGAAAATTTAAACTCGTATCTGGATAATTAAAGCTGTATTTATTTGGTCGCCATTCTTGATTGTTGTCGCATAAAATTGCCAAACTAATAGCAGGTTTCCGGAAGCGATCAAAAATTCGCAGGTTGTAAGAAAACATCCGTTCTGCAAAAGTATCTTCCGATTTTGCCTGAATTTCGATATGAATCAGAAGCCAAATTTCTTGTCCTTGGATTTGCCAAACTTTCACCAGCTTATCCGCATATCGTCTTCCCTGTTGGGCTTGGCGGACTATTTGTTGAAATTCCTTGTCTAAAAATTCGTGTGGACGTTCCCAGTTAATTAATGCAGCTGTTTGAGGGAAAAAGAACTGCATTGCTTGTGGGAAGTATGCCTCTAAAATTTCTTTCCAAGGACTGTCTAAATCAGCACGTTCACGCTCATGGTTCATGAATTGCAAAGGGTAGATGTAGTATTTTTATTATTATAAAGTTTGAGTGACTAATATTTAATAAGTTTCAAATCAACTTGTAATTCTAATTAATCAGAGTATAGACATATGTTTTTTTTATAACGTTCTAAATATGGAAGTAAATGAATTTGAATAAATAAAATTTTTGTCTTTCAGTATCCAGTATACCAAACTATTAGTTGAAAATAAAAATCGTACTTTTGAATGTGAGTTGAATGGCACTATAGCGTTTCTCAAGCTGATGAAGTACATTTAGATTTACGTAAACCTTCAAAATAAAAGCACACAGATTTTTGTCTGTACCTCACTAGACTAAGAAACGCTATAACCCTCTTCTGTCACTCTCCGAAAAGCCTTACAATTTCTAAATTCTGTAACTCTTGTGTATCAAGGGATGGCTCTATTATTTTTGAATAGAATCTTCGCAAGAAGGGAAAATGGCAAAATTTTAATTCAAAGCGTCTTAATCTATTTATATCACCTCTGTTGTCAACTTTCTATTAACAGGAAAAAGCGGGAAGTGACAGAAGAGGGATAATAAAAGCTATAAGCTATGGGGAATAAACACCACAGCTTTTAAAGCTATTAAACAATAGAAGGATTGTGATATTTTGCAAAGGATTTTCTACCAAGAACCCGTGTCATCTAAGAAACGAGAAAATTCTGGATTCGACCAACGTAGGGGTAGACTACTTTCCACTCGATATCCCTGTTGCAAATAAAACCTTAGCAAACGTTCCGCACCTGCATAATTACTAACTTCATCCCCCGACCAAATTACCTCAGCCGTACCAGTTAAGTACAATAAGTTACCTTGGTCGAAATCCACAAACAACAACCCCCCATGAGGATTTAATTCTAAATTACCAAAGGTATTAAAGTGGCAATTCCCAGCAAAATCGGGAATAGTCAGGGTAAAATCATCATCTATCCGCACAAATCCCGGTTTACCCCCGCGATGGGAAACATCTACACCCTTGGCTGCACCTGCTGATTCATCTTGGTAAGCTGTGGCAATGAAGAATGTATCTGATGTAGTAATTAAATTCCGTTCTGCTTCCGTAAATTTGCTTAAAGCGTGAATCGGTTTAGGTGTTGTTTGATCATATTCATCTAATCTGAACATCCGTGCTTGAATATACTGGGGACAGTTACCGAAACTTTGCCCCACCCGTACTTGAAAACCATCGTCAGAAATAGCCGTGACAGTTCCATTCATGCGGTTCCGGCGACGGGTATGCAATTCAATTCCCAGCAAGCCAATATCCATCCCATCGGCTAGGTTCGTTGCTAAAGGGTCGCCATACAAGGGTTTTGCCATCACTTGCAAACTATGCTCATCGGGTGAGGAGAGAAAACCTGGTTCCCCAACCAAAATCGAAGCCCAGATATAACCTGATACATCAACACTACCAACAATTACATAGGGAAGTTGGGCAAAAAATTGGCGATGCTGTTCGGGTAGATATTCCCGAATTACCCGCCTTCCTTGCTTATCCATGCGTTCTTGTGCCCCCAATCTGGCTTGAATTGCCAGTTCCCCAGCATGAAATGGTGATTCGGAACGCTCCCAACCTGGGTTTGCCATTGTTTGCTCTCCTCTTAATCTTAGCTTGTTAACAAAGCTTATAGGTCTAATTCTGATACTCTATGGTTTGCTAATGAAAGAGTTGGCGTTTAAATCCCAGCCCTTTCACAATAATTGCGAATCATTTTAAAGTCCTGTCATCGGTATGTAGCTAGGGAGTTGCTTCACCCGATTAATCCAGGTTATTACATTCGGATAGGGATTCAAGTCAATCTTGCCATCACCAGCTAAAGCTACGTAAGGGAAAACAGCTATATCTGCAATAGTAGGATGTTCAAATTCTAACCAGGTGCGGGTGCTTAAATGTTGGTTGAACTGGGTGAGGATATGCTCTGATTTTTGATATGCTCTTTCGATATTTATACTACTTGCACCAAATAGATGGTAAAGTCGTGCATTTTCGGGACCTTGACGTACTTCTCCGGCTGTTGTCGATAACCACCGCATCACTTGAGCTAGGGACAATGGATCTAAAGGTAACCAAGTATCGCCGCCATACTGACGTGCCAAATATACTAAAATAGCTTGAGCATCGGCGAGTTTAATATCTCCATCAACTAGTAAAGGAACTTGTCCAAAAGGATTGAGAGCTAAATATTCCGGCGATTTATGTTCGCCTTGCATTAAATCAACTTTGACCCATTCGTATTCCAGATTCAACAGTTCCAGTAACAGACGAACTTTATAGCTGTTACCCGACATTTCGTGACCGTAGAGTGTAATCATGGTTTTGTTCCTTTCAAGTAAAAATTTGCGTCAATATGAAACAATTGAATGTAATTTAGGATGCAATCAAACCACCCTTCTGCCAGTAAAAATCTGCATTTTTACGCAGGGTTTCCTCCGCAGCTTCCCATTGAGGTTTGGTGTTACCAAATTCACCGTTGTAAAATAGATACAACTTACCGTCTGTAACTTTGTAAGTTTCTGGATCGATATTTACTAGCTTTCCTTCAGAAACAGCAACGGCACAAAATCCACCATACTGAGGAATATAACGCTCAGGGTCTAATTGGAATTGAATTTTGTTGTCTTCAGTTGCAAAATAATAGACTGCTCCATCGTAGGTTGTAGAAATTTGAGGATTACCCGCAACTGGGCGATCGCTAAAATAAGAAACTGGATCGTAGCCTTGAATTGCAACGTTTTGCTCGTTTGTATTAATTGGCTTAGTCATTTTTTTCATTCCTTTTGATTACACTACCTGATAGTCAATGTTGGTGTTTGATTTAACAACACATCCAACTCTCCCCGTCTCTGCAACTCATACAGATCATCGCTACCACCAATATGTTGGTCATTGATGAAAATCTGCGGTACTGTGCGCTTCCCGTTTGTATCCCTTGCAACCATTGCATCTCTGGCTGCTTCATCACCATTGATCGCATATTCGGTGTAACTTACTCCTTTGGAATCTAGGAGTTGTTTTGCACGACGAGAAAATGGACAGGTACTCCAAGTGTAAATTTAAACGTTTGCCATGAGTAATTATTTATAAATCAATGCTTGTCTGAATCATCCCCAGGACAATCGCTAGGCAGAAATTCACGCTCCAACTGAAATAATGATGCGAGGAGCCAAATTTCATCCCGACATTGGGGTGGTGGGGAAAAGTAAAAATCTAGGGTGCTAAATAGCCGTTTTAAGATCGTGATTGCTTCCCTGCAATTAAGCTTCCAAGATGGTCATTTTGTCCTAACGTCCAAGCTTCACCCAGCAGTTTGTAATTCATCCGGGGAAAATAACCATAACGCTGTCCTAATTCCCCACTCAGCAGCGTCATCCGTTCCACTGTCCGAGCATTTTTCAACTCACCTGCATCGATGTAACGAAATGGGGTGTGTTCAACCAAACTCATGAATTTAGCTTTCGCTTCAGTATCATTGCTCACCACAAACACATCACTGACTGTATCCCCAAAAATGGGCGCATCAAACACTTCCCACCACACATTTTTGAAAGCTCCCACAACTCGCGTTTTCGGAAAACGATGCTGAATTTGTTCGGCTCCACTGGTATCCCAAGGCAAAATAAAGTCAGTGTAAGTATCGTTAAATGGATTGGAAATATCTATGTATACCTTGCCATCAAAGTGATTTCGCCAAGGTGACAAAATATCTAACATTCCATCCCGCAAAAACATCCCTGGTAAAATCACATCTGCATTCGCAGCATCTGCATAACTACCAGCAGATATTGTTTCTTGTCCTAATCCTTTGACAATCTCAGTTGCACGGTTAATAGAGCGCGAACCTAAGATGACTTTTTGCCCTGCTTGTGCAAACATCCGGGCTAAACGCACTCCCATTCTACCTGTACCGAAAATACCTATTGTCGTCATGATAACACTCCTTTTGCTCCCTACTAGTTGGATGCTAAATACTCAAAAAAAATTAGCCTTTGATTAGCTGCATTAATTGCTCAATCGTTTGATGGAACCCAACAGAACCACCACGAACGCGAGCAACTAGCATTCCTCCCTCCAGCAGCCCGAAAATCAAGCTCGCCATAGCCTCTACATTTCCATTAAATTGGAAGTTACCATCTTCAAGACCAGCATTGAGCATAACTGCTAATCTTTCTTCATTGGCTTGGTAGAAACTGCGAACCTGTTCAACTAAAGGGTGATTGAGGGTTGCTAATTCTGCCCCTAACATGGCACACAAACAGGCTTTATCTTGATTCCCACTACTAAGGGTAGTTTCAAATAGCCCGCAATATCGCCGTAATTTCACCTCTGGACTATCGCTAGAAGCAATAATACCATCCACTATCCGCAAAAAGCGATCGCTATACCGGTCTAGCAAAGCCACCAACAAATCATCCTTTTTGGGAAAATGGGTGTGGATACTGGCTTTACGAATCCCTACAGCCGAGCTAATATCTTTGTAACTCATCCCATTTACGCCGAGACGTTGAATTAGGTCTTGAGCCACATCTAGGATTTGGGTTTTGGTATCTGTTTGCTTCATGTTTTTATCCTACTAGTAGGTAGTTAAAATGTCAACTACTATTTTTGGCTTTTGCGAGTTTTCTGGTTGAACCTTGAGTGTGGCTTTCCTCCCTTCTATCCTGGAAGAATAATTTCAATGGGTGAAGTAAGATGATCGCAAGTTCAAATTACTCCCAATTCAGCGTAGGCTAAAAATAAAATTCTTGGGTGCAATGTCAACTCTACCTATCTCGGAAGCCATAATTCGCCATAACTCGAACGCTTCATCCTGCAGTCGTGGTGAGGAATATTACCAAAGGGGAGCAGTATACGACGTAAAAAAGCGTGGTAATTCGCTGCAAGCGTCAGTAGAAGGTAGCGAAATTAGACCCTATCAAGTCAGTGTGAATTTTGATGCTGGGGGAGTCACTTTTGTCCGTTGCAGTTGTCCTTACGATTATGATTGCATTTACCGGGGAATCGCACCTACGATTTTGCTTCCTGGACGAGTGATTTTGCGGTCGGGATAGGAGATACATCCACAGCATTAAATGCCAGTATAGTTGCCTTTGAAGCCAAACCATCGTTTCGAGATTATCAAAAAGTAGAAAACTTAGCGGCAGAAGTCTGGTCGCAAATCAAACCAGATTTACTAGAAATTCTACGTAAATCAGAAAATTGGTATGCAGACAGTGCAAAAGTTGATATTTTTCTCTATGAAGGGTTAATTGATGAAGCTATAGCGACTGTTAGAAGCGATAGTTACTATGCCTCAGAACTATTGGAGCGAGTTATGAATGCAGCAATACCCCACTGTCCCGATTGGGTGATTACAAAAGCACGACAACTGGCAGAAGAAATCATGAATCGAGGAAAAGCCGATCGCTATGATAATGCGGTTCGATGGTTGAAAAAAGCAAAAGCTGCTTACGTGCAATTGGGTAAACAATCTGAATGGTCTGCCTATCGTGCAGAATTGAAAAACATCCACGGACGCAAACGTAAATTAATGGAATTATTTAAGCAATTGTAGATTGAGGAAAATTGAGGAAAGGGCGATGGTCGCAGACCGGGCTTTGCCCATCGCTTTTAGCCCATACTCCAACCATGCGAGTACCAATGATAATTAAAGGTACGGATATTCCTTATACAGCAATGTGGGCAATGTTATTGGCTGTGCGACAATACAATCAAAATCATCATCATGCCATCAATACTATTGCTTGTCCTGGATTAGGAACTGGTATTGGTCAAGTACCCTATCCCCAAGCAGCCAGATTAATGGCTTTAGCTTACGACCATTTTCTTTACCCACCAAAGTCGATTAATTGTTTTGTTGCAGCATCAAGACAATTGCAAATTTGGGAAGGTTAAATTGTAGGAAATTTAATAACATTTCCAACAAACACCTTGCCAGTTTCCGCAATTTCTATCGGCATTCCCCACAGCACTCATATCTGTCGCCACTTTTTGTTTTACCCTGGTCTTAATTCGACTCTGCTATTACCCTGACTCCGATGGGAGTATCGCACAAATATTTCGATTTAGTTTTGGGAAGATTCGTTAAGTTGCTGTTGAAGTTGTTGTACTTCCTCAATTGATAATCCCGTTCCACGAGCAACAATTTCGACTGATAAACCATCCCGGAGAAGGTTGAGCGCGATTTCTCTTTGCTTTCTTGCTTCTCCCCTTTCCTCTGCTTCTCGTTGAATAGAACGGTAAATAACTGATTCCTGCATAATGTCCCTCCGTACAAGTCGATAAATTACCTCTTCTTCTAATTTTAACCCAGCTAAAATTCCCGATGCTGCCATCAAATTCGCTTGGGAAATAGGGTCTGAAACCCGATTGATGATTTGAGTTGCTTGGCGCAATGTTTCCTGTGCATCCTCACTTTCACCCAAAACCGCAAAAGGGATTAGCCCCGGATATTGTAGAAAAACGGACGCGGGTTCCTCCCACAGTCGAATCACATCGAATTCATGACGGGTGCGTTCCATCACAAAGCTGGTTTCATAAACTAACTCCGACGTGGTTTGTTTGAGGTAAATTACAACTTGCCGCATCGGTTTGGTTGGGTATTTGCGGTACATTCGCACCCGGTAGTCCAAAATACGAAATGGAATATCGTTCTTGGGACGTGTTTGAAATTCAAGGTGCAAAACCAATTCGTCTGATTCCAACAAAATCAGAGCATCCGCTCGAATTGGCTCCAGAAGAAGTTCCGAGGGTTGGATTTCTGTCATGGTGACAGGTGTACCCATCAGCCAGCTAGCGAAGTCGGCTGAGTAGTTTTCAGCAAGAAACCGGCAAGTATCATCGTACATGCGTATTACTTTACCATTTACCGTGACATTTTTTGTTTTGAAAAATCAAAAACTTCAAGCTTGATTGAAAGCGTTGGCGGTAGCCGTAATATTAAGTGCTATTTTCCCAGGCGTAGAACTTGTTTCATCTCCGCTTCGCTCGCCTTGGTGTTGGGGGATAGGGAAATACGGACTATGCTTGCGTGCCCCATGCACCGGGGCGAGCTATTGGGTTTAAAACCCCACCGGAAAGCACGGTGTTCACAATTGGTTGGGGTTTGTAGACGCGAAGGTGACTATATTATCCTGAACTTTATACGTGTATCCATCAAATAGAGAGTCGAAATTCTGCCAATTGTTACTAAAGCCTTACTAGGCAAGAGATATATCTCGAAAAGTAAGTTTCAAATGAGTTTGAAAATAAATGGTGTAAAGATGGTGTAAATTAAATTTAAAAGTCTGTAAGCATTGATATACAAACATCTTTTGAGGACTGAAAATCCTCGACACGCGTGTTCAAGTCTCGTTCCTGGCATTCAGTTACCACAAGGCTTTTAGCTATAATATCTCTTCTGTTGCTAAGGGCTGATTTTAATTCAAGCCTAATCCAAGCCTAATCTAAGCCTAATTTGAAACTAAAACTCCCTCCAGTTATAAGTTTAACTAATCACGTTTACACCAAAATTACACCATTATTTTGGACGTTCACGATAATCGTGCAGTCCCAACTTAATTTTGATTTCTAAGATGTCCCTTGACAACTCCTCGAAGTTTTTATCTAGTTCCCCGGTTTGAAAGTTAACATTCTCCGCCAACTGTTCAATATTGCGTCGGAGATGCTTAAAATCTCTTTCTGCTGCATATTTTTTCTTTTCAGTGTTTACGTACCATAGAATAGCACCACTTAAAGTGGTAATTATTGTTAATACTAAAGCACAAAGCGCGATTAAAGAATTAGCATCAAAGAAATTATTCATAATAAAAAAAACCTGCGAGAACAGGTTAAGAATTAAAAGCGGATTAAGACATCTTGAACAAAGTAAACTTACTCTGTTTGTGTTGTAGGAAGCGCTAGCCCTTGCACGCTTAGACGAAATTGTCCGTTTGTGGGGTTCCCTGCAAAAGCACAAGTAATAACTGTCTGATTACCAACATTGTTACACTGGGAGTCTTGCTTGTTAATTTCTACGTACTTATCTCCCATCAACATAAACCAAGTAACAATAGGAGTTTCAATATAGCCATGAACCAATGTTCTGCTAAAAATTCTATCAGTGACTCCTTCTATTGTTACCCATTCTTCTATCCATTGTGGTCTTTGTTCTAGGTTTCGCAATCGAAAAGCATGATTCTGATCTATTTCTGATTGCTCTTCAACCTGTTGAAAAATATCTTGTATTTGGCTAGTGTGAGATTGAAGTAATCCTGAATGTTCATTTTGGGTTACACGAAAGGAACCCAAATTATTTTCTACAGAATTAACACGTCTAGAAAGTCTATCGTCAATTTCAGAGACTACTTCCCCAATAGCAGACTCAGAAGCATTTAAAGCCTCTGCTACTGCTTTTTCTGTTACACCGTCAGTTGAACTTGCACTACCATCACGACGAACAACACTACCCAGAGTTACTGGAGTTACTTCAATAGAAACACCATTGTATTCTAGGTCGTTCCAAGTTAAAGTTTCACCAACAGGAATGTTTCGCTTAACAGTGGCAATAGCACCTGATTCAACTTCTTGACCACTAACATTTCCACTTAATAAAAATATTATTCGCCGACCTTCAAATAAAGGTTTTTCGTTGGTGGCAGATGGTAAAACAGGATTACCTGATTTAACAACTACAGGATGAAGTTTTGCAACTTCATCTGTAACGTAAGCTTTAATTTCATCATCAGAAGAAAGATACTTGCGCCGACCGTTAATTTTACGCCCAACGCGGTTTAGACCGTCTTCTCTAATATCACTAAAGAAGCCGCCTTCTGGTATTTATGCAAAGGTAGTAGTGTCATTTAAAGGTACTACTTGAACATCAAAATGCTCAGCTTTTGCACCTAATATCCAGCGTTGATTTTGACTAATTGTTTCTGGCTTAATTCTAGGTGTTGGGTTTTCTTGTTCGTTATTATCTTGTAATACTTCAACGGGCATTTATTTTTCTCCTTCGGCGAAATGTCTCGTGAAATCAGAATTAAGGATAAAACAATTAGCAATTCTGCCTTGGTAAGAATTCCAAATCATTTGTCCATAAGGCTTTAATCCATACTTAGAAAAAGCTTGTAAGTATTGAGCCGTCTTTGGGCGGTCTGGACTAGACACCATCACCCACTCAGCAATATTAATACCTTCAAACCCCTGTTTCTGTTCTAACTCTTCTAGGCTCAAAATGTCATCTGCCACACCTAAGTACAAAGCACAAATATCATTACCAAAAATACCCAAGTTGGCGTCTTTTTCTGAAAGAACAGAAAACATAGCTCTTTCTTTTGAAGAAAAGATTAATGCCTGCCATCGCCTCAAAAAAGATTGTTTTACCGTTACCTGCATCTGCTTTTGGTAAAACTTAATTCTTTCTTCAATAAAATCAGCTATTTCAGAATTGTCAACATCATGACTTTTACTGTGAGAGAAAGAATCATAAATTGGCATAATTAAATTACTCTGTTTTCTCCCATTCAACAACAGTTACTTTCCCATCAAACCCAGCAAGTCCAAAAATGTCTCCAGTATAAATAGAGTTTTGAATTACTGGCATTTCATAATATTTCTTGCTATTAACTACCATAAAATGATTTTTCAAAAGCTTGTCAGAAGTTTCTGGATCTAAATAAAGCTGTGTTGCGAGTATTATTTCTGCCTTGTTATGATTGTCAATAGTCCACAAGCATCTTTTCTCATTCTGAGGCTGCAAAAGAACAGGAGAATTTTTCTCACAGATAACCTCTTTTGCCCTGGGATAGAGATTGTATCGAAGACTGGCATTATGGCTACTTGACATTTCAAACAATGGCGTAATTGCCTTGACGACCTCGTTGACTATGCTACTTTGAGCTATTACCCCTTGCCTCGATTCAACAATTACGTTCCAGTTAACAGAAGAGCTATCTAGTCTTTTTATCCCTATTCTAGGAATAGCTAGCTCTTTAGGAAAAGGAAGAGAAACAAGGGTAGGAGTACGACTATAACTTAACAGCTGTGAATCAAGAGGTTTAAAAACATCTTCAAATATTCCAACAGCTATAACAGCTTTCAGATAATTTTCTTCTGGATTTTGACTAACTACGTGGGTAACTTGAAATATCTCAGCGTCAACTTCTGGAAATAAAACCCATTCAGGTTCTAGTCTTGTTCTACCAAGAAATATCCAAGTCATAAATTCCCAAACCGTGAAATATCATCTACTTTCTTCTCTATTCTATTTAGGGTTGTCTTAATTGAGTTTAATTCATCGCTTAAGTCTGTTGTAGTAGTCTCGCCATATTCCCATATTTGTATTCTTACTGAATCAAAGTAACGCTGAGGGGTATATGAGACTCTGTAGTTAAAATAATCTGCTTCTGAAAGCTTGGTAAAACGATGTATTTTATAACGTGACAACACCAGCTTTACCTCTTCTCCTTCCGCATATTTTCCACCGTTAACCCCTAAGTAAATAGCTTGGTACAAAGTCCCTCCGTCATACCAAGTTCGTTTTGCGGTGGAAGAGGTGACAAGTATAGAACCCATTTGGGATCTATCTAGCCAGTTGCCAGTCTTTTGAGCATCAGTCAGACAAAACAAAGATTAATCTTGGTGGTAGAATTATCAAGAGTTCTTTCAAAGTTCTTGACCAAACTTTTACATCTCTCCATCCAAGAATTGGTTCTTTCAATAACCCACCTTGCTTTGACTGGAACAAAACCTGTTTTTCCAACATTATTCTTTTTGGGTTTTGGATGGTTTGGGTGATAGCTTAAATCTAATCTTGGTCATTATCTGGGGATAAACTTTTTTCAACTCTTCCTCCAATTTTTCAGGATGATATCCGTTGTCAAGAAGGATAGTAATTTTGGGAATATTGACAGGTTTAAATTTAAAGTAATCAATATTATCTGACAACATCTCCATTAATCCCTGATCGTCGGACACCGAAGCTTTAGTGCAGTGAGTAAAGAAAGGAAACCCCAAAGTATCGACACCTAAGTGCCTTTTAATACCATTTGTAGATTTGTAGAAACAAAACCCTTTCGACTCTAAACTAGCTAGGACTTACGCATTGTACATAAGTACTATACGAGATTTAGTTATTTCAGCCATTTCCTAACACAGCAAAAAAAGCGAGTGAATTAGGGTTATGCAAAACGCGTGAAACAACTGAATTGCCTGATACATATTATGGCTAATTTGTACAGTGCGTAACTCCTATCTAATCGAAGTTACTGATGTAATGCACCCACTATTTGGACGGCGGTTTGCAGTGATATCCATATCAACTCCGCCAAGTGGTGGTGGCTATGCAGTTGTGGCTTACCAGGGTCATATGCGCTTACGCATACCCCTATCGGCAACCCAACTATCTCTACCTCAGCAATATATAAGCACAAAGCTCACATTGAAAAGTGTGACCGAATTAGTCACTGTAGCTACCCAATAAAGGTGGGACCCGTTACATTTGTAACTATCTACGGCAGCAGTATGGTGTTCCTGTCTGCCAGCATATTCCAGGAGATGCAATTGATGCATACGTTGTGCAAGCATTTTTTGATGCCTTGTCATTGTCATTCATCGTGTTGTCCGTGACACAGTCCGTACTCGGATTATTTGGAAAGGTGGTGACACCACCACTGTCGATCTACCAATTCCAGTTGGTTCCCTCGCTGAACTGACTAATGCCAAGGAATTGGAAACTCAGGTTATTACTTTGAGCAAACAAGGACTTGACGACCAAGCCATTACTCAACAATTAACAGCACAAGGTCATCGTTCACCGCTACGCCAAACTCTGTTACCCAGTACGGTCAAAACTATCCGGCTCAAACATCACATTTTTCAAAATCGCAGTCAATCCCATCCCCGTAGGATTCCGGGTTATCTCACAATTCCCCAAGTTGCCAAGGCTTTGGAACTTCCACCCCATTGGATCTACGATCGCATTCATAAAGGAACGATCGCCATTACCAGACAAAGTCAATTGGTGAAATTAGGACGGGCAGGGATGCCCATCCCACTGTTAATTAATGGATTATGGATACAAAAGCCCCGTCGTTTACGACTTTATGAGTTTGGGAGCACTCCAAACTTCTGACAAACATAAAACCGCTCAAACCCTCTTGTGCTCAAACCCTCTTCCTTCAGTTGACCCATATTCCTAACTTGTGATTGATTTAACAAATAATCAATAGACAAAAGTTGGCGATATTCTCTTTGGGAGCAAGACTTGGTGTGAAGGCGTTCCATACTGATACCCCGAACACGCTACACTAGGTATGAGAAAACCCGCTCCACCGTTTTTGATGAGGCATGTATGGCAGCAAATCTGCAACAAATCTCCAGGTACTTAGATAACCTGGGTTGGGAGTACCGTTTTGATGAGGAAGCAGACCGTATTATTACAGGGGTGGAAGCCGATCACCTCGAAGATTTTCTGATTGTAGTCCAATTGGATGAAGATGGAAAATTTTTCCGGTTATTTGCACCCCAAGTGCTGGAAGATGTTAAGGAGCATCCTTACAAGGCTGCAATCCTGCAAACGATGCTGGCGATTTCCTGGGAAACCAAAATGCTGCAATGGGAGTATGACCCTTCTGATGGTGAAATCCGTGCCATTATTGAATTTCCCTTAGAAGACTCCACCCTCACAGAAAAACAATTTAACCGTTGTCTAAGTGCCTTAGTAGAGATAGTAGATAGTATAGCCATACCTCGTCTGCAACAGGTGATGGAAACAGGTGAAGATCCTGGAAATGTAGACCTAGGAGAACGGCTTTTACTTAGCATTCAGGAACAAGCACCCGGTTTATTAGAACTATTAGAGAAAGCAATGGAAGCACGGAAAAAGCGGGGAAGTTTTTCTAGTGAGTAAGCCGAATTGGCACGGAAATAGCTATACTCCAAAGTGATACTCTCACTATATACTGAAGTTTTCTAGGTTTGGATATTATGACTTCCTATGCAACCTCCTCAGCCAAAGCGGAAATGAGTGAACTCCGGCGGTTAAAAGGATTACTACCGCCAGAATTACAAAGCTGGGTAAATGTTGAAGGCACCACTGAAGTCAATCCACCCCTAATCCGCTGTGAAGAAATTGGCAAAGACCAGGTAGAAATCCAAATTGACTTGGTAAAATGGGATGACCTGGCGATGGATCAGCGAAATCTGCTGTTCTGGCATGAAGTCGCCCGCATTCAAAATGATACCATCCCCAAAGATGGTTGGGAAATGGCGGCTCTAGCAATCGGTTTAGGCGGTGCTGTAGGGGAGTTATGGGTACAGGATGGACTGTTACTCTTACTCGCTTTGGCTTTATGTGGCGTTTCCGGCTGGCGACTATATCAAAAAAATAATGGCGAGAAGCAAGTTAAAGAATTAATAGAAGCTGACGAAAAAGCCATCGCTTTAGCACAACGTTTTGGTTATAGCCTTCCCAATGCCTATAAGAGTTTGGGTAGTGCCCTAAAAACTTTAATTGATAAAACTGCTAGTAAGCGTCAGCGTTCAAAATACGAAGCTCGACTTTCTGCCCTCAAACGCAGTGCTAATAAAGCAAAAGCAAAATCCCGGACTATGAATGAGCCTGGATATTAAACCATGAGGGTCGGTAATGGGTAATAGGTAATGGGTAATAGTGAAATCATTAACCTTCACCCTTTACCCTACCCCAATCACAATTGATTTAACATTTTATGGGTCTGAGGCACCACCCGTACTTGGTTGACAAATTTCTTCATCAAAGATTGCCACTTTAACACTTGAGCAGGCTCGGGTGCAAGCATGGGCATTTGGGTAGACAGCGCAACAGAGGATTCTAGAGGGGTCACAGGTTGTAAAAATATGGGTATATCAGGACTAACCTCTGCTACCAATTCACCTGAGTGTTTTAACTCAGTAGGGTCTGTATTTTGAGAAACAATTATCTTGACAAATACCTCTAATTGTGCTTTTTTACAAAGTTGAAGGAAGTTTGCGTGTTCTTGCCAACGACTTTCGCCACTGACACTTGGTAGTTTTAAATCCATACCCACAGAATCTAGATAGGGCAGAATCATGTCTAGTTGTTCTGGGCGATGTCCGCCAGTTTCCAGGTAAATAGGTAATCCGGTGGCAGAACGTACTTGGGGTAGGAATTCTACTAAAAAGCTAGCATGAAGAAGTGGTTCTCCTCCTGTGAGGCTAATGCTATCGTGTATCAGAGGTGCATTTTGTCGCTGGACCCATTTTAGTAACACAGGTAGAGAGACGGGATTAGGGTGTATTTCAAAGTCACGTAATCCAGGAGTTTGCTCTACCCGGCAACTGGTAGGTACACTCCAAGTGTGAGCGCTATCGCAAAAATGGCAGCGCAAGTCACACAGAGCAAAGCGAATAAATATTTGACGTGTTCCTACATTTAGTCCTTCTCCCTGAATAGCGGAAAATATTTCAATCAAGCGTGCATTTTTAATTTCAGTATTATTTTTCACACTCATTTTTGGATAATAGCAACGCCTATGCGCCACCTTGGCACAACAACAAGAGTTTTTTTGTCTTCTTTATATATTGTGAATCGTCCCTGGCGATTGACAATCTCAACTCAAGTAACTAGTACAGTTCGGCAGAAATAAGCAGGCTATTTACAAAAGGTCAAAGCGAGGAAACACATTACTTTTGTAGACGCGTCAGCGGAAATTCCGCTCTTATGCGTGAATGCATTACTCCCGCGCAGCGGTACTAGCGACTAGTTCTAGCTCCTCAATATGAGGTGAAGTCATTTGCTAGTAAACAATTACGTTTGGCAGATGAAATTAAAACAGCAATACAAGTGCAAAGTTTCATGACCAGCCAACCCCAACAGGTAAATTTTCCGGTTACGTTCCTTAACGAATCGGCTTTAGTGCAGGTGCCTTCGCGTTTAAGCGTACTGGAGGCTGTAGCTTTTAAGCAAACCTGTCAAGAACTAATGGAGGTGATTACACCTCCTGGGCAAATTATCATTGATTTTAACCAAACTACTTTTATGGATAGTAGCGGTTTAGGTGCCTTGGTCAGTAACTATAAACTAACTCAGGAAAAAGGAATTGAATTGATCCTGCGTAATGTTACCTCTCAGGTAATGGCAGTTTTAAATCTTACAGAACTAGATGGGGTTTTTCCCATTGAATCTGCCATTAATGCACCACCACCACAACCTCGTCAGCTAGAAGAACAGTTACCGACTACCCATCCTTCTATACGTTCTTGGATGAAAAGGTTTATAGACATTGTAGGGGCACTGGTTGGTTTGGTAATTACAGCAATTTTGTCGATCCCTATTGCCATAGCAATTACCCTAGACGATCCCGGTCCAATTTTATTCAGTCAAACCCGTTGTGGTTGGATGGGTAAGCGCTTTCAGATTTGGAAATTTCGCTCGATGTATGTGGATGCAGAAGCGAGGAAAGCCGAACTAGAACAACAAAACCAAGTGCAAGGAGCGTTTTTTAAGATTGATAATGATCCCCGGATTACAGGTATTGGCAATTTTTTGCGCCGAACTAGTCTAGATGAACTACCACAATTTTGGAATGTCCTCAAAGGAGAAATGAGTTTAGTAGGCACCAGACCACCTACACCTGATGAAGTTGAACGTTATGAAGTACCTGAGTGGCAACGTTTGGATGTTAAACCAGGTATGACTGGAGAATGGCAAGTGAATGGACGCTCTACTATACGTAAATTTGAGGATGTAATTCGTTTAGATTTGCAGTACCAAAAAAACTGGAGTTTGTTATATGATTTGAAACTAATTTTGAAGACGCTAGTTATTCTATTCCAAAAAAATAGTGGTGCAGTTTGACATCTTCTCCCGGTTAGAAACACCTAGGATTCTGAAGTGTATGGTTCTCTACTCCCGTTGAGTAAGGGCAGAGTAACCTAGTAGGGACAGGGTAAACTTGTAGGGACAGGGTAAACTTGTAGGGACAGGGTAAACTTGTAGGGACAGGGTAAACTTGTAGGGACAGGGTAAACTTGTAGGGGCAGGGTAACCCTGCCCCTACTGGCGTTGGAATACTCTAGGAGAAGTCTCCTTAGGGTGCAGCAAGTCTGCACCAGAAAATTTTTGGGATATTTTTTATCGCGAATTTCACGCTTATGCAATACAAACATAATTTGTAGAATTCGGACGGGCAGGGATGCCCATTCCACATGAATGTATTCTACACCCTACACCGTAGACAGGTCGTGGCTTGGAGTAAGTAGACGCTACAATTGTCAGTTCCCAATCGAAAATATCAAGAATTTGTACTTTGATTCACACACCGGAATGCACCTGGGTTGGTTTCAACTCATAACTTGCACCAATGTCGTTGAGCCTCACAACCCACCTTGAAATCAATTTCAAGGAACCAATACACCAAGTACGTTAAAACGTACTGAAAACTTTGCCCAGTCTGATTTATCAGACTTTGTTTATAGGTT